>CAYWXT010000194.1:0-11275 GCA_964462125.1 uncultured Pirellulaceae bacterium | reverse complement strand
CGCGGGGACTCCAGGGCAATCGCGCGGGTTGATTTCGGCCGAGAGCGAAAGCGGTGGCGTTGAGCCGCCCCACTTTGGAGACCACGGGCTCCGCGACGACCGGCCGCCCGATCTGCCCATGGTCTATCTGCCGCGCGGCTTGGACAACTCCAGCGGCGGTCAGGTGTTCGTTGACAGTTCGGAGTGGGGACCGTTGGAAAAACAACTGGTGCATTTGTCCTATGGTGCGGCGAGCTACTTCCTGGTCCTGCGCGATGAGGTCGCCGGTGTCCTTCAAGGAGGCGTCGTCAGGTTGCCGGGGGAATTTCGTAGCGGTGCCCATCGCGGAGCGTTTCATCCCCATGACGGCCAGTTGTACGTCGGAGGTGCGGCCGGCTGGGGGACCTATTCGGTCGACGATGGCTGTTTCCAACGCGTCCGCTACACCGGGGGTGATGTCCAACTCCCGACCGATTTTCACGCCCACTGCCGCGGCCTACGCTTGCGATTCTCTCGTCCCTTGGATCGTGGCGTCGCGTCGGATCCTGAGAACCATTTCGCCCAGGTATGGAATTACCGTTTCGGCCCCGGCTACGGGTCCCCGGAACTCTCCACCCACCATCCGGGAACCCCCGGCCACGACCCTCTGGAGATCGGCGACGTCCACCTTTCCTCGGACCGCCGCGAGATGTTCCTGGAACTCCCCGACTTGCAACCGGTCAATCAACTTCACCTGAGTGTGGCGACCACGGCGGACGAACGGTGCGAGCTGTTTCTGACCCTTCATGCGCTCGACCCTGAAATTCCCCGTGGGTTCGACCTGCCGCCATCGACATGGGAGACGTGGGCGGACAAGGAAATTGCTCCCCATCCGATCTTGGCGGACGTGGCGCTACTGACCCGCAGTGTTCCTAACCCGTGGAAAGAACCGAGCGAGGAGGTGCTGGGCAAGGGCGTGGCCGCCGAAGAGGTTCGGGAAATACGAATCGGCTGCAGCAGCAACCTGACGTTCGATACGTCGTCATTCCGAGTCAAGCCGGGACAACCGCTCCGGTTGGTCTTGGTCAACCCCGATGTTGTGCCGCACAACTGGGCGTTGCTTCGTCCGGGGATGTTAGAGACGGTCGGCAAGCTGACCAATCGGTTGGTGGCCGACCCAGAGGCGGCGCTGCGGCATTACGTTCCCGACTCCCCCGAGGTGCTGGCCTACACCGACATCGTCCCACCGGGGAATGAGTTCAGCATCTACTTCCGCGCCCCGGCCGATCCCGGCCGCTATCCGTACCTGTGCACCTTTCCTGGGCACTGGCCGGTGATGAACGGTGAGATGATTGTGGAACCTTAGTACATGCTCACATGTTGCGTCCGCGAGCACTCCACTTTTCGCCAATCGATCTCGTTCAATTGGGCCAGCGCCAGGACCAGGGCTTGAGTTCCATCCTTGCGATGTCCCTGAGCAGCGAGGGCTTGATAGAGCTGGGACGCCAGGGCGAGGCCGGGCATCGACAGGTCCATTGCGGCGGCTTCATCCATGGCGATCCGCATGTCTTTGATGAAATGTTCGACAAGGAAGCCGGGGTCGAAGTCACCTTCGATCATGCGGGGAGCCAGATTGGACAGCGACCAGCTTCCGGCGGCTCCCGAAGCAACGCTCTGCAGCACGGTGGGGAGATCGAGCCCGGCCTTGTAGGCGTAGAGCAACGCCTCGCAAACGCCGATCATGCCGGTGGCGATCAGGGTCTGGTTGACCATTTTCGTGTGTTGACCCCGGCCCGGACCGCCTTGATAGACAATCGTTTTTCCCATCCGTTCCAACATCGGCTGGACGCGGTCGAACGCTTCACGCTCCCCGCCGACCATGATCGACAACGCGGCGTTTCGCGCTCCGGTGTCACCACCGCTGACCGGGGCGTCGATCGCTGCGATCTGTTTCTCCGCCGCCGCCGCGGCGATCTGTTCGGCCAATGAAGGACGGCTGGTGGTCATCTCGACGATCGTCATCCCAGGGCTGCCCCCCGCAAGCACACCGTCCTCGCCAAGGATTACCTTGTGGACGTCGTCGGGGAATCCGACGATCGAAAAGACGATGTCACTTTGCTCGGCCACCTCGCGGGGCGAGCCGGCGAGCGTAGCACCAGCGCCGACCAGATCGGTTGCTTTTTCAGGAGTCCGGTTGAAAACGGTGACGGTGTAGCCCGCACGGATCAGGTGCCCGCACATGCTGCTTCCCATCACGCCAGTCCCGATCCAACCGATCCGGGGTGTTTCGTTAGAAATGGCTGTGGCTCCTTCGGTTGCGTCTTGCCATCTCGCCGCCGGGGCTACCAGCGGTGCTCGGGGCGTTCCAGAATTTCCTTCATCATGATCGCTTGGCGAAGCCCGTCGGGTCGGGCCAGCAGAGCGATTAGGTCATCTCGGGTCGGAACGACGAGCCCGCTCGGTGGCGGTTGGGAACGACTACCGACGCGGTGTTTGTCGGACGCTGTTTTCGTTTTTTCAGCTGCCTTCGCCTTCTTTTTCGCCTGCGCCCGGATGTCGGCGGCCCGCTGTTCGGCCTCTCGGATCCGCTTTCGCTGCTCGGCGATGGACTGCCCCATCTGATCGATCAACTCCGGCTCGACCGCGTCGTCGACCACCTCAGCGACCTCGATCGGCTCGGTCACCCGCTCCCGCCGACTGTCGCTGTATTCGGGCCGCCGCCGCTGCGGCGGCGTGGCAGCAGGTTCCGCCGACTTTTTCTGGCGGCGCTGGGCGGCGCGGCGGAGGAAGTCTTCAAGGTCGCCGGACATGGTTGGCACCGGTGGAATTCGTGTTGACGCTGAAATCGTGTTACGGAAGACGCCGAGAGCGCGGTCCCCTTGAAATTTCGTCCCTTAGATATTTCGGTCGTCAAGCGCTTCGGTCTGTTCACGCGTATTTCCGGCCAACGCCTTCCGCATCTCCGTGTCGGCGTTGACATTTTGGAGTTTGAAGTAATCGAGAATGTGCAGCTTTCCGGAACGAAACGCTTCCGCCATCGCTTGGGGCACGGCGGCTTCGGATTCGACCAACTTGGCTTGGCTCTCTTCGATCTTCGCCTGCATTTCTTGTTCCTCGGCGACCGCGGCGGCCCGCTTCCCTTCCGCATTGGCCCGGGCGACTTGCGTGTCGGCCTCGGCTTGATCCGCTGACAGGCGAGCCCCGATGTTCGCTCCCACGTCGATATCGGCGATGTCGATCGAGACGATCTCGAATGCAGTTTGCGAATCGAGACGCTTGGCCAGCACCGCCTTGCTGATCACGTCGGGATTCTCCAGCACCGCCTTGTGGTTGGCGGCACTCCCGATGGCGCTGACGATCCCCTCGCCCACGCGGGCAATGATGGTTTCCTCGGTCGCCCCACCGATCAGTTGCTGCAGATTCGCGCGGACCGTCACGCGAGCCTTGACCTTGAGCTGGATCCCGTCCTTGGCCACGGCGTCGAGCGACGGCTTGGCCGCCCCCCGAGGCGGACAGTCGATGACCTTCGGGTAGACGCTGGTTTGGACCGATTCCAACACATCGCGGCCGGCCAGGTCGATGGCGGTCGCCTCGCGGAATGTCAGGCAGATCGTCTTCGCCTTGCGGGCTGCAATCAAGGCGCGGATCACCTGTTGCACGTTGCCGCCGGCCAAGTAATGTGCCTCGAGCGCCTCGGTGGTCAATTCCGGGTCATCCAGCCCCGCCTGGGTGGCCATGATCTTGCTCCGCACGATCGACCGCGCGTTGACCTTGCGAAAGGTCATCCCGAGCAGATTCCAGATCGTGATCGCCGACTGCGTCAGCTTGGACTGAATCCACAACCCGAAGTAATTGGCGAACACGAACAACAGCACGAGCAGCACGGCGAACACCATCAACGCGCCGATCAGGGCGGCCACGGTCGTTCCCGGAAGCTCCTGTGCCAGTAACGCGAGGTCCATTATCAGTCATCCCATGCTGAACATGCGGAGCGGCCCAGCCGCTTCGTCGACCACGTCGAACAACGAGGTTCACGGCTGGCCCTCGGCTCCATTTGAAAATACCGAGCCCAGATGCGGCTTTATCGTCCCGCCCGGTCGGCCCCCTGTCAACCAACCGGAGCGCTGACTCCAGCAACCCTGACTCCAGCAACCGGGGCGCCTACTCCAGTTCCTCGAGGTCCAGCGATTCCAGGGCGGCTGGCGAGTGGGGCCGACCTGACGCCTCCGCGGCCTGCAGCTCCCGCTCACTGGCCGGGCGGACTCGAATCCGGCTTCCTTGCAGCCGCGTGATGATGATCGGGGTTCCCTGGTCGATGGCGACTCCCTCGCTGACCGCATCCAGCTTTTCTCCCGCGACGACGACCCGGCCGGCGGGCAGGAGGTCGGTTTGCGCGATCCCCAGTTGGCCGACCAGCTCGTGCAGGGGCGTGCCGCGGGGCGTGATCCGAGGCGCCGCTCCCGGGGCAAGCTCCCCTGGCATGCGGTTCAACATCTGCTGACCCAACGACGTCTTGGGCCAAACCCTCACCAGCGTCATCATGACCAGCGGCGTGGTAATGAGAAACAGGACGATCATCGACAGCCCCGCATGAGCGCTATGCGTAAACGCGATCACGACCGCGGCGATCGCGGCCACCACCGCCCCAATGCTGATCAAGCCGCCACTGGGGATGAAGAACTCGGTCACCATCAGCGCGTAACAGAGAACGAACAGGGCTGCCGCGTAGATCAGGGTCATCAGGACTCCATCCGCTCCACGACGATGCGATTCCCGTGGACCTCGGTGACTCGGATCGATTCTCCTGAACCGATTGCCGTTCCATCGCTGACGACCCCGACGATCTGCTCCTCGAACCGGGCTTTGCCCGACGGTCGAAGCGGTGTCGTTGTGACCCCTTCGCAGCCTTCCAAGTGCGCGAAGTCGGTGAGCCGCTCCTTCGTGTCGGTCATCACCGCATCCGGGGTCTCCATCACGAGTCCCCGGAACAGCGGTACGTGGGGAAGCATGGCGCGAATCAGGACCACCCCAAGGATCAACCCACCTGCACTTCCCAATGCCGTCCAAATCCCCCGCGTCAGAATCTCCAATTGATACGCGTTGCGGGGAACGACGAAGGTCTGGCTCATCAGTACCACACCAAGCATGGTCAACGCCAACCCGCCGACCCCAAAGACTCCGAATCCAGGGACCACGAACAACTCGATGCCGATGCACAGGATCCCGAGGGCAAAGGCCATCATCTCCAACCACTCCGCCGTCCCAGAAAGAAATTTGATCCAGAAGAAACAGGCGAAACAGAGCAGCGCGATGAAGCCGGGAACCCCCACCCCCGGCGCACTCGCCTCGGACGAGAGCATCACGAACCCGAGGAATAGCAGGAAGAACGCCAGCGTCTGGCTGCGGCCGATCCGCTCGACGAAGCGAACGATGGTGCGGTCCGAGGCTTCCGGCGGAATCTCCGAAAACCCAATCCTCCGGGCGGCCGACTCGAGCGAGTCGGTGCGGCCATCGGCCAACCCCAGCTCCACCGCCTCGGCGGCCGACAAACCGTCCGCCAGGTCGATCTGCTCACCACGCTCCCAACGATCCCGCTCCAACTCCGCGTCTTCTGCCCCCGCGACGATCTCCTCCTCCGTGGCATATCGGACCCTGCCGGTGCGGCGATTGGTGTAACGATAGACGTCTGATTCGTGATCGAGCAGGCCACGGATGAGCGATTCCGAACGCCGCGTCTCACGGGCCACCAACGAAATCAGCTCCCGTTGCGCCGCGATCTCCCGCCGGGCCATCGCCTCCGATCCGGGGCCTCCCAACGTTGAACCCGGGGTCATCAACAGCGGCTTGCAGGCCAGCGCCACCAATGCCGCGTCCCCCCTCGCTTCACCCCGGATCACACCTGCCACCGTCTGCAGCGGCGGGCTCGGCTGGGCAAACCAGCCGGCCAGCGTGGCGCTCTCGGACAAACGCCCGCCATGGGAGTCGATCGCCACCAGCCACGTGTTCGTCTCGCCCGAATCGAGGGTCGCTGACAGATTCGCCTGCCACCGCCGGGAACGGTTCGCAGAGATCGAACCGACGATCTCCAACAATACCCCCTCCACCTCCCCGTCGGCCGCCGCGGCGGAGAGTGGTTCCAAAACCGCCAGCCCCAAATGTTCCGACAGCGCGTCGGTCGTGCCGATGACCTGGGCGGCGATGCGGGCCGAACGGAGACGATCGGCGTCCAGTCTCAACGGCACCCCGTCGGCGCTCCAAACCTCCTCCCGCAACGCCTCGCCCTCCTCGCGAAGCTGCTGCAATTCCCCCCCGGCCGCCAACGTCTGCCCCCCGCCGACCTTGTCGACCTGTGCTAACTCGGCCCCAGGGTCGACCAGGGCCGTGACCACCGCAGGGGGAAAGACCGCACGCCGCTCCGCGATCGCCTGATAACTCAAGGCCACCGTCTCATCCATCGACGACTCACCCGCACTGGCGTCGCCAAGACTGCCCTGCGGACCAACCACCAACACATCCGATGCCAGAATCGGCAAGGTGGAATGCCCGTCGAGCTCGCCCTCGACCCAGGAAACCAGTTTGAGCCGTCGCAGCTCCGGCGAGGTCATCGCGCGGGCGAGCTTCAGGGCGCTTTCAAAATCCGTTTCCGATCCGCCGGAGGCGTCGGCGCCGTACCGCATCACCACGGTCCGGCGACCTTCCCCGGCGACGTTCTCGCCAAGTGACCGCAATTGGGCGACCAGCGATGAGGCGGAAGCCTCCGTCAGCGGCACCGAGACGTCGAGCAAGATTCCCCGTTCGCCCCCCGCCGGACCCGCCTCCGGCCCTTGGGCCAACGCCGCCGACCACCCGCCGGCGATCGCCAACGCGGTGACCTGGGCCACAGCGATGACCGGAGTCACCCAGCTCGGGATACGACCCAACAATCTTGGCCAACTTGGAAAATACCCACGACGCGCCTGCACGTTCCTCTCCGATAAACATCCGCGATCCAGTCCGCAACGGCCCAACAAGGCCGCTTTCAGTATACGACGAAGGCCGAGCGGCAAGCCGCCGCAGCCCCCCTCGGGCGTGCAAATCACGGACCCAGGCAGGAAAAATGTCGAAAGGCCAGAAAGCGAGGCAGTTGAGCGCCTACCGCGTCGGACCCGCTTCGCAAATCGCCTCGCTGGCGCCCGATTCAAATTGCCGGAAGTTCTGCTGAAAAAGGTCCGCCAGCCGCCGTGCCATGCTGTCGTACGATTCCGGATCAGGCCACGCGTCGCGGGGCCAGAGCATCTTCGGCGGGATCGGGTTGCAACACATGGGGACCTGGAATCCGAACCGAGAGTCGGTCCAGCATTCGGCCGCATCAAGCGTGCCGTCGTGGATCGCGTCGATGATGCGGCGGGTGTGCTGAAGACTCATCCGCGTCCCCGTGCCATAAGCCCCGCCGGTCCAACCGGTGTTGACCAGCCACACCTGGCTGCCGTGCTGCCGTATTCGAGCCGCCAGCAATTCGGCGTACTTGGCCGGATGCCACACCAAAAACGCAGCGCCGAAACAGGCACTGAAGGTGGCGGTGGGCTCGGTGACGTGCATTTCCGTCCCCGCCACCTTCGCCGTGTAACCGCTGATGAAGTGGTACATCGCCTGCTCCGGCGTCAGCTTCGCCACCGGGGGCAAGACGCCGAACGCGTCGCAGGTCAAAAAGATGATGTTCGCCGGGTGGCCGCCAACACACGGGATCTTGGCGTTCTCGATGAAGTCGATCGGGTACGCCACCCGAGTGTTCTCGGTGATCGACGCGTCGTCGTAATTGACCTCATGGGTCGCCTCGTCAAAGACCACGTTCTCCAATACCGCCCCATAACGGATCGCGCGGAAAATCTCCGGCTCGTGCTCTTCATTCAGATGGATCACCTTGGCGTAACAACCACCCTCGATGTTGAAGATCCCGTCGTCGCTCCAACAGTGCTCATCATCGCCGATCAACCGTCGCCGGGGGTCGGTCGAAAGGGTCGTCTTGCCCGTCCCCGAGAGCCCAAAGAACAACGCCACCTGCCCCGTGTCCGACTCGTTCGCGCTGCAGTGCATACTCAACACACCCCGCCGCGGCATCAGGTAGTTCATCACCGTGAAGACGCCCTTCTTCATCTCCCCGGCGTATTGCGTTCCCAAAATCACCAGCTCACCCTGCTCAAACGACAAGTCGATGCTGGTCGTGCTGGTCATCTGTGCCGTGTAGGGATTCGCCGGAAACGAGCCAGCGTTGAAAATCACGATGTCCGGATCGCCAAAGTTCTGCAACTGCTCGGCAGTCGGCCGGATCAACATGTTGTGCATGAACAGGGCGTGATAGGCGCTTTCGGCGATCACACGGACCCGGATCTGGTAGGCAGGGTCCCAGCCAGCGAAACCGTCAAAGACGAAGATCCGTCGGCGCGTATTCAGGTAATCGATCGCCCGCTGGCGGTTGATCGAAAACGACCGCGAGGTCAACCGCATGTTGATCTCGCCCCACCAGATGTCGTCGCTGGTGCCCGGCTCGTCGACGATCCGCTTGTCCTTGGGGCTCCGCCCGGTCTTGTCGCCGCTGCGGGTCGCCAAGGCGCCCGACGCTGCGATCACGGCGTCCTCGTCGATGATGGCGGACTCATACAGCCGCGCCGGCGTCGCGTTGCGGATCACGTCGTCCACCTCGATTCCGTAGACCGACAAATCGATCGGATTGACGCTCATCGTTACTCTTTGTCTACCGTGTCGAACAGGACGTACGATCGCCTTCCAAACCCAGCCTTCCGGTCTCAGCCAATCAAGGCGACGTCCAACTGATGATCACCTTAGCAGTTCCGCACGCAGTTCGTCTCGGCAAGCCCCCACGATCGCACCGATCAACGTGTCGGCATGCTCCCCACTGAGGGTCTCGTGCTGACTCTGCAATTGCACGGTGAGCAGCACTCGCTTGCGCCCCGGTCCGTCCTTCGCTTCATCGCGATACGTCTCGCGGTAGGTCACTCCCGCCAATTCCGAACCGACCGCCGCCCGAACGGTCCGCTCCAAGGCGTTCCAATGAACGGTTTCGTCAAGGACAAAATTCAGGTCCCGCTCGATCGATGGGAAGGGACTGATCGCCCGCTGCTGGGGCACCAACTGGGCCCGGCCGACAAGCACCCCCAGCGATAACTCCGCCGCCACCACCGGACCGGGCAGCTTCCAACGCTTGAGCAAACGCTCGTCGACCGATCCCAGAAACCCAAAGGACGTCTCCCCGAGCCGCAAGGCCACGGTGCCCCCGGCCGCCATCCCGCCCCGCTCGACCGGTTCCACGCCCAACGGCTCAGCAACCCCCATCCGCCCGCACAACGATTCGATGACCCCTTTAAGTTCGAAGAAATCGACGCCGCACACCATCCCCAAACAGTACTCCTCCACCGGCAATGCCTCTTCCGAACCCTGGGGCAAGTAAACGTGAGCGACCTCGAACAGATCCGCCGCCAGGCTTGCCGAGGCCCAGTTGTGGGCGCGGCTGTGGAGCAAACTCGGGATCAGGGACCGGCGGAGACGCTGGGCCCCTTCCAACATCGAGCTTTGCGTCCTCAGCGCCGGCCGCTGCGTCCAAGGGCTAATCGTTTCATCGAGCTTGGCCATCACCACACTCGGCGTCATCGCTTCACTCAACCCCGAAGCGGTCAAAATCCACCGCACCCGTTCCATCGCTGTGTCAAACGGTCGCCGCGCACTGGGCGTCACCGGGACCGGAGCGTCATGCGGGATCTGGTCGTAACCGTGAATCCGGGCGACTTCCTCCACCAAGTCGGCTTCGCGGGTCAGGTCGTGGCGCCATGACGGCGGAATATAGGCACCCGCTGCCGGCCCCCGCTGGCATCCGAGCGCCGTCAAGATCCGTTCGACTTCTTGGTCGTCAATCGTGATCCCGAGAACGCGTTCCAGCTGGCCCGGCCGCAACACGATCGGGGCCCGCGGGGGAACCTCCGGATCCGTATCGATGATCCCCGGAGCGATTTCCCCCCCCGCCCATTCGACGATCAACTCACACACCCGGCGGCTCGCCCAGTCCACCCCGGCAGGGTCCACCCGCCGCTCGAACCGGTACGACGACGGGCTGTGCAGCTTCAATGCCCGCGCCGTACGCCGAACCGAAAGCGGCGTGAAGATGGCCGACTCGATCACCAAGTCGCGGGTCGACTCGGTCACTTCCGAAACCGCTCCCCCCATCACCCCCGCCACCGCCGAGGCCCGCTCCGCGTCGGCGATCACGCACATCGACTTCTCGAGGGTGTACGCGCGGTGATCGATCGCCTCCATTGTCTCCCCGGCCTCCCCCGGGCGAACGACGATCTTCTTGCCAGCGACCGTGGCGTAGTCGAACGCATGCAGTGGCTGGCCGCACTCCATCATGACGTAGTTCGTGGCGTCGACGATGTTGTTCACCGACCGGATCCCGACCGCCGCTAGCGACTCGGCGACCCAAGCCGGACTGGGCGCGACCTGAATGCCCCGCACCAACCGGGCGGTGTACCGCGGACATGCTTCGAGGAACCGGTTCTCCACCGTCAGACACGACGTGACCGGCGGGCCGGAAGTCGCCGGCTGCGGCTGCGGGCGACAAACGGGCAGGTCATACAACACGCCGATCTCGCGCGCGACGCCCAGATGACCGAGGCAGTCTCCACGGTTGCTGGTGACCTCCAAGTCGATCACCACGTCGTCGCCGACGCTTTCGGTCGACTCGTGATTCAACCCCGAAAAGCTGAGACGGTCCTCCAACTCACGCACGTCCATCGACAGCTGAAGGTACCGCGACAGCCAATTCCAACTCACCAGCATAGTGGCTCTCTACTTTTCCGGAACAAAACGATGGACTTTCAAGCCGTCCGTGTGCCGAACGTGGTGACGATCCGTGCCGTAGTGGGACAGTGCCGTAGGGGGACAGTGCCGTAGGGGGACAACGGCGGTGCCGATTTGGCTCGGCGAGCCGGACGTCCCATGGTCGTCGGTCGGTCTAGAACTGGGACAAAAACCTCAGGTCGCCACTGTACAGATCCCGGATATCGGTGATCCCGTGGCGCCGCATGCAGAGCCGTTCGACCCCCAATCCAAACGCGAATCCGCTCACCCGGTCCGGATCGTATCCAACTGCCGCATACACGCTCGGATCGACCATCCCCGCGCCGCCGAACTCGACCCAGTTCCCGTTCCACAGGAAGTCAACCTCCACGCTCGGTTCGGTGAATGGGAAGAACGAAGGACGGAATCGGATTTCGACATCCCCGCCGAGATAGCTGGAGGCGAAGACACTCAACACCGTTTTCAGGTT
>CAYWXT010000193.1:0-11282 GCA_964462125.1 uncultured Pirellulaceae bacterium | reverse complement strand
TTTCCGCCGAGAGGCACCCTAAACGCGATCAGCCTGCCCCCCCCTCGTCTCTGCCCCGCGGGCTTTGGAAAAGCGATGTTTCCGGTCGCTCGCCTTCAGGGAATCGCGTTGTTTCCGGCGACATGGTGAAGCCAGGGGATCGCAGCGCGCAAGAAAAACCAGCTGGCAACCGATACCGGTCGCCAGCTGGTCTGGGGGAGTTCGGGGCCGCTCTCGTTCAGCGGTCGTTTGACTCCATCAATGATCGTCGGTCTTGATCAAGGCGTCGGCCAGAGTTCGTCACTGGTCGACTTGGATCCGCGGTCGGGCGCGTCGAACCGGCTGACGATCGACCGGTTGTGAAACCGTTTCCTGCGGCACCACGTAACGGCGGACCGCTGGAGAACTGGAACGGGCCGCCGGCGCTCGGCGCGCGGTACGCGCAGGAGCCCGACGTGAAGGAGCAAAGTACCGCCTGATCACACCGTTGGACGACGCACGTGAATAGGTCCGGGGAACGGAGCGAGTCTGCACCGAACTCTGGAAATACCCTTGACCCGGTCTCAGTCGGCGGTCGACCGATGACCTCGCCTTGGCACCGCTGGCCTCCACCACCGCCGGCGTCATCAGCGCCATGGACAACACCATTGTCGAGCACGCCAGCCTTCGGAGTAACTTGGATTGATACATATCGAACGCCTCAATTTACTTGGGGATCCAAACGTGGCGAGCCAACGTGGAATGCGAATCTCGCCCCTTTGGTTGATAGTCAAACTCGTCCAGTGAACAGTAGCTATTCACTGGGCTTTGCAAATCCATTTGCAAGCGGTGTGCCCAGCGGAAGAAATTCGCAAAACACCGAGAAAAACCGCGTTAACTGGTCGCGGCTACAAGAGGTGTAAAGAAATCGCGACCGTTAAGCTGTGAAGGGTGTCAAGCGGACGCGACACCCGAAGCGATTAGGCGCTCGGGCGAAACTTGTCAGCGGCTATATTGTGTTTTTTTAGATGTTTGTGCAGCGTTTGACGCGACAGCCCCGCGTGCCGTGCCGCACGGGAGATGTTCCCTTCGCAGCTCGCCAGCAAGGTCTCGAAATAGCGTTTGTCGGCGCAGCCGAGGGCCTGGTTCCGGGACATCGCCAACACGGTGCCGGAGACGTTCGTCGCCGCAGCCGACTCCGTGGGCGACCGCTCCGGATTGACGATCCAAGCCGGCAGATCGTCAACATCGATGCGGGACGAACGGCACAGCGCGATGGCACTCTCGACCGCGTTTCTCAGCTCCCGGGCATTGCCGGGCCAAGGATGCGATCGCAGACGCCGGAGACAGGCATCCGTGAAGCCGTTGATGCGTTGTTCCGGTCCCGCCAACTGATCAAGGAAATGCTGGGCGAGCTCGATCACGTCGTCGCCGCGTTCACGCAACGGGGGCAACTCGAGATGCAACACACTGAGCCGGTAGAACAGATCTTGGCGAAAACGCCCCTCGTCGACTTCCGCCAACAGATTGCGATTGGTAGCACAGATGAATCGGGTATTGAGTTGGATCGGCTTTGTCTTCCCCACCGGCATGAATGTCTGTTCTTGAATCACACGCAGCAACTTCGGTTGCAGCGTCAGCGGCAGTTCGCCGATTTCGTCGAAAAAGGTGGTGCCTCCATCGCTGCGAACCAACAAGCCCGGCTGGTCTTGAGCCGCCCCGGTGAAGGCCCCCTTGGCGTGCCCAAACAGGAGCGATTCGAACAACGATTCCGGGATCGCGGTGCAGTCGATGACCTGGAACGGTCCCGCGCGCCGGCGGCTGGCGCGGTGAATCGCGCGGGCCGCGATCGCAGTCGGGAGCGAAGGGACGCCTGTGACGACGATCACCGGAACCTCGGGCCACTGGCTGCGCCCGGAACGAAGCAACTCCAGTTTGAGGTTGCCCGGCATGTTCAGGTCGGTCAGTAGCAGATCGATCTGCTGTTCGCGCAGCGCGGCAACCGCCGCCTTGGCATCGGCGACACAAACGCACTCGAAGCCCGCCTTGGTAAGTAATTGAGAGGTGGTTTCCAGATACAACGGCTCATCATCGGCGATCAGCAATCGTGGGTTTCGCGGTGGCACTCACGATCTCCTCTCAATCATGGTCGACCCGATGGGGAAAGATGGCAGAAAACCGGCTGCCGTGTCCCGGTAACGTCTTGACGTCAATCCGCCCCCCCATCGAATCCAACAGCGATTGAGAAACGGACAGCCCGAGCCCGAGCCCACCACCGGAATCGTTTCCTTTGGTGCTGAAAAAAGGCTCAAAGATGGAGGGGAGGTCGTCATCGGAGATCCCCGCCCCCTGGTCAATCACGTCGACTTGAAAGCCTTCGTCGTGCCGGTGCAACTCGACCTGGACCACCTGGCCCTGCGGTGATGCCTGGATTGCGTTGCGGACCAGATTGTAAACGACTTGCTTGACCTCATCCTCCGGTAACTCGACCCATGCCGGGGTGGGGTCACAACGGTTCTCCACGACCACCGGTCGCGAATTGGCAACGGGAGTGAGGAAATAAAGCACTTCGTTGATGAGATTGGCCAAGTCGATGGTTCGCGTGGGAGACGATCGGCGGCGATAGGATTGGTACATCTGCTGCACAATCTCACTCATCCGATCGATCTCCTTGTCAATCAGCTCGAACAGCTTCTGGTGGTCGCCCTCGCTCGGTTGCTCCGATTTGATCAGAGTCAAGGCATTGCGGATACCGGCCAAGGGATTGTTGATTTCGTGTGCGACCGAAGCGGCGAGTTGTCCCAGCGCGGCGAGTTTTTCCATTTCCGTTTGCTTGCGTTCCAAGCGTCGGAGTCGCTCGGAACGCTCTTTGACCAGTTCCTCCAGATTTTCGGCGTGCATCCGAAGCGCTTCGCGGAGCTTTTGTTTCCGGGAGATGTCCCGGATGCTGGTTCGAAACCCCAGGTGGGATTCCCCATGGAACATCGGTTGCCAGGAAATGGCGACCCATACCATCTGCCCATCGCGGCGCCGCACCCGAAACTCGACGTCATTGCCCGAACGCATTGCCAAGATTTCGGCAAACAGTTCGCGGACCCGCTGACGGTCCTCCTCGGCGACCATGGGGAGCGGATAGCCGGGCATCGCCAGGCATTCCTCGACCGTGTACCGGGTGATCCGCTCCACCGCCGGGTTGACCCACAGTGGCTCGCCCGACGGAGAGAGCCAGGATTCCCAGTCGTAGGTGGCGTCGGCGACCAGGCGAAAATGCTGGCCTTGGTCCGATTTCAGGTCTCGATCAGATCTTTGGTGTCCAGCAGCGGAACTTGATTCTCCTCGGTCTCCTGTTTCTCTCGCCACGGTTCGCCTTTGCGGTAGCTTTCCAGTTCCTGTTCGAGTTGCTCCAGCTGCTCGTGCTCGTCCGCTCGCCCCAGTTCCACTGACTTTTCACTCCAGTGGATCGCCTTTTCAAAGTCGCCGGTCTCGGCATAGCAAGCGGCCAGGGTGCTGAGGATGTGGGCTTCTTGAAAGTCGGTCAACTCAGCCGCTTTCTCCCCGTACTCCAGTGCCCGCTCCCCGTCGCGAACGTCGGATTCCGGGGAGGTCGACAGCACCCACGCCAAGTTATTGAAGATGCCTGCCTGCTCGCTCGACGGTTCCTCCTCGATGCCTTCCAGTGCTTGCTCGTAGTCTCGCACCGCCTCGGCGTGCTCGCCGACGGCCAAGCGGGCGTCGGCGCGGGAGCGGAGTGCGAGCGTGTTGCCGGGCTCGCGTTCCAAGAGCTCGCTCAACGTTTCGATCGCCTTCCGGGGGCGGTTGTCGACCTGATAAAGATTGGCGAGTTGGTAGCGGCGCGCTGCGTTGTCCGGCTCGCGGGAGACCAACTCCTTCATGCCGTTGATCGCGTCGGCGGTGCGTCCCTCTTCGTTGGCGATCAGGCACCGCACGTAAATCGCCTGGGTTGCGTCGGCGACTTGCGGGGCGAGGTCCACAGCGCTTTGCAAATCTCGTTTGGCCCCCTTGATGTCGCCGTTGAAGATCGAGATCTCGGCCCGTTGCAGCAGTGCCACCGGGTCTTTCGGCTGCATCGCGAGGGCCTTGTTCAAATCGGCCAAGGCTTCCTCTTCCTTGCCGTCCATGCGGTAAAGGATCGCCCGTAATCGATACAAAGCTTCACTCGGTTGGGCCTCGATCGTCTCGCCCAACAGGGACAAGGCGTCGTCGGTGCGGTCGAGCTCCACCAGTTGCTGTACGGCGGCTTGGGCGATTGCCTGGTTGGAGGGATCGCGTGTCAAGACACTCTGCAGGTCCTCGACCGCCCCCTCAACGTTGCCTAGCTGCATCCGGACCGCCGCACGGGCTTGCAACGCTTCGGCGTTGTTGGGATCCGCGGTGATCGCGGCGTCGAGGTCTTCGAGTTTTTCCGGGTTGGTCTCCTGCGCCAAGGCGCGCAGCACAAGGACCTTGCTCCGCTCCTCGGGTTCGTCCTCCAGAAGTTCAATCGCCTTGGTCGTCGCCTCGACGATCGCCCCTTGGTCCCCATCGGGCAGCACGTTCAACCGGGCGATCAGCAGGTAGGCTTCGACCTGCGACGGATCGTTCTCGGTCGCCTCCTGGAGCGTTTCCAGCGCTTGATCGCGGAGCTGGAGCTGGCGGCGACCTCCGGCCTGGATCATCTCACTGGCGTAGCTTTGGCCGAGTTGAAGCTGCACGCTGCCGAGCATCTTCTTGGCGAACGAGCGGTTCTCGTCACTGAGTCCCTTCGCGAGGGCCGATTCAAGCAGCGCGACCACCGCTTGCAGCTGCGTCGTCGACTCGGCGCCAATCCGTTTGAGTACCGCCTCGTCCAAGTCGGCCTGTCCCGGGTCAGCGTCGTCGCCCCGTTCGGCCTCGGGTTGTTCCGCCGCAAGGTTCTCCTCGGCCTGTTCCTCCGTCTGTTGCGTTTCCTCCGCCGCCGCTGGTCCAGGGGCGGTGAGCATCAGCAGCAGGCCAGCGGCGCAGAGCATCCGGAGGGTCCAATGGTAGGATCGATCGATCGACATAGCGGGAACTCGGCTGTTGGACGGTTGGAAGGGAGGAGGGTTGACTGGGAGGTCCGCACGGTGTGCCCCATGCACCCCATGCTTTATCTCTATGATGACGTCTCTATTATGGCGATTTCAGCCGTCCACGCGTAGACGACCTTTCGAACTGTTCAGGATATCACGTCATGAGCCGCTTCCAAGTCTTGGTGACTCGCCCGATTCCGTCCAATGGCCTGGAACGACTCGAACCCCACGCTGACGTCTCGGTGTGGAAGGGGAAGCTGCCGCTGCGGCGCGAGGAACTACTGGATCACGTTGCCGGGTGCGACGGATTGCTGTCGATGCCGACCGACCGGGTCGATGCCGAGTTGCTCGATCGAGCGGGCCCCCAGCTGCGTGTGATCAGCAACTTTGCCGTCGGGTACAACAACATCGACCTGGACGAGGTTCGCAGTCGCGGGATTCCGGTGGGGAATACCCCGGATGTCCTGACCGACGCAACCGCCGATGTTGCGGTGCTGTTGCTGCTGGCCGCCGCCCGCCGGGCCAAGGAGGCGTCGGAACAGGTGCGGTCGGGGGATTGGAAAACGTGGGAGCCGACCGGGCTTTTGGGAGCCGATCTCGTCGGCCGCACGCTGGGGATCGTCGGGATGGGGCGGATCGGGACGGCGACGGCGAAGCGGCTTGTCGCCGGCTGGGGGATGCGGTTGCTGTACACTTCGCGTTCCCCCAAAGCGGAGATCGACCAAGCATTCCAAGCGACGCGTGTCGAGTTGGAGCCATTGCTTGCCGAGAGCGACTTCGTGTCGGTCCATACCGCGCTGAATCCGCAAACGGAGCGGCTGCTCGATGCTGCCGCCTTCGCCCGAATGAAGTCCGATGCCATCCTGGTCAACACGTCGCGCGGGGGCGTGATCGATCAAGACGCGCTGGTCGAGGCGTTGCAGAAAGGAAAAATTCGTGCCGCCGGGCTGGACGTCACCACGCCTGAACCGCTCCCCCCCGATCACCCGCTGGTCGGTTTGCCGAACTGTTTTATTCTTCCGCATATCGGCAGCGCGACCGACCGCAGTCGCGCGGCGATGGCCGAGATCGCCGCGGACAATCTGATTGCGGGGCTGCAGGGCCGACCGCTGCGGTCGGAGGTTCGGGGATAAACCTGTCTTGTCGTGGAGCGGCTTGAAGCTCTATAGCGGAAATCATCAGCTCTTGCCCGACTCTTCCCGCGTCAGGATGACGGAACCGATGCGTCGAATCCCCCCCATTGTTGTCGTACTTGTGACGCTGCTCGCCGCGTCCCCCTCGGTGTGCGCCCAAGATCCCGATGCCGAGTCCGCCGGAGCGACGCCGCCGGGCGGATTCTCGCCGCGCCAAGCCGATGATCCTCCCAGTGTCGGTGAAACTCCGCCGCCTCAAAACGGCCGCGGCCAGGAAAGCGCCGGAGGGGGGAACGACAGGCAGGGCAACGGCGGCGGAAGCGGCCGCTTTCGCGCCGGGGCGAATTTGCCGAACGAGGCGGGCCAAGATTTCCGCTCCTTCGACATTCGACCCTACACCGGTTATCTGACCAAACACGATCATCCCGAACAGGCGATCGTCGACTGGATCATGCGAGAGACCGGTACCGACGCCTGGTTCTCCGAGCCGTTCGGGTTCATCAGCGCCGATCGTGACGAACTGGTCGTCTACCACACACCCGAGATGCAGCAGGTGGTGGGCGATGTTGTCGATCGGTTCGTCGGTGGCGAGAAAGACCCCCAGGTCATGAAGCTCAACATGCTCACCGTCGGCAATCCGAATTGGCGAAGCCGTGCGCACATGCTGATGCAGCACGTGAACGTCGACTCGCCCGGCTTGCAGGCGTGGCTGTTAAGCAAGGAGAACGCGGCGATCGTCTACAGCCAACTGCGAGCCCGCACTGACGTCCGGCAGATCCAGGCGCTCGACTTGGTGGTGCACAATGGTCAAACCGAAAGGCTGGCAAGCGTCCGGGGGCGAAACTATGTCCGCAACGTCCGTCCCGCGCCGACCGGATGGCCTCCGTACGAACCGGAGACAGGGGAGGTCCAGGAAGGGTACCAGTTGGAGCTGAGCCCGCTGCTAGGCACCGATGGCCGCACGATCGATTGTGTCTTGAAGGCAGACATCGACCAGGTGGACAAGTTGGTTCCGGTCGAACTGGAACTCCCCTTGCCCAACGGCCAGATGCACCGCGCCCGGATCGACGTTCCCCAGGTCGTCAGTTGGCGTCTGAACGAACGGTTCCGCTGGCCGTCCGACATGGTCCTGTTGCTCTCCTGCGGTGTCGTCGCCAGTCCCGAGCGGGCCGCCTCGGTGATGCCCCTGATCAATCTCGAGTCGATCACGGGAACCACTGCCGGGCGAGCCGACGCACTGTTGTTTGTCGAGTTCCGTGGACGCGCCTCGGAGAACCTGACGACGAGCCCATTGGCGCCTCAAGTCGCAACACAACCGGGCTCGCCCAACCGCGGGCGCTACTGAGACCCCGCCCTGGCCGAAAATCTGGAAAGCGCCGCTCCCCCGGCGACGCCCGTCAGGGGCGACGGCGACGAGGCGGCCCCCTGAAACGCGATGCGGTTTCGTCCTAGAATGCGGGCCGCCTTGGACGCGACCATTTTTATCTTCCCCAGACGTCGACCTCATGGATCTACCTGCTGTCCGCCGCGTCGTGATCACCGGCGCCGGAGTCGTCACCCCGCTCGGTAACGACACGTCGCAACTCCTCGCGGCCCTTCGTGCCGGCGAGTCGGGGATCCGTCCCCTGACCCGTGTCCCCCGCTCGGTTCTGCCGGTCGACCATGGCGCCGAGGCGGTCGAGTTCAGCGGCGACATCGCCGATTACGGCCCGTTGGAAAAGCCGCTGCAGCGGACGATCCGCAAGGCGAGCAAGGTGATGTGCCGGGAGATTGAGATGGGGGTGGCAGTCGCCCAACGCGCCCTGCACGACGCCGGTTTTTCCCACCAGGTCTTCGATCGTGACCGCACGGGCGTGATCTATGGGTGTGACTACATCATGTCGCTCCCCGAGGAATATGCCGATGGCATCGCGAGCTGTCTTGACGAGCAGGGACGCTTCTGCTTCGACCGCTGGGGCGAGCGCGGGCTGCCCAAGGTCAACCCGCTGTGGCTGCTGAAGTACCTGCCGAACATGCCGGCCAGTCACATCGCGATCTATAACGATTTGCGCGGCCCCAACAACTCAATCACGATCCGCGAAGCGTCGCCGGGGGCGGCGATTGCCGAGGCGGTTTCAACCCTGCAGCGAGGGCACGCCGACGCCTTGGTCGTCGGTGCCACCGGAACCCGCATCCATCCCCTGCGAACGATCCACGCGGCGCTCCAAGAATCGCTGGCCGCCGATCGCTCCGATCCGAGCGGGATGAGCCGGCCGTTCGACCGCTCCCGGGATGGGATGGTGTTGGGTGAGGGGGCCGCGGCAATCTTCTG
This sequence comes from uncultured Pirellulaceae bacterium, assembly GCA_964462125.1. Classification (GTDB taxonomy): domain Bacteria; phylum Planctomycetota; class Planctomycetia; order Pirellulales; family Pirellulaceae; genus JAWLFY01. Next base: position 2,832 of record CAYWXT010000193.1, on the reverse strand, counting down.
CGAGACGCTCGAACATGCCGAGCGTCGGGGAGCGCGGATCTTGGGGGAAATCGTCGGCAGCGGCACCACCGCCGTCGGACCTCGCCAGGGAAACGACTTCCTCAAAATCGCGATAAAAAACGCCCTCAAAGCCGCCCTCGGGGAAACCGAACCCCGATCGGTCGGCCATATACACGCCCATGGCATGGCGACGCGAGACCGAGATCGCTGGGAGGCCGAGGCGATCGCTGAGGTCTTCGGAGACCCCGACCGCCAGCCGCCGGTGACCACGGCCAAGGGCCATATCGGCAACCTCGGCGCAGGCTCCGCCATGGTCGAAATCATTGCCAGCCTGATGGCGCTCGGAGGCCAATTGTTCCCGATCCGAAACCTCGACGAACTCGATCCGCAGTGCCCGATCCGGGCGGTGGTCGACGATCAAGTCGCCGCTGGAGACGAGTTCGTCAGCGCCAGCATTTCCCCGCAGGGCCAAGCATCGGCCGTCCGCATCCGCCGCTTTGCGGGCAATTGACGCTCCGGCACTGGCCCGCTCCGGCACTGGCCCGCTCCGGCACTGGCCCGCTCGCCGGGCGGGTGAAGCGGTCTTGGCACGCGGCGCGCCGGACAACCGGTGGGCTCACGACAGCAGCAGCCCGTCGCCTCCGGCCCCGCCACTCTCCTCCCACTCCCGGCGGACCTCCCGCAGCCCGTAGGCGCAGAGTTCGAACTGCTGGCTGAGTTGCTGCAGAAGTTCACACGGGGGGCGTTCGTCGCCCCCTTCGATTTCCGCCGCGATCGCGTAGGCCCGCTTCCCTTGCGCACAATAGTTCAGATACCCGTCCCTCACTCCCGCCTTGGCCCGACGGAGCCGTTCCGGGTACATCCCGGACCAGAACAACGTGAAATCGCCGATGTGCCGATGGACCTCGCGGCGAGCCAGCCCAATCCGATTCTCCGCCTCGCTAAACATCTGAAAAACCTCCGTCACCGGCTGGCCGTCCGGGCGGCGGACGCGGTGCAGTGATTCCACTCGGACGAACCGTGACATCAGATCGCTCAGATAATCGACCAGTTGGACGTCGGCGACCCCCAACTTGGCGTGAAATATGGACTCGCTCAAACCTCGAAAGAAGCGATCGAGGACCGAACGGTCCTGGGGACGTTCATCCCGGCATTCAGGCTCCATAACATACCTCCACCAAAGCCACTCGGAGGGGCGGCCGGCAGCAGAGAGAAAGCCGCACGGCAAAACACCTGAAGTGTACAAATAGTACGAAAGTCGCGATACGTCAAGCGAAATCCAATCACCGTTCTTGGTCGATCAACAACTGAAAGTCGGTCCGATCGTCGATTCCTTGGATGAACCCGTCGCGGATCGACTGCATCGGTCCGGCCTCGATGAAGGTCGCCATCATCCGCTCCTGTGGCTGCAAGAAACGATCACGAAGCTCCTCGATCGACGGCTGGAACTCGACCGGCCGGACCAGATAAATCACCGATTCACGCTGATTGGTAGCGACCGTCCACTGACCAGGCTCGGTGAAGAAGACCGACCGCATGAATGCATCACCGACCGGATCGAGTTCAGGCACGCTTCCGATCGACGCTTGGCCGAACCCAGCCGGGGTCATCCAACTGAAGGGGCCCAGCGATGACTTCCAGTTCTCACGCTGGGGCTCGGAAATCAGTCCCGCTTCCAATGCGTCCTCCACCGTCATTTCCGATGTCATTTGCTCCCCCAGTTGTTCCGCGGCGGCGTGAGCCAATTCCCGGGCCTCGCGCCGCCGGATCGCCTCGATGACCTCATCACGGACCTCGGCCAGTGCTGGGACATAGGCCTCTCGCTCGTCCGTTTTCCACGTCATGTAATGAATCGACCTCTGCCGGTCGACGGTCTGGAGGGGAGAAAACAGGGGATGCGGCTCCATGAATCCCTGCTGTGATTGGAAGCCGTACATCAGGTCGGCGAACTCAACCGGTTGCTGGGCGGGAGCACTTCCCACGTCGACCGAGCTGGCGATCGGCTCCTGCCGGATCGTTCGGGCGTCACGCGGATCGAGCGTGCTGTGCCGCAGTCCGAGCCGATCCGCGATCGCCTCCAGATCGGGACGCTCTGGTTCAACCGTGCCGTCGGTCTCCCCGGCTGCAACCATGCTCTCATGAATCGCCAGGTTCTGGAAGTAACGCTGCATCGCCGTGTTGACCTCCTGCAGTGCCGCCTGCATCGCCTGCTCGGCGTCCGGACGGGCTAAGTCGTCGGCAATCTCATTGCGAACCTCCTCGAAAGGTTGAACCTCCGGCTCGCCAGCGTCGTCCTCGGAGTCAGCGTCGTCCTCGGTGTCAGCGTCGTCCTCGGTGTCAGCGTCGTCCTCGGTGTCAGCGTCGTCCTCGGTGTCAGCGTCCTCCTCGGTGTCGGCGTCGTCCTCGGTGTCGGCGTCGTCCTCGGTGTCAGCGTCCTCCTCGGTGTCAGCGTCCTCCTCGGTGTCAGCGTCCTCCTCGGAGTCAGCGTCCTCCTCGGAGTCAGCGTCGTCCTCGGAGTCAGCGTCGTCCTCGGCTGGCGCTGCGTCTTCTGAAGCGTCCGTGTCCTCCGTAGCTTCCCGCTCAGCGGTGGGCTGTTCGGATGGGTCACCAGAATCGTCTTGAAAGGCGACGAGCTGGAGGGAGGAATCAAGGGATGCGGTAGCGGCGTTGTCCTCCGGGGAGGGTTCGTCGGCGGGGGCCGGCTCCGAGTCGGGTTCGGTCTCAGGCTCTGGTTCGGGTTCGGGTTCGGGTTCGGGTTCGGGTTCGGGTTCGGGGTCGGGTCGGGGTCGGGGTCGGGGTCGGGCGTCGGTTCGGGCTCAGTCGCCGCATCAG
>CAYWXT010000192.1:0-11334 GCA_964462125.1 uncultured Pirellulaceae bacterium | reverse complement strand
CGGGCAGGGAGTCAGGGAAATCGGGTTCGGGATCGCTGAACGTGATTCCCAATTGGATCCCAGTCGCCAGGATGCGATCTGCTTCTTGGTCACACGCAAGCGGTCGCCACGGGCGAAACGGGAACGGATTCCAGCGATCGAAGAGGTGCGGCTTCGACGGGGCGAGGAGTTTGTGAGGGTGCGTCTACCGACCGACGTCGTGCAGGCGGAGCCGAGCCGGCTGCGTGTGACCCGGCTGACGGTCCGTCATGAGGCCACGAGCCAAACCGCCACGGCGTCGGGTTTGATTGCCTGGAGGGTAAGCGAGGCCGCAACGTTTGCTTGGGGTGTGATCACCGTGGGGCACCCGTTTTGGCACGTCCGCCAAGTCCCCGAAGCCGGCCGGGGCGTCGGTGTGCTGGTTCCTGACGCGTCGGGAACCGGCTCGCACGAATTGACCGGGCGGCTGATCGCGCGGACGGGCCGCCGGGGCGGAAACGGGGTCGACGCGGCGTTGGTGGAGATTTCCCAGAGGCAACTGCTGGAGGCCGGCTGGGTTTCGCCACACGAAGCGCCACCAAGTCTCACTGTTCGACCCGCCTCCGCCTTGCCCACCGATGTTGCCCGCGAAGGGATATCGCTGACCTCCGACGGCAAAGTCCCGTTCACCGTGGTTCGGTACTATCCGCGGTTCAGCCTGATCGCCGAAGTCGGGTTGATCCGGGACGTGTTGGAGGTCGAGAGCCCTTACGCCGCGACGTACGCTCCCGGCCGATCGGGGACGCTCTGGCAGATCGGCGGGGAGACCGCCTGTTTGCAATTCGCCGGTTGGCTTCACCCCACGGTGCCGGCGCTGAGCTATCGCCGCGGGCTGGGACAAGCCTTCGAGGCGGTCCTGCGATGGGCCAAGGAACAACTCGCCGCGAAACAAGGTGTCACGGCCCGTGATCTCGAACTCCACTTCACCAGACGGCTTTAGGGTTATGTCACCGTTAAGAATTGGGTTTGTCGCCAACCCCGATTTCCAGAACGACCTTTCGTGATTGACTACCGGTGGCCACCCGCTCCGCGGACATACCCCACCAAATCAGCGAAATCTTGCGCGGAAAGAAGTTCACCGAAGTTGTCGGGCATCAGTGATCGCGTGGACGATTGGCGCTGCTCAATCGCATCGACCGCGATCGAAATCGTCTTTCCTTCAGCGTCGGCAACACGCACCTCACCCGCCTCTTCATGCTGAACCACCCCGACAATCACCCGACCGTCATCGAGCAGAAAGGTGGTGGTGCGGAAAGCGGCGTCGACGTTTTGATTGGGACTCACGAGATCCTCAAGCAGCCTGCCGATGGTTCGGGTCGTGACCCCGTCGAGCTGCGGCCCGACGACTTTGCCCCGGTCCTGCAGTTGATGACAGGCGGCGCAGTGCTTGTCGTATAGCTCTCGGCCACGGGAGAGATCGGCGGCGGAGTCACGAATGGCGCGTTCCAGTTTTCGTGTCAACTCAATGCGATCCTCCGCTTCGGAGTCGGCGTTGTTCAGCAGGGGCTCAAGCCGTTGCCGTTGATCCTCGGACAATCGCGCCCGCACCATCTGCTCCACCTCGCCGGTAAAAACGGCGGTGGAAAGACGCCCGCGTTCGGCCAGTTCCAGGAGCCGGTCGGCGTCGGCCCCTTCGGTCAGCCAACTTCGTGCCAGCTTTCTTTGTTCGGCAGAGCCCAGCAGTCGGAGCAGTCGCTCCACTGCCTGTTCTTGGCCGCCCACCTTCTCATGCAAGATGGGTTCGATCAAATCTTCCGCAAGCTCGGCGGCCAACCCCGCCGCAGACGCGATCGCGATCAGGACACGGGTCTCAGCGGAGGAACGAGCGTGCGGCAATGCGGAGGCGACATGCAGACGGAGCCGAGCCGAGAGACCTCGATCGGACAGCTGTTCGCGAAGGACTGGCGTCGGTTCGTTCAAGTCCAACCGACGAACGAGGCCGACGGCCAACCTCAACTTTTCTATTGTGGCCGGTTGGTACAACCAGGCCGGGTCGAATTGTCCAACCGCAACCCAGGCGTAAGCGTTACCATCGTCTTGATCGTGAACTTCGATCCGGACTCTGTCGCCGACGACGTCTGACAGGTCCCACCGGACCTCCTCAGCGGTGTCGCTCCGCGGGGGCGAAGCGGATCGCAGCGTTTCACCCGATGCCTCGGCTATCAGGTGCACGACATTCTTGCCGGAGTCGGGTTCGTTCGGAGGTCCATTGTGCCCCGAGAGATGGAAGGAAAGGGACGCCGGGGCGGGAAACGGATCCGAGCGGAGCGTCCCGCGATACGATTCACCTCGCGGATGACTGCTCATCAACTGGGCGGTCTCTCCCTGAGCGATCGGCCGCTGTTGACGTGGCCAGGGATCCCCATCGGAGCTCGACCAGTCGATCAGGAATTCTTGTCCCGCCCGCTGACGCTGAAACGCCTCGATCGCACCGGCGGCGATCTCGTTTGCCCACTGGCGGATCGCGGCTTGTTGCAAGGCCTCGGCATCGCGATCCTCGGTGATCGTTTCGATCAAGGCTGCTTGAGCCGATGGTGACGAGCCGGCAATCTGGCGAGCGACCCCGACGCAGCGCGCGAGTTGTTCGGCAGGAGCGAGGGTGGCGGCATGCCGGATCAACAAGTCTGCTTGAGAGGCCTTCGGAAACTGCTGCAGATAGTCGAGCAGGCAGGGAACCACTTCGGGCCGATCGACAGCGGACAACACAAACGCCAGTTCCTCCGCCGGTTCCTCTTGCGGCGCCTCGGTCAGCCGTTGGGACACCATTGACCAAATCGGCGCACCGCTCGGCGCCGCGACCAGCCGGTCCCGAACCGCGATCCGCGCGGTCTGGCGCGACACCGGATCGGATTCTGGCGTTGATGCGAGCAGCGCGAGCAACGCTGGGACGTCCTCGTCGCTGCCGGTCTGGCCCAATGCCTCAGCCGCCGCACGGCGGACATGGGGATTGGCGTCATCCAGTGCCGAGCGAATCGGCGCGAGCAGTGCGGCTTTCCGGGTGTTGGGCCCAGGTTGAGGCGGCTCCCCATCGATCTCGCCATCCCCCGCTCCTTCCGCATCAAGCCTCGCTTCCACGGCCCACCGGATCAGGGCGATGCGGCGTCGAGGGCCAGCGTCGCGCCACCCCTGGCCGATGAGATGGTCTGCAAGGGCGCCGGAGTCGGCTAACGGCGCGACCACTTGAAGCTCCTCGGCAACGGTCGAAGCCGCCTTCTCAGACTTTGCTTTTGTTTCTGGGTTGCCCTGGTAGCGGATTTGCCAAATGCGGCCGCTGGTCCGATCGCGTCCCGGGTGATCGAGGGGGACTTCATAATGACCGATGATGCGGTTGTAGAAATCAGCCACGTACAAATGTTCGTCGGGCCCGAGTCGGACGTCGACCGGTCGAAACCAAGGGTCATCGCTGGTCAGGAAATCGGGGAGCTCCTCCCCGTGCGCGGTCGCCCCTTGATACGTCAATCGGTTGCGGTTGATCCGCGAGGTCATCACGTTTCCGCTGAGGAATTGCCCCCTCAGCGGTTGGATTGACGAGTGTTCCGGGACGAAGGTGATTCCGGAGATGGCGGTGCTGCCGTGCAAATGGTCAACCATCGGGGGCAGGAAGCCGAGCCCGTCATGGGGACGGCCAAAACTGGGATAACAAGCCCCTGGAATCAGCTGCGTGATCGGCTTGCTGTGGCAATCGGCGGAATACCAGTACCCCCAGTCATCGCGCGTCATCCCGAACGGATTGACCTGGCCGCGTGTGACATGCTCGACGCGGCTGCCATCGGGACGAAAACGGAACGTATTGCCCGAGTGAAGGCGGACGGTGTGCCCATCGGTCCCGGCGATTTCGCTTTGATTGTTGAACCCGTGGCATGCATAGATCCAACCATCACCGCCATCCCGCAGAGCATTGACCAACCCGTGCGTGTCCCGGCTGGTGTCGAAGGGGCCGTGGACTTTTTCGCGTCGATCACAAACGCCGTCGCCGTCGGTATCGCGCAGGTACCACACGTCCGGGATGCTGAAACAGAGGCAGCCATCGCCATAAGGAAGCACCCCGATCGGGATGTTCAGACCATCGGCAAACGTCGTCACGCGGTCAGCCCGCCCGTCACCGTCGGTGTCCTCCAAGACCAGCACCGCGTCGCCACGTTCCTCTCCCGCCTCGGCCGGATGCGGGTACGTCGTCGTTTGGGTCATCCAGAGCCGCCCCTGGGAATCAAACGCCAGGTTGAGCGGCTTGGCGATGTCGGGTTCGGAGGCGAACAAGCGAGCTTCGAATCCAGGGGGCAGATGAAAGCCCGCCCGCTCTTGCTCCGGTTCCAGCCAGGGTGTCGGCCGGACTCCCTCCCCGTAGAACGACCGTTCCGTGCTCGGCTCCGGTGCCCCGGCCACCTCGTCCGGTGCCCCGGCCACCTCGCCGGCTAGAACGACACCGGGAAAGCACGATACGATCCACACGGCGATGCAGCAGATGGCCCATCGCGAGAGCGGTGAAGGATGAAACGGTTTCATAATTCGTTCGACTACTTCGTCGCGAACGCCCTACGAAAGAGTTGGTCGTTGAACTGCTGCGGCACGGTTCCTTCGGCGGCAAAGAGGTACAGGGCGGCGATGATGATTGCATTCAGGGCCGAGGAAACGAGCGAAATGAGCAGCAGGGCGACCACCCCCAGTGCGACCGCGACGCCGCCGAGGGCCACCTGACCGGCCGCAATCGCGAGGACACCAAGGACCAGCGGGATGAATGCCACGAGCGAGACGAGGAAGACGATCAGGCCGATGCCGAAGTTGGCCACCAGCGTCTCGCCCCAGGTCGACTTCATCACTTGGGTCGAGCGTTTCACCGCTCGCACCGGACCGGCCTGCTCCACCACGATCACCGGGACAACAAAGTAGGTCACGATCGACCAGGCCATTCCGAGCAGGGAGGTGACGATCATCCCGACCTTCTCCGACCGCGATTCGATCGCCTTCAAGATCACCCCGACCGTTGCCGCCAGGAGAGCCCAGCCCGCGATTTGGGGCAGCCGCGCCGAGGCGGCGGACAATCCATCCCCCAGCGTCGGGTTGCCCCCCTTGAACCGAATGACCGCACACGAGACGAGCGCTGAGTTGAAAAACACGATCACGAAATAGTTCACGAAGTAGAACGCGAACAGGACGACGTATCCCAAGATCTCGGCGATCGTCACGCCCTCGCCTTCCGGGCGTTCGATGACACCCTCGGCAAAACCGGAGGCCCACAGCGGAACGGCGAAGGTCGCCATGACGAGCAGGCACGCGATGCCGCTCATCAGCGGGAACAACAGCAATTCCTTATCGCAGCGGAGAACATGCCAGCTTTGCCTGGTCAGTTCCCACCCATTGGAAATTCGATCGAACATCGCACGCCTCGTAACGGTTTCGTAAATCAAATTGTGAATCAAACGTCAAACATGTTTTGCCTCAGGAACCTCGAAGCCTTTGCGGTTGGGGTCCTTGAGCAGTGCGTTGGCCGCTTCTCGGTCGGGACCGACATGCTTTTCCGTTTTCGGATCGTATTGCAGGGTAGGGCCGACGACATAGTGATTGCCGTCCTCGGGGATCCCCACGCCGTCGCTCATGATCGTGTGCAGTTTCATGAAGTGCTCATGGGCATCCTGGTTGTCGCCGAAACGCCCTGCCTTGGCATTGAACGGCACCTTCTCGCCGAGGCGGTAGGAGTTGTTCATCAGGTGCCCCATCACACAGGCATAGTGGGCATCGAGCGCGTTGCCGTTGACCAGCGAGGGGTCGCCGGCGCGGATCGCGGTGATGAAACTGCCCCAGTTGCCCCCTGGGGTGACCTTGCCGGGTTCCACGTTGATCGGCTCCCCTTCGGTGCTTCCCTTCGGGTAGTACTTGCCGCGGATGATCTTGCCGCCGTCTTCGAAGTAGTACTCGTTTTCGACTTGCCGCTCGTAATCGTCGTAGTTCACGTTGCGGACATTGAAGAAGACGTATTGGCCGTTGGGGTACTCGGCCATCGCGAACATCGTGTTCGGCGTTTCGCCCTGATCGTCCCACTGGAAGCGGCCGCCGAGGGCCATGACCCGAACTGGGTGGGTTTGGTCGGTATCGAGTGCCCAGCGGGCGACATCGAGTTGATGGGTCCCCTGGTTGTTCAAGTCACCGTTCCCGCTGGCCCAGAACCAGTGCCAGTTGTAGTGCACATAATTGTCGTGGTAGTCGTCGATCACCGCGGGGCCGCGCCACAGGTCCCAGTCGAGGTGCGCCGGCGGCTGGCTGATCGGTTCGGTCCCAATGCTGCCCCGCGGCTTGCAGCAGTAACCGTAGGAGATCTTCAATCGCCCGAACTTGCCCGCCTGGATCGCCTCATGAAGTCCGGCAATCTTGGCACTGCTGCGTCGCTGCGTTCCATGTTGAATCACCACGCCGTATTTCTTCTGGGCTTCGACGGCAACACGGCCCTCTTCGACATCATGACTCATCGGCTTTTCGACATAGACATGTTTGCCGGCCTGGGCCGCCCAAATCGTCATCAGCGAATGCCAGTGGTTCGGGGTGGCGATCGAGATCGCATCGACGTTTGGATCGTCCAAGACCTGACGGATATCGGTGGCCCCCTTGGGGGTGTATTTGCCCTCGGTGCGGTCGGACACATTCCCGATTCGGCGATCGAGCACCTTTTCATCGGGATCGACCAGATACGCGACCTCCACGTTGTCCTGACCCAACCACCCTTGAATGTGACTGGAGCCTCGGCCATTGACCCCCGCGACGGCGATCCGCACGCGGTCGTTGGCACCCAGAACATTGCCCCGGACCGAGCGGGGTTGAAGCAAGGCTGCCCCGCCGAGAGCTGTGGTGGTTTGGACGAATTGGCGTCGAGTGAAACGCGACATCAGTAAGCTCCTGAAGGGGTCAACAAGGGTGACGGTAGGTTTCGGGTCGCCATTGTAACCGACCACCGCCTGTTTGTGCGCGATCCAGCTACCCTGATAGACTTGAGCGGAGACGGTTAGAATGATAAGCCGTGTTTCACCCCACTCCTTCCGGACCAGAGGCTTCGACAATGTTCGTTTCATACCTTCGTGTTCAACGACTCATCCACCTTCCGCCTTGGGGAATCCGGTCAGCGGCCAGTTGTTGCTTGATCTCCGCCATGTTGGTGAGCGGATGTGGCGACCCCGACTCGACCACGACGGATGAACCCACCCCGCCGGCTGAGGCGTCCCCCGACGCGGAGACGCCCGCCGATCCGGCACCCCCTGCCGATCCGGCTCCGCCAGCTGACGATCCGCCGTCGCCAGCACCCGACTCCGATCCCGCACCCGGCTCCGATCCGGCAGCCGACTCCGAAGCGGACGACCCGTCAGCGGCGCAGCCGCAGCTGGATCCGGCAACGGGCGAGGAGCCGGATCCAGACGATCAGGCAGAGGATTCCTTAGCCGTACCGGAGGATGCCGATGCCGAGGAGCTGCTGGCCTTCATCGAACGGGTGAAACAAGAGCGGGGACGAACGCTCGAAGAGGTCCAATCGGCCGCTGAAGCGGTGGTGGCTGCCGCGGAGGCGATCGCCGAGTTGGACGACGTTGACGAAGCGTCGGAACTGCGGGCGGCCCAGGAGCGTTTGGCGGCGCTCGATTTCCTGACTCGCTTTGAACCAGAGTACAGCGAGCAGCAAGATGCCCTGATCGCGAAACTGCTGGAGGACGACCGCGAATCGTTCCGGAATCTGGGACTCTCCAAACAGATGGAGTCCAAAGTCCAGCAGGTCGCCTCCGCTTCTCCCGAAGAGCGACGAGCCTTGGTCGACGAAGTGGAGGCCCTGGTCGAGGAATCGGGAATCGACACCACCTATTCCATGGTCACCTCCCTGGCACAACAACTGGAGCAAACCGGGGACACCGAATTGGCGGCGGATTTCTACGAAAAGACACATGGCTGGATGGAAGAGGCTGAAGACCCCAGGTTCCAGGAAGTTGCGGACAAGATGCTCGGCTCCGCCCGCCGCTTGCGCCTGCCCGGGAATTTCATGGATGTCTTCGGAACCACCGCCGAAGGAGAGTCCTTCGATTGGGATGAGTATCGGGGCCAGGTCGTGCTGGTGGACTTTTGGGCCAGCTGGTGTGGACCGTGCCGTGCCGAACTTCCGAACATGAAGGCAAACCTGGAAAAGTATGGTGACAAAGGGTTTGCCATCGTCGGCGTCAATCTCGACGACTCGATGCAGGACTACCGACAATTCGTCGAGCAAGAAGAGATCGGCTGGGTCAATCTGGTCAGCGCCGAGGAAGATCAACGCGGCTGGGATCACCCACTGGCGACGCACTACGGGGTGATGGGAATCCCCACCGCCATCCTGGTCGACCAGGATGGCGAGGTCGTTTCCGTCTCCGCACGCGGGCAAGAACTCGATCGCCAGTTGGAGGAACTGTTGGAATCTGAGTCGCCCGAGGAGTCTGGGGAGACACCAGATGAAGCGGCGGACACGGAGGAAGCTGACGGCGCCGAAGACAATTGATTCGTTCCGCCTGTCGTTCCTCGCGCTTCCGATCGTGCTCGTGCCCATCGTTGGTCCTGCTGTCGCGTTAGCCAAAGGCTTCCCAGACCGGTCGGCCTCCCGTGACGCCGACCGGGGTTTCCTCCAAACCGTGGTGATCGAAGGTCAGCCCTTGCGGATTGATCCCGAGGGCTTGCAGGATGGTCGCGTGCAAGTCCTGGGGGCTGACGGGGCGGTCGGTGACGGTGTAGCCGATCGGGTCGGTCTCGCCGATCACCTGTCCCCCGCCGATACCACCCCCGGCCAGCCAGACGGAATAACCGGCCGGCGAGTGATCTCGGCCTTCGCCACGGCCTTCCATCGTCGGCGTGCGGCCGAATTCTCCCGCCCACACCACGAGCGTCGATTCGAGCATGCCGCGTCGTTTCAGGTCTTGCAATAAGGCGGCGATCGGCCGGTCGGTACGTGCGGCGAGCCGCTCATGGTTTCCCTTGAGGTTGCTGTGGGCATCCCAACCGCCGACGCGAAGCTGGATGAAGCGGACCTTTCGTTCGACCATCCGCCGGGCGAGCAAGCAACCCTTCCCGACCGTGCTCGTTGCCGACTCGTCGATTCCGTAAAGCCGGTGGGTCTCCTCCGATTCCGATTCGATATCGAACAACTCCGGTGCGGCTGTCTGCATTCGAAACGCCATTTCGTAACTGCGGATGCGGGCTTCCAACTCGCTGTGGCGCTCCGCCGATTCCAGGAAGTCACGGTTGAACTCTTGGATCACCTCGAGCTCATCAAGTCGCCGCGATTCATCGATCCCTGGCGGCATCTCGGTATGCTGAATCCCACCGACCGGGTCGACCACCGTCGCCTGGTAACGGGAAGGCAAGAATCCTGGCCCCCAGCCGGCCGCCTGGGGATACTGCATCCCGTCGGAGTGGAGGTTCATCGCGATGAAGGCGGGCAGTTGCTTGTTCCGACTGCCGAGACCATAGAGCGACCAGGCGCCGAGGCTGGGGCGATTCCCGATCCCCGTGCCCGTCAACGCCACACATTCTCCAGGGCCGTGGATTGGATTGCGGTGCGTCATCGACCGGATCACACACAGCTGATCGATCTGCTTCGCCGTTTCGGGAAGCAAGGAGGAAACGGGGAGTCCACATTCACCGTGGCTATCGAAATCCCACGGCGAGGCCATCAGATTTTTGAGTCCGGCCCGCTTGATCTTGGGAACGTCCTGGGCAATCGAATTGGGAACATCATTCCCGGCAAGCTTCGCCAATTCCGGTTTTGGATCGAACGTGTCGACCTGGCTCGGTCCCCCCGACATGAACAGCAAGATGACGCTTTTCGCGTTTCCGCCAGGCTGAACCGTGCCATCGGCACCGAGTCCAGACTCCGCCGCCGTAGCTGTTTCGCTCAGCATCGTTTGCAGGGCGAGCGCACCGGCACCGAGTCCAGACTCGAGCAGACGCCGCCGGGAAACGTGGTTGTTCATGATCGATCATTCAGGTTCATGGTAGGTACAGAAACTCACTGGAATTCAGCACCGCGAGGCAGGCGCTTTCCAGTCCGTGCTTTTCCGCCAGCGTTTCCAATCGCTGCAATTCCTGCGGGGTGGCGGCCCGGCCCATGGCGATGGGGACAATCTCGCCGGGCGATTCCAGACGATCCGCCATCGCCTGTGCGGCGGACTGCATGAATTCGCTGTTCATCAGCCACAGCGGCTGCAGCGGCGAGGTCGAGACACGGCGCCGTGAGCAGCTACTGATCCCATTGGCACTGTCGAACAGCATCTGCTGCGCAGGGAGATGGTCGCGTCGTTGGGCAAGGTACAGGCTGCGGCGCGCCGAGTCTGATTCGGTTGCAAGGCTGCGGCCGCCGCGGGTCGAATCGAGCTGGCCGGAAACCGCGAGAATCGCGTCCCGAACCGCTTCCGCCTCCAGCCGCCGCGGCGTCCACCGCCAAAGCGATCGATTCTCAGGGTCGATTCTCTGGTTTGCTTGCGAAAACTGACTCGACTGGCGGTAGGTCGCGGAGCTCATGATCAAGCGGTGGATCCGCTTCGTACTCCAACCGCTGTCGATCAACTCAGCGGCCAAATAGTCAAGTAGCTGCGGATGGGTTGGACTCGCCCCTTGCGCGCCGAGGTCACCGCTGGTTTCCACCAGTCCACGGCCGAAATGCCATTGCCAGATCCGGTTGACCCAAACGCGGGCGGTCAACGGGTGGTCGGGACTGGTGATCCAATCAGCCAACGCCGTGCGAGGTCGTTCCAGGTTCGCCGGTGTTGGCCCGAAGACGGCGGGCCAGCCGGGATCGACTTCCGGGCCGGGGGCGGTCACGTCACCGCGAAGCAGCAAGTGGGTGCGGATGTTCTCCAGCACCTGTGGATTGTGCGGCAGCGGCCAACGCATGGTGTGCGGTGCGACCGGACGCGTTCGACTGGCCGTGACCGGTGAGTAAAAACCCCAGGTCTGCGGCAATTCGGCGATCTTCGCTTCCAGGGTTTCAAATCGTTGCTTTTCGCCAGGGTGCATCCCGCGCACCACCGACTTGGGGATGACGTAGATCGGTTCGGGGTGACCCTGCTTTCGCTTGACCTGGACGAGCCGCGCGTGAACGGTGTCAAAGATTCGCCATCGCTCTTCGATCAGCTCTTTCGCCTCGTCACCCTGCCCCGACAGCACTACACTCGCAGGCTGGCCCTGGCCAAAGAAGGCCTGAAAGCGGTAGTAATCGCGGATCGAGATCGGATCGAACTTGTGCGTATGGCACTGAGCGCATTCCATGGTTAACGCTAGAAATGCCTGAGCCGTGTTGTTTGCGACGTCGACCAGGATGTCGTT
>CAYWXT010000191.1:0-11419 GCA_964462125.1 uncultured Pirellulaceae bacterium | reverse complement strand
CACGGCGTCGCCGAAGACCGGCAGCGAGCCGGAATCGATCGACTTCCGCTACGACCTGCGGTTGGCCGACGACTGGAATCCCGCTCGTGGGGGCAAGTTCCCCGGACTCGGTGGCACCTACGGGTGCGCTCAGTCCTGTTGCAGGGGGATCGCGAGTTGGTCGGTCACCGGTTCGATGTCGTCTTCGTGGTCGGCGATCATCTGCTGCAGGCGGTCGACCAGGTCGGGATGGTCCTCGGCGATGTCATACTTCTCGGCCTCGTCGTGTTCGAGGTGGTATAACTCGGGCGTCTCAAGTTCGACGTCGCGGCCGTAGTTAATCGGCTGGCGTTGGTGGACGTGCAGCTTGTGTGGGCCGGAGCGGACAGCGTGCAGCTTGGCGCGGGTCCAATAGTAGAACTCGCTGCGTGGGCTGTCCCCTTGGCCGAGTAGGGCAGGGGAGAGGTCGTAGCTGTCGAGCGTGCGGTCGCTCGGCTGCTGGGTGTCGGTGAGCGCCGCGAGTGTTGCCATCATGTCGAGCGTCGATCCCATGTCCGTCACGGTGGAGCCGGCCTCGATCGTCCCCGGCCACCAGAAGATCGTCGGCACGCGCTGACCACCCTCGAACGTCGTCCCCTTGCCGGCCCGCAGCGGGCCGGCCGATCCGCCGTGCACTCGGAACGACAGCCAGGGGCCATTGTCGGAGGTGAACACGACCAGCGTGTTCTCCGCCAAGTCCTCATCGCGAAGCGTCTGCAGCACGCGGCCGACGTGGTGGTCGATCTCCTCGACCACATCACCGTACAGTCCCCGTGGACTGTTGCCGCGAAACTCGTCCGATGCCAGCAGCGGGATGTGCGGCATGTTGTTGGCCAGGTAGAGGAAGAACGGACCGTCCTTCTGTTGCTGAATGAACTTGATCGCTTCATCGGCATAGCGGCGAGTGATCGTCCGCTGGTCGGCCGGCCGCTCGATGACCTCCTCGTCTCGCATCAGCGGGACGTTCCACCACTCATGTGGCGGATGGAAGTTCGCTTCGGTCCGCGATCGCCGGTGGTACTCACGGGCGTCGGGCGTGGCGTCCATGTCATTGGAATAGGGGATGCCGAAGTAGGTGTCGAAGCCCTGGGCGGTCGGCAGGAACTGCGGCAGGTGACCGAGATGCCACTTACCAATGCAGGCCGTGGCGTAGTCCTTTTGCTTGAGCAGTTCGGCGAGCGTGACCTCATCCGGTGGCAGGCCTCCGCCGGAGTTGGGGAACAGCACGACGCGCTCGTCGCTGCTCATGCCACTGCGGATCGGATACCGTCCGGTCATCAGCCCCGCGCGGCTCGGGGTGCAGACCGGGTCGGCAACGTAGAACGATGTCCACTTTTGCCCCTCGGCTGCCATCCGGTCCAGGTGCGGCGTGCGAATGTTCGTGCTGCCGAAATTCGCCAAGTCGCCGTAACCCAGATCGTCGCAGAAGATGACAACAACGTTCGGTGGCTGGTCGTCCGCACGAGCTGCCGAGGGCACCATCGCCGAGCAACAGAGGCAGAGGCCGAACATCAGCAGCAGGGGATTCAACCAACACAAGGGCTTGCGGGCGGGCGACGTTGCCGAGCCGTGCATATGGGATGCGTTCGGTGGGGTGCCGGAATGGGATCGGAGTTCTCGAGGCATCGTGGTTCCTTTCTCGGGGGCCAAGAGGGGCAAGTCGCGTTTTCAAGCAGAGCCTAGCAATGAGCGGGACAAAAGTGTCCGGTACCTTTTGTGCAAAGCACCCGGAGGGCGAGTCCCTCGCAAAAGGTACCGGACACTTTTTTCCCGCACGATCCCTAGCTGGCCGTCCAGCATACACAGCCGGTTCGGGGGCCGCACGGCTCGTGCCGTGGCGAAAAAAATTCGCAACGGCAGGACGCATGCCCCCCGGGCTTTTGAACCCGAAAGTCAAGCTGCGACGGAACCCTAGAGGATCCCTTTGGTGCTGGGGACCGCGTCGCTGCGGGGGTCGCTTTCGATTGCCATGCGGAGCGCTCGGGCGGTGGCCTTGAAGACACCTTCGGCGATGTGATGGGCGTTGCTGCCGTGGTGCAGCACGACATGCAGGTTGCACTTCGCGTTGGCGGCAAACGATTGCCAGAAATGCTCGACGAGTTCGCTGTCAAAGCTGCCGATCTTGTCCGCTGCGATCGGGGCGCGGTACTCGAACGCGTAGCGTCCACCCAGGTCCATCGCCGAGGTGACCAGGCACTCATCCATCGGCAGGGTGAAGTGACCGTAGCGGCGAATGCCAGCCCGGTCGGCCAGCGCTCGGTCGATCGCTTGCCCAAACGCGATCCCGATGTCTTCGGTGGTGTGATGATCGTCGACGTGCAGATCACCCTGAGCCTGGACCGTCAGGTCGATCAACGCGTGCTGGCCCAGCAGGTCGAGCATGTGGTCGAGAAACCCGATTCCCGACATCCGGCTGCCAGTCCCCGAGCCGTCGAGATCGATCGAGACGTCGACATTGGTTTCGCCCGTGGTGCGTTGGATCTTCGCGGTGCGGCTCATGGCGGTCTCGGTCGCGGGTCAGGAGCGAATGGTGCAGAGTTTGAGCCGACGGCGATGGGACAAGGTTCGGTCGATAAACGTGAATACCATGGGCGTCAGGAATTCTCTTTCGTGGACAGGGATTGGCGGAGCACCTGCAGGCAGGCGTCGATCTGTTCATTGGTGCCGACGGAAATCCTCAGGCCGTCACCCCAATCGGGAAACTGCATGTATCGGACGAGGATCTGGTTCGACTTGAGAAATTCATAGATCGCCTGATGATCTCCCCGTGGATGTTGGCACCAAAGAAAATTGGCGTGCGAGGGGGTGACCTCAAATCCGAGATCGGCGAGTTCGCCGGCGAGTCGGTCGCGGGTGGCGTTCATCTTGGCGACCACATCGCGGAGCCAGTCGCGGCAGCCGATTGCGGCGGTGGCGGCCGCGATCGACAGCGCGTCGCAGTTGTAGCTGTCCTTGATTTTGGCGAGCTCGGCGATCACGTGCGGTTGGGCGACCAGGAATCCGAAACGCACCCCGGCCAATGCGTACGACTTGCTCAGCGTACGGGTGACCAACACCCGCTCGTTGTGCCGCACGAGGTCCAAGCAATCGGCATCGGCGAAATCGACATAGGCTTCGTCGACCACGAGCGGACAGCTCAGTGATCCGGCAGCCGCCGCCACGTCAGCCGGCGGTAGCATCGTGCCGCTGGGGCTGTTCGGATTCGGCAGCAGGACCAGCCGCAGGTCGTCGTCGTTGTGGCCAAAGGCGGCGGGGAGTGTCCAGTCATTTTCAAACGGGACCTGTTCCCAGCCCGCACCTTGGATATCGGCCAGCGTCCGGTACAGGATGTAGCTGGGGTAGGGCAGCCGCAATCGCTGCCCTTCGCCGACAAATCCACGGACGAGGATGGTCAGGATCTCGTCGCTGCCGTTGCCGGCCAAGATCCAGTCGGGACCAGGCAAGCCGAGCGCGTCGGCCGCGGCGCGGCGGAACGCCGTCGCCATCGGGTCGGGGTACCGGTTCAGCGGTCCGGCGGCGGCGGCCTGGATCGCTTCGACCACCGCCGGCGCCGGTGGGTAGGGGTTTTCGTTGGTGTTGAGCTTGATGAACTTTCCCGGCGGCGGCTGTTCCCCAGGCGCATACGGCTTCATCCGGGCCAGGGCAGGGCGGAACCAAGGAGAATCAGACACGCGGGTGGAGGTCATGGGGAAACCGATTGGAAGTGCAAAGCCATCGTACGTCAGGAACCGGTGGGGAACTCGACGCGACGGTAGAGATCCCCGAGGCGCAGGGAACACCCCAGCGATTGCAGTTCGAGTCGGTCGTCTGGTTGTTGAAAGTAAACCGAATCCCAATGTTCCCCTTCCCCCCGACGTGCCCGCTCCACGGTCATGCTGAACTGGTCGATCAGTAGATATTCAACCACCGAATCCACCGCTCGGTAGTGGCTCCGTTTGATGATCTCATCGACGCCACGAGTGCTGAGACTGAACACTTCCACGACCAGTTGCGGGTTGAGGATTGTATCGAACTGGTCATCCAGTTTGACGATCTCGCCACAGACTGCCATGACGTCGGGATAGTAGAAGGCGTCATAGGCCGCCACGAAGAGCCGCAGGTCGTTGGCGAACACGTCGCACGGCCGGTCCTCCAGTTGCTCGTCGAGCCTGCGCACCAAATTACTCACGATCCGATTGTGAGAGAAACTGGCGCCGCTCTGGGCGAACACGCGCCCGTCAAAGTATTCGTGACGCTGCGGCTGTTCACGTTCCCAGGCAAGGTATTCCTGCGATGTCATCCGGGGACCAGGGAGTTCGCTCGGGTAGCGGGGGGCGGTGGACATGGGCTCAAGGTGAAAGGGATGGTATTGCGCGTAGGGGGAGGACGTGTTTGTAAGGTTGTCGGTTTGGGTTTGCTGTCGGTTGGTGGTTCTTTCTACCGGCTGGCAGCTTGTACAGGTGGCTGGCAGTCTGTGCTACTGGGTGCGGATGGTGACGCTGGCGGCGTGGGCGGTGAGGCCTTCTTTTTCGGCCAGGCGAACGACGTCGCCCGAGATCTCCGCGAGCGCCGCTTCGTTGAATTCGGTCACGCTGCCGCTGCGAAGGAAGTCGTTGCTCGATAATCCGGCGGCCCAGCGGCAGGTGCCTCCGGTTGGCAGCACGTGGCTGGGACCGGCGGCATAATCCCCCAGGGCCACCGGTGTGTGGTGCCCCAAAAACGCCGCCCCGCTGTTGCGGATCTTCGCGATCAAGGCTTGGGGGTCGGCGGTTTCGATGTGCAGGTGCTCGGGGGCGAACAGCTCGGTCAGTTCACATGCTTGAACTGCGTCTCGTACCTGGATCAACCCCCCAAAGGCGTCGAGCGACTGGAGGGTCAGCTCGCAGCGATCAAGCTGGGCTACCTGGCGGACCAGTTCGTCGTGGACCTTGGCGATCAGTGGTTCGTGCCAGGTGATCAGGATTGCCGAGCCGGGGGAGTGCTCGGCTTGGGCGAGCAGGTCGGCGGCGACGAAATCGGCTCGTGCGGTCTCGTCGGCGATCACGATCACTTCACTGGGACCAGCGAACGAGTCGATGTCGACGGTGCCGTAGACCTGCTTTTTCGCCAGCGCGACGAACAGGTTGCCGGGGCCGACAATCTTGTGCACCGGCGAAACGGCATCGCAACCGTGGGCGAGCGCGGCAACGGCCTGAGCCCCGCCCATTCGGTACACTTCGCTCACGCCGAGCTCGTGACAGGTCGCGAGCAGGTCGTCGTTGTAGGAGCCAAAACGGGTTGGCGGGGCGACAACCGCGATTTCCTCAACCCCGGCGACCTGCGCCGGGACCACGGTCATCAGGACCGTCGACGGGTAGGCGGCTGCACCCCCAGGGACGCAGACGCCGACGCGCCGCAGCGGTCGGTAACGCTGGGTCAGCCGCACGCCGGAACGGGGCTCGATTGAGACGTCGTGGTGCAGGATCGCCTGTTGAAAGGTCGCCACGTGATCGCGGATCCGGCGGATCGTCTCCAGCAGCGCCGGGTCGGCTCGGCGATGGGACGCGGCCAGGGTTTCTACCGGGACCAGCAGGTCAGAAGTGGCGAGGTCGACCTTGTCGAGCGATCGGGTGTATCGTAAGACCGCCTTGGTCCCTTCGCGGCGGACGTCATCGACAATTCGGTCGACGACCTGGGACGGGGTGAGCGGTTCGCCGAAAACTTCTTCGGTCAACGCTCGCCCGCGGGGGCTGACGACGTCGCCGCGGGGGCTCAGTTTGTCCCGCAGGCGGCTGAGGATCTCGGTCGATCCGTCGCGAGCATCGACACGCGGGATGTTCACCGCAGGGGAGGGGCCAGTCAGATTCATGGAGCGCTCGGGGACGAATGGTACGAACGTGACGCGGATAACATGGGGCGCTAACCACCAGCCCTCCGCTGTCGACCGTGAAAGTATGGGGCCCGCCGCTAGCACCGTCGGCTCAGGGTTCGTTCGCGCAGGGCCCCGCGCGTGCGGTTCCCCATGATAAGCCGCTAGACTAGAAGTTGTTTACCCGCGGTCGGTTCGGGGAGGACCGAACCAGCTCACCCCGATTGCGATTCCTTCCAGCAGGTGTTCTCCGAATGATTGATTTGCGAAGCGACACGGTGACCAAGCCAACCGCTGCGATGCGTGAGGTGATGGCGGAGGCGGAGGTGGGGGATGCCGTGATCGACATCGATCCGACCGTGGAACGGTTGGAGCGGATGACCGCTGAGCTGCTCGGCAAGGAGGCGGCGGTCTACATGCCGAGCGGGTCGATGACGAACCAGGTGGCGATTCGCGTTCATTGTGACCGCGGGACGGAGTTTCTGTGCGAGGCGGACTGTCATGTTTATCACTACGAGCAGGCCGCCTTTGCCCAGCTTTCCGGATTGGTCGCCCGCACGGTGGCCGGCGAGCGGGGCGCGTTGCGGCTGGAACAGCTGCAAGGTTTAATTCGCCCCAGAAATGACCACATGGTTCGCACTCAATTGGTCTGCTTGGAGAACACGCACAACCGCTGGGGAGGCCGGATACAGCCGCAGGGCGAGGTTGAACGGATCTGCGCGTGGGCTCGCGAGAACGGATTGACGAGCCACCTCGATGGGGCGCGGCTCTGGAACGCCGCGGTGGCACTCGGGGTTTCGGAGCGGGCATTGGCCGAGCCGTTCGACTCGGTGAGTGTCTGTTACAGCAAGGGGCTCGGGGCACCGGTGGGCTCCGCCTTGGCCGGGCCCGCTCCGTTTATTGCCGAGGCCCGGCGAGGGCGAAAGTTATTCGGCGGGGCGATGCGCCAGGCCGGGATGATCGCTGCCGGAGCGCTGCATGCCGTGCAGCATCATCGAGAACGATTGGTCGAGGATCACGCGGCGGCCCAGCGGCTCGGCGAGGCGATCGCCGATTGTCCGTCGCTTGCCATTCGCGGTGACCAAGTCGACACGAACATCGTCATCTTCGAGATCGACCCGGTTTGGGGGACGGCCAAGCAGTTTGCCGAGCGGATGCGGGCTCGGGAAATCCTTTGCATGACGATTGCACCCCAGGCGGTGCGGCTGGTGACGCACTTGGACGTCACTGCCGAAGAGATCGAGACCGTCTGCTCGGCGATCGGTGAGATCACCGGGGTGCCGATGACGCCAGCTGTGGGATGAACGATCCGCCTGCTTCCCGGCGCCGAGACACCGGCCGACTGATCGTGGTCTCGATCGTCGTCTTGGCCACTGCGCTCTTGTTGCGGTTGCCCGCCTGCCACGAGAGCTTTTGGATCGACGAACTGCACACGGCGTGGACGGTTTGGGACGGGGCGGGAGCGGTGTGGCAGCGCGCGCGTCTGGGCAACCAAACCCCGTTTTATTTCTGGGGCGTCTGGGGATGGAAGCAGTTGTTTGGCGGCAGCGAATGGTCGCTGCGAATGCCCAGTGTGCTGGCGAGTTCGCTGGCGTCGGTGGTGCTTTGCGCCGGTCTGGGTGCCGTGTTTCGCAGCGTTGCCGCCGGCTTGTCCGCGGGGCTGATTTTGGCCGTCGAGCGGAACTCACTTTTTTTCAGCACGGAGTTGCGTCCCTATGCATTCGTGATTTTGGGCAGCGCCGTTGCGGTCGTCTGTTTTGCCGCGTTGCTGGCCAGGCCTTCACGCCGGACCGGCTCGGTCGCCTGGGGGGGCTTGGTCGCTGCCTGCCTCTTTTCTGCTCTGCTCCAGCCGACGTCGTTGGGTGTTTTGATCCTGCTGCCGATCGTCCTGTTGCTGCGCTGGCGGCTGGTCGATTTGCGGCATCGGGGCTGGCTCACCCGCCGCGAGGGAATGCTGTTGCTGCTGGTGGTGGTTGCCGCGGCGGTGCTCTGGCCGGTGGCCCTCGGATCGGTTTGGCAACGGCGTGAGCAATGGGCCGACTTCGCATCTGCCGAATCGGCCGCCCAGATCGTCACCATCTGGGACTGGCGTCCGCTACTGTTGCTTCCCCTG
Source organism: uncultured Pirellulaceae bacterium (assembly GCA_964462125.1). Lineage (GTDB taxonomy): Bacteria > Planctomycetota > Planctomycetia > Pirellulales > Pirellulaceae > JAWLFY01. The sequence continues at coordinate 3,461 of CAYWXT010000191.1, read as the reverse complement.
GGAGCTGCCCTGCTGGGAAAAAAAGGGGTCAGGACTCTTTTTCAGCGCCAAAAAAGGGTCCTGACCCCTTTTTTTCTGATCGCTGTGTTGCTCGCGTTCATCTGTGTGGGGGCGACGCTTGGTTACTGGTCGATCGCGCGATGGGGCGGGGTGCCGATTTGGCATCGCCGATACTTGATCGCGCTGCTACCGGTCTTTGCCGGCCTGTCGGGGGCGAGTGTGGCGAGCCTGGGGTCATTCCGGACATTCGAGATTTTTCAGCGGCGCCACGCATGGCATGGCGTGGCCGTCGTGATCGTCGCGGGGCTCTTTCCGGCGGTGCTAGCGTGGCAGCAGGGGACATTCGAGGTCGTGCAACAGCCGGGCGGACGGCTCATCCAACGTGGGGAGAACTGGCGCGCCGCAGCAGCCTGGCTACGCCCCCGACTGGAGCCAGCGGACCGGGTCTACCTGATGTCGGGGCTGATCGAAGCTCCACGGTATCTGGAAGCGGGTTGGCGGCCGAAGGCAGACGCGACGCCGTGCGAACTGGGTTACCTCTGCCTGCCGCTGCTGGGGCCGTATAATTTGCCGCCATCGACGCCGCTCTGGCCAATTCTCGACGACCGGAGCTTCGCCACCGAGCTGTTGGCGACTCCCGGTCCAAACCCGAGCCAGGTCTTCATCGTTGCCAGGCTGCCGGCATCGACTCTTCGGGAGTGGTTCGACGTGACGGAGGAAACCCTTGACCCACGGCTGTCACTGGAGGAGGCCGATATTCGAGGCTTCGGTACGGTTTCCGTCGCTCGCTTCCCCGTTGCGGAGCAGAAAAAAAGGGGTCAGGACTCTTTTTGAGGGGGGAACTTCGGCTCAGGACGCGACTTGCGGGGGCGGCCGCGGGGGCGGAGGGTCATCTCCAAGTCGAGACGACGGGCGGTCGATTCCACCCACGTTTCCTCGCCAAAGGGGCTGCTCCGGCGGATGCTCCAACGCACCCCCTCGAGTTCCGGCTTCGACAATGGCACGTTCACTCGTTGGGTCCAGTTCGGCGGGCGGGGGATGGGCCAGGGGGAAAGGAGCTTCGGGTCCGGCTCCGGGTTCTGGAGAGACCGCCAGAGCGACCCCCATTGCCACTGTTCCGCTCGCTCGACCAAGCCTGCTCGCAGTGCGTTGCGTTCTACGTACCGGCAAACCACGTAGAAATGGTCATCGCCCTGGACTGGAAAGCTTTTGAACCGGCCTTGGTAGAGGTGCCCTTCGCCGGCGGTCTGATAATGGGCGTGGAACCGCATGGTGTGAGTCAGAGTGACCCATCCAAGGAAGCGGCTCATCCCCTCGTTCTCGGTTGGCTGCAGGACGAAGTGCCAATGATTCGGCAGCAGCTGGTAGCTGAGAATACGACAAGGATATTGAGCGATCCCATCGGCGAGAATCTGCTCGAACGCCCGGTAGTCAGCCTCTTTGCGAAAGATCTTGCGCCGTGCATTCCCGCGATTCATGGCGTGGTAGATCCCGCCAGCTTCATCGGCTCGCTTTGGTCTTGGCATTTTGACAGCGTACCCCACTCGGAAGGAGCAAAAAAGAGTCCTGACCCCTTTTTTCGTGCTCTTTGGCGGGGGCTTAACATGGAAGGTGACTGCTTTGGCGAAGGGTTTGCATGCTTGCGATTGATTTAACTGGGAGAGTCCGTATGGCTCGATGGCTTGCCTGTTCAGGGATCGTCGTCGCGTTCTTCAGCGTTCTCTCGCCGGGTAGCTCGTCTGGGGCTGGCCAACCGGACGGGGAGGAGCCGAGTGCGGAACGCGGATATCAGCTGTTGACCGAAACGCCGTTCCTGCCGCCCGATTTTTCTCAGCGGGTTTTTGACGAAGTTTGGAAGAGTTGGCCGGAGCCGTTGCGCTCGGAGGCCGAACGGGCATCGCCGGATCAGCGGCGTCGGATGGCGTTCGACCGATACGGGTTGACCGAGCGTCCCGGGGACGATTCGGGCAAGCCGTTGCAGTATGTCGTCGGGGAGCGCGGCGACTGGACGATGAACTGCTTCGCGTGTCACGGCGGTCGTGTCGACGGGCGAGCGACCCCTGGGGCTCCCAACAACCGCTTCGCCCTGCAAACGCTGACGGAGGAAGTGCGGCGCACCAAATTTCGGCTGGGCGAGCCGATGACGCGAATGGACCTCGGATCGCTGGTGATCCCCTTGGGGACGACGCATGGGACGACCAATGCGGTCGTTTTCGGGCAAGGCCTGATGCGATATCGCGACAAGGACCTCAACCTGATCGACCGTCCGCCGGCCTCCTTCGTCCACCATGACATGGACGCTCCGCCGTGGTGGCATTTTGATAAACGTCCCTTCCTTTACATCGACGGATTTGCTGAGAAGGGGCACCGGGGGCTGATGCAGTTCATGTTGGTACCGGAGAACGGCCCGGAGTTTTTTCGCCGTCATGAAGACGATTTTCGCGATGTGTTTGCGTATTTGTCGTCATTGCGGCCGCCCCCGTACCCTGGCCCGATCGATCACGCCTTGGCGGAGCAGGGGAGGGGGGTGTTCCACGAGTCGTGTGCGGAGTGCCACGGGACGTACGGGGAGTCCCCCCGCTATCCGAATCGTCGTGTTCCTTGGGAGCAACTGGAGACCGACCCGGTACGACTGCGGTCGTTATCGGTGGCAGGTCGCCAGAAATACGCCGAAAGCTGGTTTGCCCAGGGCGGCGAGGGGCCACAGCAGCCGATGACCGTCGTTGATCCCGACGGCTACGTCGCCCCGCCGCTCGATGGTGTTTGGGCCAGTCCCCCCTATTTTCATAACGGCAGCGTCCCGACGTTGTGGCACGTACTGAATCCCGAGCAGCGGCCGGCCGTTTGGCGACGCGTTTCGGAGGCGATCGACGAAGATCGAGTCGGATTTCAGATCGAAGTGGTGCAACGTGTCCCTTGGGAGGAGCCGGACGTGGCGGTCCGCCGGAGTTACTTCGACACCCGGCGGCGTGGGAAAAGCAACGCCGGCCACGAGTTCCCCGCCAAACTTTCGACGGCCGAAAAGCGAGCGGTGTTGGAGTACTTGAAGACGCTGTAGAGTCCCTACTCGACCTAGCGGTCCAGGCGTATAACAGACAGGGTCCACCTCGATATCAAACGGTCCCTCGCGGGGATGCGACCGGGGACCCTGCCCGGCGTGTCGGGTCTGCCCCCGCTCGCCGACCGACCCGCTCGCCGACCGACCCGCTCGCCGACCGAATCAATCATGGAGTAACTGTTATGGCTTCCACGCAAATCCTGGCCGCCCGTGCCGGCGAAATCACCCCCGAGATGGAATTCTGCGCCCGCCGCGAAGAGCTGCCCGTGGAGACCATTCGCGATGAGGTGGCGGCGGGTCGGATGGTGATCCCCGCCAACAAGGTCCACGCCGCCGGGGTGCTGGAGCCGATGTGCATCGGGATTGCCGCGAAGTGCAAGATCAACGCCAACATCGGCAACAG
>CAYWXT010000190.1:0-11468 GCA_964462125.1 uncultured Pirellulaceae bacterium | reverse complement strand
AGCGGAGCGTCGCAAACCTTCGTGGTTCTTCGTGTCCTTCGTGTCCTTCGTGGTGCTCCGCCGCGGAGACGTCGATTTCACCTATCTTCAAGTTAAAGTTGGGCGAATTGGCTGAAGTGGCACGGCGCTGCGGGACTGGGCAGAACGGCGGCGAGGGGATGCCGGCAGTCGAGCCGCTGAAGGGTTGGCGCGGTTCCTTTGGCCGAGCGACCGAGAAATTGGCTAAGCGGGCTGCGTGTCGGCCAGCGGCTTGGGCCACGAAGCTTGTGTTGCAGGGGAATTTCTTCAGCTGATGTCGCCATTTGCCGATGATTCCGATTGGAGGGAGGCCTCTGTGCGGTGTTGAACGGACCGGCGTGGTGGCTTCCTATGACTCGCTCCTCTTGCGTCCAACGACGGAACGAACCATGGATTTGGGAAAGCTGTCTCCTTTCATCGCGGCATCGCTCCCCCTGTTGTTGCTCGGATGGACGACGTCTGTCTCTGCGCAGCGTCCGGTGATTCCGGGGACTGGGTCTGAGATTGTGGGGGTTTCCGACGACTTCGAAGACCCTGATTGGGGCTACGTTCCCAACGACCCCAAGAGCACCGAGGACATTGACGACAAGCAGCGGTCGCCGTTGGGGCGGAGCAGCAACGGCCGTTGGTACGAGGGGATCAAGCGGGGCCACCCCGATGTTGTCAAACGGGTATCGACACCGGCCAACGGGTTGGCTGGAAGTGAAGGGGCATTGCTGCTGCGGTCGCTCTACACCGGCATCCCCGGGCAGCCGAGTGGCAAAATGCACCAGGACGATTTTATCTGCAATGTCCAGTACCGCATGCGGCGCAAGGCGCGTGTTTCGGAGGTGCCCAGCGTGACCACTCGGGTCTTTTTGCCGCCGGTCGCCGAGTGGGAAAAGCGGAGTGGCCCGCACTTCGGTTTCCGCTTGGCCCTTGAGACCACAGCGATGGTTGAAAGGGAGTTTGGCCCCTTTGGTCTCAAACGCAAGAAGATGGACAACGAGGTTTATTGGCCGGGGCTATTCATCGAATTCGAAAGCAAGCACGACTCCAAGAAGACGGATGATTACGCGTACTTTCGTGTCCGCAGCAATCGCCGCGGCGGCGATTTCCGTGGCCCGCAAATCACAACGACCGGGTGGTGGACGTTGGGGATGAGTGTCACTCCAGACGGGATGGTCCACTACTATGCGTCGCCGGGGGTCGAGGAATTGTCCGAGGACGACTACATCACCAGCCAGCTCCCCTACGGCTACCGCGCCGAACGGTTTCGAACGTTCTTTTACAACGTCTGCAGCGCCGATGACGGCCGCCGCTGGAGCACTTCCTTCACCATCGATGATCCGAAGGTCTATTTGCTACGCCCGAAGAGGCAACAGACCGCATCACGGCGTTCACCGAAGCGGCGGTAAGCAAGGCCGGTCGGTGAGACGGCGACCTCCGCGAAGCCGAGGGAGCTGATCACTGCCATGCGAAGCTGCATGTGATTCAAACCGGGCGTCGGGCCCGCGTTGTTTGCGTAATCGGCTCAGGGGTTTGAGGCAAAACGCTAGAGGGCCTGCGTCTGGCCAGGGATCGCGACTTGGTAGGTTCCGTTGGCGTCGGGAAGAACGGGTGCAGGATCGTCGAGCGAACGCAAGGTATCGGTCTCCGCGAGTCGTTGGCGACTGTGGAATGCATCGTCCCAGCTCACCGGTTTGCCGCTGTAGGTCGCCATCCGCCCCATGATTGCGGTCAGTGTACTCTCGGCGGCCGATTTCCCTTCGTTGGGTGCCTCGCCGCGACGGAGGGCTGCGAACAGGTCGGATTGCTGCTGGTGCCACCCCAAGTCGCCTCGGCGTTTCCGGCTCTTGTGTCGTCCCGGGCCCTGGTGTTCCGGGCCCTGATAGCGCCAGGAGACGTTTCCGTGTCGATCGAAGATGGTTCCTTGGCCGATGTCGCAGTGGCCGGCGGTGCCGTAAACGTGCTCGCCGACGCTTTTCCAACAACCGGCGATCTGCCGGCACTGGCTCATCAGTTTGACCTCGCCCGGATAGGTGAACTCGACGGCGTGGTGGTCGAAGATCTGTCCGTGATCGGGTTCGTTGCGGATTTCCCGCCCCCCCTGACCCTGGCATTCGACCGGAGGCTGCCCCAGGAGCCAGTTGATCACATCGAGGTTGTGAATGTGTTGCTCGACGATATGGTCACCGCTGAGCCAATTGAAGTAGTACCAATTTCGAAGCTGGTATTCGAGTTCGGTTTGGCGAGGCTCTCGGGGGCGGACGCGCATGCCTCCGCCATTCCAGTGGGCTCGCGCGTAAATCGGTTCTCCGATCGCTCCGTCGCGAAGTCGGTCGAGGCACTGTTGATAGCGTGGATCATGGCGTCGCTGGAGCCCGACGTGGACCGCCAATCCTTGCGTTTCGGCTCGGCGGCTGGCCTCCAAAACGCGGCGCACCCCGGGAGCATCGGTGGCCACCGGCTTTTCCATAAAGACATGTTTCCCAGCTTCGACCGCCGCTTCGAACTGTTGGGGCCGGAATCCAGGCGGGGTGGCCAAGAATACCAGGTCGGCCTCGCCCTGGAGCAGATCACGGAAACCGCCGAGGCCGACGTGGCGGCCAACGTTGTTGGATACTTTCTGCGGATGCTTGCTCTTGATTGTGCGATAGGCGGTGTGGAGGCTGTCGTGGAAAACGTCGGCCATCGCCACCAATTGGACGCCGCCACCTGAGGTCGCCAGCGCCTGCACCATCGCCCCGATCCCGCGGCTGCCGCAACCGACCAGAGCGATCTTGATCTGGTCACTGCCAAAGGCATGGGCCGCCTTGGCGACGTCGAGGTTCGTCCCGACGATCGCGCCGCCGGCGAGCATCATCCCGCTGCCTTGAATGAAGGTTCGCCGAGACGGGCTGCGGTTGGACATCGTGTGGCGGGGGCAAGGGTGGTGGGCCATGCGCCGGTGGTGGGTCACGCGCCGCATCACGACGCGATGAACCCATGTGCTCCAAGGATAGCTGGTATCGCTTGAGGAACCAAGCTGCTTGGCCGATTCAGGGACGCCCGTCCTGCCCAGGCCCTTGAGAATCAGGCTGTTCAGGGATGAGGCCATCGGAGGTCATCTGAGGCGGGGCGGCGTAGACCGGTTCGGGAAGTTCTTCCGGCTTCCGGATGACCTCCGCTGAGAGGATCCGGTCGGGCGGCAGGACCACCTCGTCCTCTTTCTTTTCCAGCGGATCGACTCGCCGCATTTGGGAGGCGACATCCATTCCTTGGACCACGCGGCCGAAGGTCGTGCCCCCTGGGAGCAGCCCAGGCAGCGGCAGGTACGCGATCGCAAACTGGCTACTCCCACTGTCGGGGACCATTTCGCCGGAGGCGAGACGGTTCTTGGCCAGTGTCAACGAGCCTCGCAGGGCGTGTCGGGCGTCGGGCCGGTCCTGTTCGTCGATCACGAACTTCCCCGCGTGACCGGTGCCGTTGCCCATCGGGTCGCCGGTCATCGCGAACATTCCCTCCTTGACTTGGTAGAAGTCAAGCTCGTCATAAAAGCCGTCTTCGACCAGGCTGATGAAATGAGAAACGGTCGACGGTGCTTGGTTCAGGAACAGTTCCAGCACGATGTCACCTTGGGTCGTCCGCAAACGCACCTGGGGTAACTCCTGGTCCGCTTCCGACTCCCGGACCTGCATCTCTTCGCGAGTCTGCTGCTCGATCCGGTCGAGTTCATGACTCATGATGAGGTCACTGTCGTCCATGCTGTCCTCGTCCATCAGTTCGTAGAGGCGCCGGGCGGTATCAAAATCTCCCGTCACGATACCCGAGCGGGCGGCGGACTGCATGACAAACTGATAGCTGACTCCCCCGTCCATCAAACGGGCCGCCGCCTCATAGGTCGATTCGTTATAGATGTCGGTCCCGGTCCGCACCTGGATCAGAGTCAGCAGGTAGCTACCGGCCGCGGTATCGGGGACGCGACGAATGATCTGCAACGCGATTTCGAAGGTTTCGTCGAGACGCTGGCGGGCAAGATCGCGCAGTTCGCGGTACCGCTCCACGGACGCCGGCGTCCGATCGATATCGTTTCGATAGAGGAGTTGAACGGCCCGTAGATCGTCCAGGGCATCGGCAAGTTTGACCCGGGATTCCTCAAACGCGTCGAGGCGCCGCCGATCCTCGGCCGTGTACTCCGGTTCCTCCATCGGGACACCGGGCTGGGGCGGCAGATCGGGCTCCTGGGCGTGCAGTCGCGGCAGGGGGGGGGCGCCACTGGCGGCGGCCAGGACGAGCAGGACGGGCAGGGCACGTGGGCAGAGGCGGCAATGCGACATCGTGAAATCGGATCCGGTCGAGATTCGGGGCGACGACAACTTGGGGGCGACAACAGCCTGGCAGCCTGTTCTACGGCGGGGGAACTCTCCTCGTTCGCTGTCGCTCTGTTCGTTATACTGGCGGGAATGAGCCGAAGTCCCAATGCCCGATCGCGAAAAACACGGTCCGGATCGCCGAAAGGTCAGTCTCGCCCCGGCACTCGCGCTTCAGAGACCGGTGGGGTAGGGAGCAAGTCGACGAAGTCGCGTGCGGGAAAGCTCCGCATCATCGGGGGCGACTTCCGCGGTCGCACGATTCGCTACCACGGATCCCCGGCCACGCGGCCGATGAAGGACAGCGTTCGCGAGAACTTGTTCAATATCTTGGGTCCCGCGATTCGCGGGACGATCTGCTATGACCTCTTCGCTGGAACCGGGGCGATCGCCTTGGAATCGCTCAGCCGGGGAGCGAGCTCAGCGATCGCGGTTGAAAGTTCAAAACAGGCGGTCCGCTTCATTCGTGAATCGGCGGAGTCGTTGGGGGCCGAGCGTCGATTGCGGGTATTGACTGGGAACACGTTTCGGCTCAGCGACCGGTTACTCGCTCCGCCGAGCGACGATACCCCTTGGGTCGTCTTCCTGTGTCCGCCGTACCGGATGTGGGAAGACCCCGACGATTTGCAGGGACTGTGCCGCATCATCCAGATCACGTTGGACCGCGCCCCACCGGGCAGTCTATTGGTGGCGGAAACGGAGAAACGCTTTGATTGCTCGCGGTTACCCCCCGGCGACTGGGACGTCCGTGAGTACGGGGATACCCGTCTGGCGATCATTGAACCGGCAACCCGCTGTGGATTGAGCATGTGAGATCGGGAACGTTCGTGGCGACTCGAAGCGACGACAGCTGATGATGCGAGTGCGTTGGTTGTTGTGTGCCGCGGGGGGCGTCGTCTTGCTCGCGATTGCAGCCTTCTGGTTCTTTCACCAGCCGGAGGGAATTTGGTTCACTGAGATCGCGTCCTCGGCCGGCTTGGATCTGGAGCCTGATTACCGGGTCCAGGGAGAGTACCGGGTGATTGAAACGATGGGGAGCGGTGTGGCGCTGATTGACTACGACGGCGACGGTTGGCTCGACATCGTTGTGGGTCAAGGAGGAGAGTTGCCCGGCGATTCGGGGCCGGGGAAATCGTCGTGCCGGTTGTACCGCAACCATCGAGACGGGACGTTTCAAGATGTGACCGAAGCTGCCGGACTCCATTTCGCCCCCTTTGCTCAAGGGATGGCGGTCGGCGATTTCGATGGGGACGGGCACGATGATTTGTTCGTTGCCGGTTTCGAACGGTCGGCACTGTTTCGCAACACGGGGCGCGAGGGCTTCGAGGATGTCACGGAAACCGCCGGCGTGGCGGGGAGCGGGTGGGCCAGTTCCTGCGCCTTCGCGGACCTGAATGGTAATGGCTATCCGGACCTGATTGTCACCCGCTATCTTGCGGACACGATTGATCAATCTGGAAGACCGACGATTCGATGTCCGACGAATCAACCACGGACGCCAAGTCCATACGGTTACTGTCCACCGCATGCGCACGATCCGGAGCCGGATCTGCTGTACCGCAACAACGGCGATGGGACCTTTACCGACATCAGCGAATCCGCAGGTCTATCGGATGCCGCCGCGCCGGGACTGGGTGTGTTGGTCGCTGACCTGGACGGCAACGGGTTGCTGGATCTCTACGTCGCCAATGACATGGAGCGGAACCAATGGTGGCGGAACCAAGGGGAGTTCCAGTTCCAGGAATCGGCCGAAGTCGCCGGGGTGGCCGTGGGGGAGACGGGCGAAAGCCGGGCCGGTATGGGGATCGCCGCGGGGGACTACGACGGAGACGGCCTTCTCGACCTGCTCGTGACAAACTTTCAGGACGAGCCCAACGACCTCTACCGTCAGGTATCGCGGGGTGTGTTCGCCGTCGCGACGGACGAGGCCAGGTTGAGATTTCCGAGCATGGCGGTACTCGGATTCGGGACCGGGTTCATCGACGCTGACAACAGCGGTGACCTGGATCTTTTCGTGAGCAATGGGCACATCAACGATTTTCGCAGCATTGGCAAACCGTTCAAGCAACCTCCTCAGCTATTTCGCAACAGCGGGGCGGGGATGTTCACAGACGTGTCGTCTGGCTGCGGTCGTTACTTTCAAGGAAGCTGGTTGGGACGTTCGGTCGCGTTCGGGGATGTGAACAACGATGGCGCCGTCGACATTGTTATCACTCACCTGGACCGCCCTCTGGCACTACTTCGCAACGATACCCGACCCCGGGGTCATTTCCTGGGCCTGCAATTGGAGAGCACGAGCGCGTCTCGCAGCCCGGTCGGGAGTTCGGTGACCTTGCAATGGGGCAACAGGACGATCACGCGAACGGTCTGCTCCGGCGGCAGTTACATGGCTCACAACGATCCCCGGGTGCTGGTCGGGCTGGGAGACGCATCGGAGGTCGACCGCATCGAGATCCGCTGGCCCGATGGAACCCCGCAGATCCTGCCGGGGCTCCCGGTGGACAATTACTATCGGGTGGTGCAAGGTGAGTCTCCCAGCCGATTGCGGTGGCAATCTCGGGACGATTCATGAGGCGGGGATGATCCGAAGGTTGCCTGCGGTTGCGGTTCAGCGTCCATCGCGGAGGCGGTAGCCGAGGAAATTATCCAAGTCCGGTTCCGATTCGATCGCCCTGACGGTTCGCTCGACGTCGTACACCACCCGACGAAACTCAATGCATTGTTCATCGAATACCACGTAACAGCTGCGGGGATCGCCATCCCGCGGTTGGCCAACGCTGCCGACATTGATCATCAAACGCTGCTCCGGACCGCCGATCCCATAGCCGGTTCCCGTTTCCTCCGGCCGGATGAACCGCAGGTCGGAGGTAAAGATCCCTGGGACATGCGTGTGTCCTTGGAAGCAGAGATGGGGGATCATCGAGAACAGCTTTTCCATCTTCTTGACGTTTTGCGTGTCCTCGGGAAAGACATACTCATTGGTCGGTCCCCGGGGGGAGCCGTGGACGAACAAGACGTTTCCCTCGCGTACGGTCCGTGGAAGCTGGCAGAGGAACTCGATCCGCCGGCGACTTGCATCCGGGCCATCGTTGTCACTTTCCAGCTGGTTGCGGGTCCAGAAGATCGCCTGTTCGGCCGCCGCGTTGAACCCTTCCGGATCAAACAGGGCGCTGCTGTCGTGGTTTCCCAGCACACAAAACTCGAAGTCGATCGACCGATCGAGACAAGCGCAGGGGGCGGGTCCGTAACCGACGACGTCTCCCAAACAAACGACCCGATCGACTCGTTGTGAATCGACGTCGCCCAACACCGCTTCCAGTGCGCTGAGGTTGCCGTGAATGTCACTGAGAATTGCGGTGCGTGTCACGGGGCCATGTCGGGGAAGGAGGCGAACGATTCTTGGGAGACAAATGTTGGCGCGCGGCGCGAACGCTGCTCATCGGCCGTGTCGAAGCCGATCGCCCAGGGCGTTGGACAGATCCGTGACAGCATAGATCTTGTTCACGGTGGCATCGATGTCATAATCGATTCGCCGAAAAGTGGCCGTCATCTCGTCGCTGTCCAAGATCACGTAGCAGGCGCGATTGTCATCGTCCCGCGGCTGTCCGACACTTCCCACGTTGATCATCACCTTGGGACCGTTCAAGCGGTAGACGTAATCACACTCCTCGGGTGTGATGAATTCGCATTCGGTCGTGAAGACTCCTGGCAAATGGGTGTGCCCCATGAAGCACACCTGCTCGATCTTGCCAAAGAGAATCTCCATCTTTCGCTGGTCGAAGATGTATTCGGGAAAGACGTACTCGTTGGTCGGGTCGCGGGGAGAACCGTGCACGAAGCGAAACGTGCCCTCGTCGATCTGTCGTGGCAGTTCCCCGAGGAAGTCCCAGCGGGCGTTGACCTGCGCGGGGGATCCGGGCCCATTGTCGAGCTGGTCGCGGGTCCAATAAATCGCCTGCAAGGCCATCGGGTTGAACCCGTCTGGATCGAACAGGGCCGCCTGATCGTGGTTCCCCAGGATCGTGATTTTCGCGTGCTTCATCACCTGGTCGAGGCATTCGCACGGATTCGGCCCGTAGCCGATCACGTCCCCTAAGCAGTAGATTTCCTCGACCGGGTGTGAGCGAATGTCGTCGAGAACCGCCAGCAGCGCTTCAAGGTTTCCGTGGATGTCGCTGATCAACGCTCGCTTCACGGGGCGGTCCTACGCTTCACGGGGCGATCCAGTACTGGGATGGGGAAGATCGGAATTCCGACAGGGGACGACCAGGCGAACCGGATCCCCGGCGGAGCCTGATTGTAAGGGCAAGCAAAAATTCACAGCAATCCCATGAAACTTGACGAATTGCCAGCCGCCGGCGCTGAGGATCTCCAGTTGGCGATTGAAACCACCGGCCGCACGGGCTCCTTGGCCCTGCTGCGTGGCGACCGGGTGTTCCGGGAGCAGCGGTTGCCGACCACCAGCCGGACCGCCGCCAGTTTGGCGGTCGAACTGCAGACGCTGCTGCGGTGGTGCCGCGGCCGGCATGGCTGGCCGCAGTTTCTCTCTGTCGCCGCCGGTCCGGGCTCGTTCACCGGGTTGCGGATCGGAGTCACCACAGCCAAAACACTGAGCTACGCCTTGCGGTTGCCCCTGGTCGCGGTCGACTCGCTCGCCGCGATCGCGGCCGCCGCGGCGAGCGATCATCCTGACGCGAAGTCCATCCTGGTGGGGGTCAATGCGTATCGGGGCCAAGTTTTTTCCGCCCAGTATTGCCGGGAGGAGCTGTTGTGTCAGGATTCGCTGGGCGAGACCAAACGCGGGGCAATCAAAGATCGGGTGGTTTTCATGAGTTCCCGCAGCGAGGTACTTGGTCGCGACGCTTGGAACGCTCGCTGGGGGCAGATCGACGCGGCCACATCATTCACTGGCGACCTGTCCGCCTTTCCCGGCTGTGAGTCGTCGAGGTTTCTGCACCGGTCGAGCGCGGACGCGGTTGGCGCCGGGCGGATCGGCCTCCTGGCGGCCGCGGCCGGCTGCTGGGCCGATCCGATTGCGCTCGCACCGCGTTACCTGAAACCGAGCGCCGCGGAGGAGAAAGCGGCGGGCGGCGAGCTGAACAGCGGCGGTGTGCGCTGATCGACTCGGCTATTTAGCCCGCGCGTCGCAGTGCGGGGCGGTCCGTGGTGGCAGCTGCACCGATTCCCGCCGCGTCCCATCGCTGCCGTACAAGATCAGGGTGCGGGTGGCCAAGTCGAAGATGGCGGTCAATTTCACGCATCGCGGTCCGTGAACGCAGAAATAAATGCCGCACGTCTTGCCGCTGCGTTGCAGTTCCCGCTGTGTCATCGGGAATTGATCCTGTTCCAGATGTCCGATCTCACAAAGCCGCTGTTCGACCGCGGAACGTAATCTGTCATAGTCAACCTGCTGCGCTGAGAAACCGATCATGGGCATCCAGAGACTTGAGAGCAAAATGGGGCACCAATCGTTTTCGGGCAACCGATGGCATGGCGTTGGCAACCTCGGCAGCTTCGATATCGGCCGCCGGCCCCGGGAAGATTAATTCTGGAGAAAGGCTATAGTCAGTGCGTTTGACTCTCGCCGTCGGCTTCGGTGATGCGATCAAAAATGTCTTGCAAAATGACTTGTTCCAGCGACCGATCGCGTCCCAGGGGGATCCATCCCAAGGTCACGGGGCTGTCGTCGTAGCGATCTTCGCGCCGGACCACGCTGCCGTCATGCCGCACACTCGCCGTCGATTCGGTCGAATACTGGCTGCGGTCTGTATCTTCCAGGTCCTTTTGAACCACCACTTCGAGGGTATAGCCGGCACCGCGCGGACGAACCGTGACGACCGCCCGCCGCCGCACCGACTGCAGGGTGCTCTGCAGTCGCTCGAAACCGGCGGTGCTGTCCTTTCGCCACGGTTCAAAGATCGACCCGCCGATCTGATAGGCCGTTTCGATCCGTCCATCCAAGACCATCCCCGGGTGATTCTGGACTGGCTGCTCCCGTGCGATACGAAAGTAATCGTCGACCGCATCGACGACTTGCGACCAGACGAGATCGTCGGGGGCCGGAGGCAGTTCGATCGGGTTGGGTACAAACTTCGGTGCTTGCGGGTTGGTCAGCCGGTAGGCGAGCTGTCCGCATCCGGGCAACAGGACGAGGCACGCCCCGCCGAAGATGACGACCAATCGGATCACAATCTGTCTCAAACCACTTTCGCTCATCGGCGTTTCGGCGTGGCCTCGGATGCGACCTCCGGCAACGGCATCGCACCGGGAACGTCGTCCGGAAACAGCGACCAGACCGGAACCTGGGCTTTCATTTCCGCTAATGCCTGGTCTTCGGCCTCGGCCACCTTGGCTTTCGAAATGATTTCGCGTATTTCATCCTGCACCTTCGCCAGACGGGTCACGCCAGCGGGCTCGCGTTCCAAGACCCGCACCACATGCAAGCCGTCGGCGTCCTCGATCACGTCACTGATCTGGTTGAGCGGGAGTTCGGGATCGAAGATCGCTTGGTCCAACGCTTCGGAGGCGAGTGATCCTTGGTTTGTCCAGTCATGGGCACCACCGTTACCGGCAAACGGTTCCTGGCTCTTCTCCCGGGCGACCGCCTGCATACTTCCGCCAAACCGAGCTTCCTGAAGCATCTCCCAGATCTCTTCCCGCGCGGCGTCCTCGTCAGGAAAATTCTTGAACTGGACCGTCAGCTGTTCCCAGCGGGCCCGGGCACCGTGCCGATAACGATCCTGGTTCGCTTGATAATGTTCGTAGATCTCCGCCATCGAGACGTCTGGGGACTGTTCGATCTTGCTTCGCCGGTAAAGGTGACTGAGCATTTGATCGACGAACTCGTTTTGCAGCGATTGCAGAGAGCTTCCCTCCTCGCGCAACTTTTGATCGATTGCATCGAGGTCTTGCATGTCGAACGCATTCTGCAGCTCCGGCAATCTTGTCTCGGCGAACATCTGGCGAGCCCGCGAGGCCATTGTTTCCGCCGCCTCCCGGCGTTTGTCCGCCGCTTGCGTGGCGACCTGATCGAGCAGAAACGACTCACGCATCATTTTGTTCGAGATCGTCTGCCGCAGCAGGCTGCGGAGCATCATCACGCGGACGGGATGAATTTGA
>CAYWXT010000189.1:0-11482 GCA_964462125.1 uncultured Pirellulaceae bacterium | reverse complement strand
CCAACCCCCTTTCAAATATGGACTTATGACGTGAGTGGGTTACCGGATAGGTTCTGAGTCCCGATGGTGAGAGAAACGGATCTCCTGGCGTGGTGCCCGTCAGGTCCTCATAGTCGTGGTAAAAGAGGGCGACATCCAGGGACAGGTCGTCGTGGGGTTGAGCCCGGTAGCCAAGTTCATAGGCCAACAGATTTTCGGCCTCCAGACGGTTGTCGCCTCGAAACTCGAACTGTAGCGGCGGGTCGAGTGACAATGGTCCTCGCGCAGTAAGGTCGGTATCGATCCGCGCAGGTGTGCGAACAGCACGCGAGATCGCGGCCCACCATGACTGCCGCTCGGTGGGCATGAAGAGGAGGCGGGCCGAGGGTTGAATCTCAATTCCCGTAAAGTCATTGTGTTCAAGTTTTGATCCCAGGGTGAGGTACCAACGATCTTCCGCCAACTCGATCTCGTCCTGGAGAAACGTGCTGTACAAATCGATGCCGCGGTCGGCGGGGTCGAACTGCAATCCGGGAAAGCCTTGCGTGGAATCCTCGCTTCGTCGGTATCCAGCACCTGTCGTGATTCGCTGGTAAGGGCCAAATTTGAAATTGTATTGGTAATCCAGATCGTAGGTGTCACGTTCCAACGCAAAGGCGGGTGAGGCCCGTTGTCGGCGATCATAATAGAACTGCAGACTCCAATTCCGCTCTTCATCGAGCTGGCGTGTCCAACGGGAGAGAAGATTTCCCCCACGGATGAGATTCTTTTCGCGTTGATTTACCGCGAAGGGAAACGTCGGCGTGTGCCGGGGGTGCGTGCCTCGGCTGGTGCCGTCAAAGATATCCCCTTGAACCGTGACGAGGTCGGCGTCTGACGGAGTCCAGTCGGCGCGAAACCCAGCCCGTCCTTGATTCCAGGCATCGAAGGCGCCGTCGGGAGAGAATCCATCGTCGCGAGCAAAGTGTTTTCCGTAGATACGCCAGTGCAGGTCTTCGCCTGCCTGACCGCCATAGCGGACGGTGTTGAACATCGTCTTCTGGTCCCCACCGCCGCTGACGACAAGGCCACCCTGGGTATCCTTGGCGCGCTTGGTGAGGATATTGATCACACCGTTGACCGCGTTGGCCCCCCACACAGTCGCCCCCGGGCCGCGAACGACCTCGATTCGTTCAATATCCTCGAGCACCACGTCCTGCTCGTCCCAAAACGTGCCTGCAAAGAGCGGTGTGTAAACGGCGCGACCGTCGATTTGGACCAGCAGCTTGTTCGAATAGAGGTGATTGAACCCGCGGATCGAGATGGCCCACTTGTTGGCGTCAATCCTCGCGACATGCACGCCGGGGGCAATTCGCAGTATTTCCGGTATGCTTCGCGCGCCACTTCGCTTGATCATTTCCTGGTCGATCACGAACACGGCCGCCGGCGAGCGCCCCACCGTGCTTTTCCGTCGGGACACAGTGGTCACCGGGGTGTCGAGCACAGGTACGACGACGTCAGTGTTGCTTAGCTGCTCGAGATCAAGGTCAAGCAGGCTCGATTCGTCTGCCGGCTCAGTCGCGTTTGACGCGACATCGGCGACCGGGGGCGGAAGCTGCGTTTCCTGTGCTCGTGCCGAGCCATGTGTGAACGCGATCAGCAGAGTGATGGCGAAGGCGGTAGGCGCTATGCCCGAATACACGGAAGTTCTTCCCCCATCGGTTGAGAGCTGCGACCCCCTCGGTGCCCCGTAGGCTGGTTGTGGCGCAGCGCATGGATCGCAGCAGACGCACCCAACCGTTGAAAGTGAGGCTTGGGCAGCCTTTGTCGGGTGGTGGCCATGCGTGGACCAATTCCACATTGAAGTCGGTCGTAGCCAGCTCAAGACTACTTCGGTTCGGGGGAGCGTTGGCCTTGAACCGAAGTTTCAGCGAGCTTGGCATATCACGATCAACCGATCAGCCGGTCGATGACCTGGCCGCCGAACTGGCTGAGTTGCTTGAAGCGGCCGGCGTGGTAGTAAGTGAGTTTGTTGTCGTCGAGGCCGAGCAACCGTAACAGCGTGACGTGAAAGTCGCGGACGTGGTGGACTTCCTCGACCGCGGTCATCCCAAGTTCGTCGGTGGCGCCCACGGTGTGACCGGCATTGACCCCGCCGCCGGCAAGCCAGATCGTCATGGCGCTGGGGTTGTGGTCGCGGCCATAAGCGGTTCCGCCGCGAACACCGTTGTCGGGCGAACGCCCGAATTCACCACACCAGACGATCAGCGTACTGTCGAGCAAGCCGCGCTGTTTCAGGTCCTGGATCAAGGCGGCGATCGGCTGGTCCACACCGCGGACCAGGTTGCCGTGAGCCCGTTCGATGTAGTCGTGGCTGTCCCAGGAACCGTGATAGAGCTGGACGAACCGTACGCCTTTCTCCACCAGCTTGCGGGCCAGCAAACATTTGCGTCCAAAACCGTCGGTTGCGTTGTTGCCGATGCCATACATTGACTGCGTCTTGGTGTCCTCGCCGGACAAATCGAGCACCTCGGGAACCTGCATCTGCATGCGGAACGCGAGTTCATAATTCTGCATCCGGGCGTCAAGTTCCGCGTGACTGGGGTGACGTTCGGCATGGCGATCGTTGAGCTTGGCGGCGAGGTCGAGGTTCTTCCGCTGTCGCGACGGACTGACGCCGGGCGGGGGGCTCAGGTCGAGGATCGGGGAGCCTTGCGGCCGTAGCGGTGTCCCTTGAAAACTGGCGGGAAGGTAGCCGTTGCTCCAGTTCGCTGCACCGCCTTGCGGGTAGGAAACCTCCGGCAGCACCAGGAAGCCAGGCAAGTCTTGGTTTTCCGAACCGAGTCCGTAGGTGGCCCAAGCGCCGACCGCCGGGTCGCCTCCGAAGCGATTGCCACAGTTCATTTGATACATGGCGGTCGGGTGGTTCACGCTGTCGACCTGGCAACCGCGGAAGAAGCAAATCTCATCGACGACGCCGGCGAGATGTTCCCAGTTCTCGGCGATGTCCGCACCGCTCTGGCCCGCCTTGCGAAACTTGAATGGGCTTTGCACGTAGTATCGTTTGCCGCTCTCCATCGCGGATTTCTGTTCACCCTGGCGATGGAACTCTTCCAGGTGCAGCTTGTGAAGGTCCGGTTTTGGATCAAAGGTGTCGATGTGCGACGGCCCACCCTCCATCATCAAAAAGATGCAGTGCTTCGCCTTGGCGGGAAGGTGTCCCGGCTTGGGAGACAGCGGATCGGTGGAATCATCCGACCGCGTCGGGTCGGCCAGCATCGCGGTGAGCGCGACGCTGCCGAGCGACGTGGTCAGTCCATACAAGAAGTCGCGCCGCGTCGGAGCATGCAATCCGCGTTCGCTGTCGCCGGGGAAGGGCCGGTGGGTAGACATCATCGAACTCATCGGAATTCAGGACGCGGTGACGATCCGGCGCGGCGAGCCGGATGTACGGTTAATAAACATAGACAAACTCGTTGGAATTCAGGAGCACGAGGCACAGGTCAGCCAGGGCACGCGTGCGGCGGTCGAGCTCAGCAGGCCGCAAGTCGGGAACGAAGTCGGCGTTGGCGTGCAGCTGCTCACGGAACGAAAAGTTCTCCCCCGTGTTCTCCTCCACCGCTTCACGGCGGACGTCAAGCGGCAAGTCGTCCCAACTCGCAGCGGTGGGGGGCAGCATCGATTCGATCTCTCGCCAATGGTCGAGGCCCAGGTCGAGTTCGCGGTCACTCGGTTCCCGAGAATAGCTGAGCCGAAAACAACGACGCACCGCTTCGGCGTCGCTATCGGTTTCGCGTCTCGCCCGATCGGCGAAGGCCAGCGCCCGCGAGTGACTGTGCTGGCTGTTGAACAACCCGAACACCTGCGGCGTGACGGTGGAGGACTCGCGTCGTTCGCAGGAGAAATCGGCATCCGGCGCGTTGAAGACGTCGAACATTGGGACCGGCAGTCCGCGCAACCGCAGCACGTACAGCGACCGTCGGTGGCGTTGTTCCGGGCGCGGGTTGGGCGTCCAGGCAGAGGCGAATGTGCCCATCACCTGGCGCGGTTGCAGCGCTGCTTCCAGGTTGATTTCGGGGCGACACGGGATGCCGCCGATCGCCGGATTGAGTTCACCGGTGACCACCAGCATCGCGTCCCGCAGTTCTTCCGCGGTCAACCGTCGCGGGTGAAACGCCGCGTAACTGGTCTCCAGCGGATCTTGCTCGGCCAGCAGTTCTGGATCGGGATGCTCGCTGCTTCGGCGGTACGCTTCGGATGTCAGGATGTGGCGGGTGAGCGTCTTGAAGGACCAGCCTTCCTCCACAAAAGTAGCGGCCAACCAATCGAGTAATTTCGGATGGGTGGGAGGCTTGCCCGTGGAGCCGAAGTTGTTGGGGTTCCCCGCGATCGGCTCCCCGAAATGCCAGAGCCAAATTCGGTTGACGATTGTGCGGGTGGTCAGCGGATTGTCGGGGGAAGCAACCCACTGGGCAAATGCCTTGCGGCGGCCTTCGATGTCGGTCGGGATCGGCTCAGGTTGAACCTCCTCCAGGACGCTCAAGACGCCGGGCTCGACAGGTTTTCCGGCAGCGAATGGGTCGCCGCCGGTCAGAATGCGGGTCTGTTCCAACTCGCCGGCCCGCATTCGATTTTCGGGCACGCGCCTCGGCGAGGTGACCGACTTCAATTGCGGCGTGCGCCCGTTGTAGACTGACAAGGCGAAGGGTTGGTAACGCTCGAACTGCCACTTCAATCGCTGCAATCCTTTCCGCGCCACCCGTTCGTTGCCGTACTGTTCTGGGGTGAACCCGTACAACTTCGGCGGATATTCGTCTTCGGGGACATCCTCCTTCCGCATCCGATTGCGTGCGGCCTTGAAGATGGCATAGGAATTGTTGCCGCCCCCCTGTCCGACCTGCTCGCAAGCCTCGGCGACGGCGGCTTGCCAGCGGCTCGGGTCGAGCCCCCGCTCGGCGAACCAGCCATCGGCATTGTCCAGCAGGATCTCATCCAACTCTTGCAGGACCGCGATGTGTTCGTCTCGTTTCGCTTCGAGATAACGTCGCTCTTCGAATCCGCCGGTGTTTTCGACCTGCAAAAACTCGGCACGCGGCTCGCCCAGTTGCGTCGTCGCAAAGACCGCTTGGATCGCGTAATAGTCACCGGTGGGGACAGGATCGAATTTGTGGTCATGACAGCGCGCGCATTGCAGGGAGTGGGCGAAGAATGTTTCGCCGACGCTGTTGGTGACGTCATCGAGGAACCGCTGCCGCGCGACCTTGGCGACCTCCATCCCGGTCAGCTCCCACGGGCCCATTCGCAAAAATCCGGTAGCCACCTGCATCTCGGGGTCATCCGGATCGAGTTCGTCACCGGCGATCTGTTCGCGGACGAATTGGTCGTAAGGCTTGTCGTCGTTGAATGAGCGGACGACGTAATCGCGATAACGCCACGCGTTCCCACGTTCATAGTCGTTCGCGAAGCCGGAGGAGTCGGCGTAGCGAACGACATCGAGCCAGTGCTGGGCCATTCGTTCGCCGTAGTGGGGCGACGCGAGTAACCGGTCGACCACCTTGGCAAAGGCTTCCGCATCGGGAGCTTCGTCGCGGAGAAACGCTTCGACCTGCTGCGGCGTGGGGGGCAAACCGGTCAGTCCAAACGTCGCCCGGCGGATCAGCGTGACACGGTCCGCTGGCGGTGCCGGTGGGAGGTCCTCCGGCATCGCGGCGGAAAGAAACCGATCGATCGGGTTGTCCGTCATCCCCGATGATTGATCTTCAACCGGCGGTCCAGGTTCACCGGGCACTTCGGGCTTGCGAACAGGTTGGTAGGCCCACAGGTCCTCCGTTTTGTACTTGCGATCGGTCCACTCGGGTGACAGTCCACCCGAGGTCGCGACCTTGATCCCATCTTCGGCGGACCACCGGCCAGCGTATTCGGATTCGATCTCCGCGATACGGTCGGCGTCGGGCCAGGCCGCTCCAGCTTCGATCCACTTTCGCAGCGAGCGGAGTTGTTCGGGGTCGAGTTGTTCGGCTTCCTTGGGTGGCATGGGCGACCACTGGTCATGCTCGCCGGTGGCTGCCAGGTAGAGCGGGCTTTGGTCGGGACGGCCAGGCACGATCGCCGGCTCGCCACTGTCCCCTCCGCGCGTGGCCCCGTCCGAGGTGCGCAGGTCGAGTGAGCCTTCGAAAAAGTCCTCGTCAGCCCCATGACACGCCACGCATTTGTCTTGCAGCACGCGTGCGATGCGGCGGGCAAACATTCGCTCCGCGTCCGCTTCATCGGCCGAGGCGGTCAGCCATGTTCCCGGAATGATCGTGGCGTGACAGATCACGACGCCGCTGAGAAGCCGCCGCAGAAGGGCCTTGCAAAATGAATGTCTCATCTATGCATGATGACCTGTCGAAGGGAGGTCTCGTCGACTTGAGGTGGGCATGATTTGAAAGCCGGTATCCGTAAGTACCTGCCATTAAGCGGACTCTTCAGGATAAACGAATTCGATCGGTGCGTCGATCTGCGGATACAGGCCGCGGTGAATCGGGCAGGTTTTCGCGGCCGCTTCGAACCGCGACCGCAGCGGCCCGGCAGGGACATCGGCCGCGGGGATCATCACCTGCGTGCGAACCTGGCTCAGCCGTCTGGGGGAGGGGGTCGATTCGATTGACACCTCGACCTCCGCACGCTCAAGGGATACCCCGTGACGCTCGGCCAATTGAAGAAGAATCGTCAGGATGCACGTACTGAGCGCTGCCCCGAGCAGATCCGTTGGGGAAAACGACGTTCCACCACCGCCATCGCTGATCGGCGGGTCGGTTGATAACGCCGTGCCGCTGGGGGCGTGGACAACAACGCAGCGGCGGCGCTGCTCGTGCGTCGCGATCATCTCGCTGGACATCCAGTTTATTTCCACGATGATTCGGAATGCCGAAACGAAAAGGGGGGATGGGGACGCGGTCAGAAGTCTCTGCGACGTCGGCGACGGGTTTGGCGGCTTCCGCTACAAAATCTAGCGATCCAGCTGTCGCTCCTCTGCTCGCAACAGTCGGACGGTCAGCTCGCCGAGCCGCCATTGACCTGGCGGTTCGACGCCAAAATGGGGAGCGGAATCGAATCGAAGTGTTTGACCTGCCTTCAAGACCCCGAGATCGCTGAGCCGCCCCGATTGGTCACGGCCGTCGTTGTCAGCGTCGATGCAATAAATCGCCAGCGGCGCCTTGTCGCCCATCCGGCAAAAACCGCCACACTTTCCGTTGCCTGCTACGATGGCGGCCGACTCGACGATCACATCTTGATCAAAGGTGAACTCAATCGCCTCGCCCGATTCGACTTGATCGAATGCGCCGCCGGAGATCCCCAAACCGCGCGGGTTGATCGCGAAGGCTGGTTGCACCGCGTCGGCTGCGGCGGCTCCGTGCATCTGCATCGCCAAGCCGCCGGCACCGGGAACGGTGACGCGCGCCGGGGTCGCTTCGATCCGGCGTCCGTCATGCGCCTCGGCGAGCCCGACTCGATAATGGTCCCCCTCGGTCTGCTTCCCGGAACGGCGCCAGTCGAATGTCACCCGTGGGGTGCCGGCCAACGGAGCGAGCCGGTGCCCGCCGGCGTTGCGATGCAATGAGGCGACGGCGGTGAGATGTTCCACCAGCGGCTGAAGTGACGCGTCGGCGAGACGATCATGCTGCTCTTCGGGGTCGCTGTCGAGTTCGTACAGTTCGGTCGGTCGGGCTTGACCGTGACGAAGGAGCGCAGCGTCGAAAAACAGTTTCCAGTTGCCGCCAACGCGGGTGCCGTCCACGACAGGGTTGTCGAGCCGAATGGCGGAGGTGGCTCGGTCGTCGGCTTCCTTGTGGTCATTGTGGAACTGGGGGCGGGAGGGAAGAGTTCCGCCCTGCCACGCCGCCAACACGTTGTGGCTGTCCTCCGCCCCCTTCTCCCCGCGTCGCGGATCGGGAAGTGGTGCACCAACGATGTCGGCAAACGTGGCGAACAGGTCGTGAAGTGCGATCGGTTCGTGGCTCGTCTTTCCTGGCGTCGAGGCATCGCCATCGCCGACATTCCCGGCAGCCCAAGTGACCAGAAAGGGGACGCGATGGCCTGCTTCATAGGCCGACCCCTTGTTGCTGCGGAAGGGGCCCGTCGCCGCCTTCGCGCGGATCTCCGCTCCGTTGTCACTGGTAAAAATAACCATCGTGTTTTCGATCAGCTTCGTGTTCTCGTTCCGCGGATCGTCGTGTGACGCCAGGAAATCGATCAGTCGTCCCAGCGCGACATCGTTCTCAAAAACGAAATCGGCGCGATTGTCCAACCGGTCACCCGCCACATTTCGCCCAGCCCCAGCGACCGGGACCTCTCCGATCTGCTCATCGGGGGTGTAGGGCTTATGATTCGAGTTGGACGCGTAGTAGAGAAAGAAGGGTTGCTGGCGTGATTCACTCTGCTCCAGGTGTTCGTCAAGAAACCGAATCGCGTTGTCGCTGTGGCGGCTGCCGAGTTTGTCCAGTACGTAAGCGTCGGGGCCATCATCGGCCAACCGGCGAGCGTCGGATGTGGCGCTCAAGAGCTGGCGGCCGTCAATGTGCCCTGGACCGACCGTTTGATCCGGGCGGTTCCTGCGGGTCTGTGGCTGGGTTCCGGAGGTTCCATGGGAGCGGGAGGTGATCTGGGCGACATCGAACCCATGGTCGAGCGGTCCATCGTACAAGGGCTGCGTCAGGTCGGCGTCTTCAAAACCGGCTGCCGGAGACCCATCACTGCGGAGGTAGCGGAGCCCGACGTGCCACTTGCCGACCATCGCAGTTCGGTAACCGGCATCGCGCAGCATCGTTGCGATCGTGGGACGGTCGGCTTCGATCAGCGGATCTCCTTGGGCCCCGAACAGCACCCAGTGTTTCATCCGGCTCCGCCAGGCATAACGCCCCGTCAAGAGTCCGTAACGTGTGTTCGTGCAGCGGGTCGCCGTGGAATGGGCATCGCTGAAACGGATTCCCCTCCGGGCCAACCGCTCCATACTCGGCGTGTGGATTTGGACGCGGTCGTCGTTGCCCGTCAGGTCCTGGTACGCACTCGTGTCGCCCAAACCCATGTCGTCGGCCATCATCAACACGATATTGGGCGGCGGCGAAGCATTGGGCTGCGGCGACGTGGGCTCCGCGGAGTGGACCGCCGCTCCGGGCATCGTCACGGCCCACGTGAGGACCGCCAAGATGTTGGTGGGCAGCAAGGGAAACGAATAGCGCTGAATCGGGTTCGGCATCGTGTCGACTCGGGGAGTGGGGTTTCTCGGCAGCTTCTGCTACAGCGGTGCGCCGCTGAGGGCGATTCATTGGGCGGACGCGTCGGACACCAGCAACCGCAGGAACGTCTCCTCATCAAGCATTTGGATGCCCTTGCCTGCCTCTCGCAGTTGACACGCGCGCTCTTCTTTGACGCTTTGGATCCGCCCAGCCGCCCGAGTTCGCCCGTCGAGATTCCCGACGACGACCAAGTCGGTCTCGCACGTCACCGAACGCTGATATTCTCCCCCGAGCCGGACGGCAAGCGTTTCCGCATCGTTCCGGCTGAATGTGCGAAACTTCCCGGTGAACGCGATTCGCTGACCGGCCAGCGGCCGGATAAGCTCCGCGCGAATCAGGAGCCGCTGGAGGTCAATGGGGGGCGAGTCGTTCGAAGCTGGCTTGGACGGACTCGAAGTGCTTGCGGAGGTACGATTGGCCGCCCGCACCGGGGGCGTTGCCCGCCGGCTTCGATCTGCCTTGCCCGGACCGCGATAACCCCAGCTGCCCAGCGCACCGCGAGACAAACGCAGGCTGCTCTCCAGCGACGCCAAGTCGGACGCTTCCTTGGCCAATCGGGCGGCGAGCAAAACCTTGGCGCAGGCAACGGAATCTTCGAGGGCGTCGTGGTGCCGGAAGCGAACACCGAGCCAATCCGACAGCGGCTTGAGTCCGTAGCTGCGGCGACCTGGCCAGGTCCGGCGGGCGATCGCGCGGGTGCAGGTGAACTGCAGTTCCGGCACCGGCTGCCGGTGTGCTCGCAGGCACGCCAGCAGCACCCCGAAATCGAAACTGGCGTTGTGCGCCACCAAACAGTCGCCGAGGAGCATCTCCGCGATCTCCGGCCACCGCTCGCCAAAGGTCGGTTCCCCCTGCACCTGCTCGGGGGTGATCCCATGGATGCGAATGTTCGCGGCGGTGAAATACAACGGCTCCGGGCGAATCAACCAACTGGCCGAGTCGACGATTCGGCCATCACGGACCACTACCGCCGCAAGCTGGCAGGCACTGTCCCGCCGGTGGCTGGCCGTTTCGAAGTCGATTGCGGTGAAATCCATGGCCGATGGCCCAGGCAACACGGAGAGGATTAGTGATTTTGCCTCGATTCGAATGTAACCCGACCCGGTGGGCTGGAACAGCGGTGTGTCGTTCTAGGTGGCGAGGCTGCCCGAGCAGTGTGAATCGTTGTGATGCCCGGCGGGATTCCGCTTGACACGAATGTGTTGGTTTGTACACTTCTCTGGTGGAGCTCGAGATTGCCCCTCTGTAACGGGGTTGTTGGGCTTCGGAGATTGGGCCAGTGCAGCGGCTGGTTCGGTCCATTTTCGTCCGCTGGGAGGAATGTCCGATGGCTGATTCCACGTCGGCGGTTGACCCGCCGCAGGTTGTAGCGGATCCGTTGGCGGTGCTGCGGGATCGGTTTGGGATGGAAGGATTCCGCGAGGGCCAGCAGGGGGTGATCGAGCGGTTGTTGGCGGGCAAGAACGTCGCGGCGGTCTTTCCGACCGGCGGTGGCAAGAGTCTCTGCTACCAGCTGCCAAGTCTGCTGCTTCCGGGGACCACGGTGGTCGTCTCGCCGCTGATCGCGTTGATGAAGGACCAATGCGACGCGTTGGCAGGCAAGGGGATCGCGGCGGCCCGGCTCGACTCCAGTCTTTCCACGGCGGAGTTTCGCACGGCGACCCGGGGGATCCGCGAGGGATCGATCAAGCTCGTGTACGTTTCGCCGGAACGGTTTTTCAACGAACGCTTTTTGGCTTCGATGGGGTCGCTGCGGGTGTCGCTGTTTGCGATCGATGAGGCGCACTGCATCAGCCAGTGGGGGCACAACTTTCGCCCCGACTATTTGAAGCTTGCCCAGTTGACGCGGGAGATGGGGGTGGAACGGGTCTTGGCGTTGACGGCGACGGCGACCCCGGAGGTGTTGGATGACATTCGCGAGGCGTTCGGGATCGCGGCGAACGATGCGATCCGCACGCCGTTTCACCGCCCCAATCTGCAGCTTCGCAGCGGCGTGGTGGCACCCGAGCGGCATTACGAGACCTTGCGGGGGCGGATCCGCGAGCGGCCCCGCGGCTCGACATTGGTCTACGTGTCGCGGCAGCGGACGGCGGAGGCGATTGCCGGACGTCTGACGGCTGACGGGTTGCCAGCCTGGCATTATCACGCTGGGCTGGAGACGGAGCAGCGGGTCGAGACGCAACGGCATTTTTTGGCGTCCGACGATGCCATCGTCGTTGCCACGATCGCCTTCGGCATGGGCATCG
>CAYWXT010000188.1:0-11537 GCA_964462125.1 uncultured Pirellulaceae bacterium | reverse complement strand
CCGCAGGTTGTGCGGCATGCGGGCGCTGATCTGCTCCTTGGTCAACCGCTCGGTGAGAGAGACCTTGATGGTGCGGTCAAAGGGGAGTTCGCCTTGATGCACCCGCTGCAGAATGTCCACGGTGGATCGTAAGGCGTAGTCCGACTCGAGCAGGGTACGGCGAAACTGTTTGCGGGTGATTTCGATCTTCTTGGCCAGCGAGATCTCCTCTTCCCGGGTCAACAGCGGGATCTCCGCCATCTGACTGAGGTACATTCGAATCGGGTCGTCGCTCGCCTTGGGCAATTCTGACGTGGGGATCAAGGGCGTTCCGTCGTCGTCCATCGCGGCGGTGACATCCGGCTCGCCCGCGGTCGGCTCCGCCGCCAGTTGGGGTCCGGCCGCCAACCGCGGATCGGCCACCGGCGGGGCAGCCGCGGACAACGCTTCCTGCGTCGCCGCTTCGACGAGTCGAATTTCGTTCCGTTCGATCGCCAGCAGCAGGTGGTCGAGCTTCTCCGGGCTGACATCCTCGTCTGGGAGATAGGCGTTGACCTCGTCGTAGGTCAGGAATCCTCGCTGGGTGCCGAGCGCGATGAGCTGCGACAGGGTTTGTTCCATCAATTGCATCTGAAAAACCTCATGTTTTCAAAAGACGTCATCAGTGACGCGTGGGTCGAATTCATCCACGGCCGGTGCGGAGGGGCCGAAGATGGGATTGGGTCTGAATGGATGAAGCTGGTGACCGACACGGGGGCGGCTCAACAGCCTGTTACGGGAGGGCTAGGTCGGGCTGGGGAAGCTCCTGGGGTTTCTGGGGTCGAAGGGAACCATGGTTCTGACCATGGTTCTGACAGTGATTCTTAAGGGGCATCGCCAGGAATTCCCATCCGCGACCGTTCGGCCTCGATCAACTCCTGCAGCAAGGCCAGCTCTTCGTCTTCGGGAAGCGATTTCGATTCCAAACGGGCGATGTGGCGGTTCTTTTCCTCCGTGAACTCGCGTTCCCGATAACGGGTCACCGCCGCCGTGTAGCGTGCCTCGGCGGACTCAGTTGAGCTTCCTTGGCGATGCCGCACCCGTTCCTGCAGCGTCACCAGTTGGCTTTTCAGATGGTCGTTTTCCACCACCAACATCAATGACTCAAAGTCCAGTG
Source organism: uncultured Pirellulaceae bacterium (assembly GCA_964462125.1). Lineage (GTDB taxonomy): Bacteria > Planctomycetota > Planctomycetia > Pirellulales > Pirellulaceae > JAWLFY01. The sequence continues at coordinate 10,402 of CAYWXT010000188.1, read as the reverse complement.
TGCGTCCTTGCAAGTCGAGGTCCTGATAGGCCGACAAGATCATCTTGGCGGTGTCGGACCCCAACCAATCCGGATCGATCGCCTCGACCGCCATCGCCGCCAATTCCGGGTACTCAATCAACGTCTCAAACAGCTCCCGGTCGATGCCGGTAACGGGGGAGAGCCGTGACGGCTCCATGCGATGGCCTGAACCGTCGGCTGCCGTACCATCGGCAGGTCGGCCGCCGAACGAAACGCTCGTCGAATCGCCGGTGTCCGCTGACTCGGCAAGCAATTGATTGGGGTCAGCCGACGGCTCGGGTTCCGCCGACTGGGGGCTAGCACCACGCCGGGAGGCAGCGCTGCGTTGGGGGCCAGCCCCGGAGTCCACACGCGGCCGTGGGCGGCGCTGGCGTCGACGATCTTCTTCGCGGAGCGATTCGAGCCGCTGCTGCAGACGCGGCTCCCCGATGCCAAAGGTGCGGGACAACCGGAGCATCAGTTGGTCGGTCCGCAGCCCGCCGCCGCGCGGCGCTTTGGCAACCATCCTCAATACCGTATCGAGGGCAGAGGTGGCGCGGTGGGTATCGTGGGTGACATCGAGCCCATCGGTCAGCCGCGCCAGGCGGTGATCGAGGGCGTCGGGAGCCTGCTGTACCAGCTCACCGAACGCCTCGCTCCCTCGCTCGGCAAGAAAGTCGGCCGGGTCGAGGCCTTCGGGCAGGCTCATCACGCGAAGATCGATGTCGGCGCGGACGAACAGCTCGGTCACCTCCTCCGCGCGACGCTGGCCGGCGGCGTCACCGTCGAGCACGAGTACGACCCGTTCGGCAAAGCGTTGGAGGATCTTGATGTGTTGATCCCCGAGCGCCGTTCCGAGCACCGCGACCACCGGCTCGATTCCGGCTTGCCGCGCCGCGACGACGTCGGTGTAACCCTCCATCACCAGCACTTCGCCGGACTGGCGGATCGCATCCCGCGCCAGCTGCAGCCCGTACAGCTGATGCGACTTGCGGAACAGCAGCGTTTCCGGGCCGTTGATGTACTTCGCACCGCCATCGCCCTTGCCATCGCGATTTCCTCGTCCGTCGCGGTCGGCAATCTCAGGAATGATCCGGCCTCCGAGGGAAACCGGGCGATCTTGCAAGTCGTGGATGGGGAACATCAGCCGGCCGCGGAAGCGGTCGTAGTGGCCGCCTCCGCTACGGCGGGGAAGAACCAGGCCGGCTGCCTCGCCCACCTCCCCGCTGAGGTTATGCTTGCGGAGCAGATCGACGGCGAAGCTCCAGTTCGCCGGGGCAAAACCGATCCGGAACCGGCGGCGGCTCTCGTCATCGATGCCGCGGCGGTGAAGGTAATCGCGGGCAATCGCCGCCTCATCGCTGGCGCCGCTCTCGAGCAGCTGATAGTAGGCGTCAGAAACCAGCCGAACCGCTTGCAGCAGTGTCGCTTTGTCACCTGGAGTTCCCGGCTCGGCCCGGCTCGGGCCGCCGGAGGGTTCAAACGGAATCCCTGCCTGTTCGGCCAAGAACTTCAAGGCGGTGGGAAAATCGACCCCTTCGCGGCGCATCACGAAGCTGAAAATGTCGCCGCCGATGTCACAGACCCAGCACTTCCAGATCTGACGTTCCGGGTTGACCGTCATCGACGGACGGTTGTCTTGATGGAAGGGACAGCGGGCGACGAAATGCCGCCCCTGGGGGCGCAGCTCCAGATCCCGCCCCACGACATCGGCGATGTCGAGCGCGGCGCGCACTCGCTCTTTCAGGTCGAAGTCCGCGGATAGGGACAACCGACGACTCCCTCAGTTTCGATCGGTCCACCCGCCGCGCCCGGCGCGGACGCCAACCTCCAAGGTCGGCACGGGCAATTTTCGATCTGGCCTACTTCCTTGTAGCGTAACTGATCCAGCCTCGGAACCGTCGTGCGGCAACGATCCTCTCCGAGAATCGCTGCCGGCGGGCTGGCCATGCGCGTTTCGCCACGAGCGACCGGGGATTCTGAGAGTCCTCCCCCCGCTCGTCAATAGCAATTCGACAGCTCGAGACGCCAATTCGAAATGTTCGACACGTCGGCAAACAATGTTCGACACGTCGGCGAACATCATGCCATAATGCCGGTTCCCTCGGTATCAAAATCGCTCTCGGTGAACGCGGATCGTCACAGCTGTCCACCGGCAGCGCCCCGTTCCCTAGCCTGTCGTGGTGACTGATGAGAAGCCTGCTGCTGGTCCGTGCTCTGGCGTTGATTGCTTTCGGGCTGCTCGGCAGTCAACTCACCGTGTGCGGCGCCGAGGAGGCGGTCTTCTCGGGACCGCAGCCGGGGGAGAAACTCGCGGCCTTCGAAATCGCGGGCGTTTACGACGACCTGGCGGGCAAGACGTTCGACCCGGTTGCGGAGGCTGACGGAAAACCGACGCTGCTGGTGTTCGTGCACAGCTTGACGCGGCCAGGGATTGCCTTGACCCGAGGACTCACCGGCTACGCGAATTCGCTCGGCGAGGACCATGTCGACGCCGCGATCGTCTGGTTGAACGATGACCGCGCCGAAGCCGAAGCGTACCTCACTCGCGCCAAGCGATCGTTGAACCTGCCTGTGACCGTCGGGATTTCGGTCGATGGCGAAGAAGGACCAGGTGTTTACGGACTGAATCGCAATGTCGAGTTGACGGTTTTGGTCGCCAAACAGGGAGTGGTAACGGCAAACTTCGCGCTGGTGCAACCTTCGGTCAGCGAAGCCGCGACCATCGCCACGGAGCTCGCCAAACAAGCGGACAAGCCGCCGCCAACGCAGGACGCACTGGAGAAGTTCGCCTACCCGGGCCAAGGACGAGCGCCAGGGCGGCGACGGTGATCGCAATGATGGTGATCGCGAAAATGATGATCGGTATGAAACGGAAACCGGCACGATCGCGCCGCATCACGCGATGGGTCGGATTGGTCACTGGAATCCTCCTGTGGCAATCGGCCGTTGCCGGCGAACCGATCGATTTCGATACCCAGATCGTTCCCCTGCTCACCCGCCAGGGCTGCAATGCCGGGGCGTGTCATGGCGCCGCGATCGGTCGCGGTGGCTTCAAGTTGTCGTTGTTCGGTTCCGATCCCGGGGCCGACCACGCAGCGATGGCCCGCGAACTGGAGGGTCGACGCGTGCATCCATCGGACCCGGAACGAAGCTTGATACTCCAGAAGGCGACCGAGACAGTCGAGCATGGCGGCGGCGTGAGATTGCTCGAGGGTACCGAGGCCCATCGGTTGCTTACCAATTGGATCGCTCAAGGGGCGCGAAGGATCCAGTCGCGGCAGTTGGTTGGACTCAAGGTCGAGCCAATGCAGGTGTTGGTCGAATCACCCGGCTCCGCCGTGCCGGTGACGGTGCGAGCAAGTTTTGATGACGGTCGCAGCGAAGATGTCACCGCTTGGACTCTCATGACCTCGGACGATCCCGCTTCGGTCGAAATTGATGAGAAATCGCAGACGTTGATCGTCAAACGGCGCGGGGAACATGTGGTGGTGGTGCGATTCCTCGACCAGGTCCGCGCGATCCGGCTCGCGGTTCCCCTCAGTGATCAGGTACCTTCGGTCGAAGTTTCCCCGGCAGATGGGCTGGTCGACCGCCACGTCAACGCGCAGCTCCACCGGCTGCGAATCCCAGCTTCGCCCGCGGCCGATGATCATGAGTTTGTCCGGCGGATCTGGCTCGATCTCGCGGGACAACTTCCCTCCGTCACGGAAACGCACCGCTTCGTCCGGGATGATCGCGAAGACAAGCGGGCCGCATTGATCGATCGTCTGCTCGATTCGGATGCGCTGGCGGACTATTGGGCGCTGAAGTGGGCCAACATTCTCGGTATCGATAGCGGACAATTGCAGCCAGAGGGTGCCCAGGCCTATCACCGCTGGCTCACGGAGCAGGTCCGGCAGGATTTGCCGTGGGATCAGGCTGCGGTTGAGTTGCTGACGGCCACCGGTGACAGTTACCTCGAGGGAGCGGCAAACTTTTCACGGATCGGCGGCGGGCCCCGGGGGCTCGCCGAATACGCCGCCGGTACCTTGATGGGAGTTCGATTGCGGTGCGCCAATTGTCACAACCATCCGCTCGATCATTGGGAGCAGGATGACTATCACGGGCTGGCCGCGATCTTTGCCAAGTTGAATCGGGGAAGGAACGTGACTGTCTCGTCGCGCGGCGAGGTAACCCATCCAGTCACGGGCCGACCAGCGATCCCGCGGATTCCCGGCAGCGACTACCTTGCCAAAGATGTCGATGGACGCGCCGCCTTTGCTCGGTGGATCGCTGACCCCGAGAACCCATATCTGGCGCGCGCCACCGTCAACCGCATTTGGCGTCAGTTGATGGGGCGGGGATTGATCGAGCCGGTTGATGATTTGCGAGACACCAATCCGGCGAGCCATCCAGAACTTCTCGGCGCATTGGCGGATCGCTTCGTTGCCGATGGCTATCGATTCAAGCCCTTGATCCGCGAAATTTGCAACTCCGACGCCTACCAACGGAGCAGCCGAACGACGCCGGATAACGCTGCTGACATGACTTATTTCTCGCATTTCATTGCCCGGCCATTGGAGGCGGAGGTGATCGCAGACGCGATCGCCGCCGTTACTACGGTGCCGCTACGGTTGATCGACGGTGACGAGCGCCCCGCGAAGCTTGGCGAAACTGATTCGGTCGCCGCGCACCGAGCCGTGCGGCTGACGGACAACGAGATTCCGTCGACGGCTCTCGACGTGCTCGGCCGCTGTGATCGATCGTCCCCCTGCGAGACGTCGCCGGCGGGAGTGGATGGACTCGCCCGCGTCTTGCACTTTCTCAACGGGCCGCTGCTCAACGAGCCGATTGCGTCGGAGAATTGTGTACTCACGGAACTGCTCGACACACATGAGGACAACTTGGACGTGATGAACGAACTCTACCTGCGCGCGTTTGCCAGGCCGCTCTCGGCCGCCGAGCGTGAGTACTGGGCGGAGCAGTTCCCGAACCGCCTGGCTTCACGGGACAGGCCACAGCGGAGGGCGGTGTTCGAGGACGTGCTGTGGAGCCTGTTGACCAGTGAGGCGTTTTTGACCAATCGATGACGAAGCGAAACAGGAGGGGACACGATGGCGGAAAGAGAAGATGGATCACCACGTTGTGATGGTGTTGTGCGCCGTGATGCACTGCACGTCGGCGGACTGACTGCGCTTGGGCTCGGGTTGGCCGATTGGTTTGCCGCCCGCCACGCGATGGCCAACTCGCCGGTCGCCAAGGATGCTGTGGCGAGGTCGTGCATCTTGATTTGGCTCGATGGGGGGCCGAGTCACTTGGAAACGTTCGACCTCAAGCCAGCGGCCCCGAGCGAAGTCCGCGGGCCGCTGAACCCGATCGCGACCAATGTGCCAGGAATCGAAATCTGTGAACATTTCTCGCGGACGGCGGAGGTGATGGATCAGATTGCGCTGGTGCGCTCGATGACCTCGCCGCTCGGTGAGCACGACTTTGCCAGCCATTACCTGCTGACCGGTTACCAGCCGACCCCTGCGTTAACCTATCCAGGCATTCCGGCGGTGCGAACGCACCTCGGTGACGATGGCGGCGGTCTGCCGGCCAACGTAGCGGTCTCCAAGCCCAACGCGATGATCGGCCCGGGCTATCTGCCGGGTTCCGCAGCTTCGTTTGTCATCCATGGCGATCCTTCCCGTCCTGACTTCCAGGTACGGGATCTCGCGGCACCGGCGGGGATCACCGAGCCAAGGATTCGCCGTCGACGTTCGTTCCGCCAGGCAGTCGACCAGTTTTCAGCCCTTGTGGAGCAGGAAGCGCTGGGCCGAGCAAGGGACGATGCGTTTGAGCAGGCGTTTCGTTTGATCCAGTCTCCGGCGGCTCGTGCCGCTTTCGATGTGACAAAGGAACCGGAGAAGGTACGCAATCGCTACGGACGCCACCAACTCGGACAGGGCTGCTTGCTCGCCCGGCGGCTCGTCGAAGCCGGTACGCGGTTCGTGACAGTCACCGACCGAGGCTGGGATACCCATGAAAACCTTTACAATCGGCTCAAGGAAGGATTCACCGGCGGCACCGCGGGAAAGATCCCCAAGCTCGACCAAGCCTACCCCGCATTGATCCGAGACCTCGATGATCGGGGCCTGCTCGACTCGACCCTCGTGTTGCTGATGGGCGAGTTCGGTCGAACACCCAAACTCAACCCGCGGGGTGGGCGCGACCATTGGCCGCGAGCCTTCAGCGTCGCGTTGTCCGGCGGCGGCATTCGCGGCGGACAGGTGGTCGGACAAAGCGACAGTCGGGGAGAACAACCCGCCGACCGGCCCGTGACTCCGGCCGACCTCGTGCGAACGGTTTACCACCTGCTCGGGATCGATCCCAGTGCCGAGCTTCGCACCTCCGACGGACGGCCGGTGCAAATCAATCGGGACGGTTCGATTGTGCAGGAGCTATTGTCATGAGTCGGTCGGATGCATGGAGGGATGGGAAGTCAACGCGAAGCCTGCATTGCCGACGCTCGTTCCTCAGAGCGGGGGTGGGGGCCGGCGCCGTCGCGTTGGGCAATCGCGGCTACGCATCCCCGGCACGACCACCCCTGACCTCCGTCATCGTGGCCCCGGGTGGTGACCAGATTCTGGCCGGCTCCCAGGCCGGGGTCAGCATCCATGATGCGGAATCACTTCATATGATCGAGACGATTTCGGTTTCGATGGACCAGGTACACGACCTGCAGTTCACCCCCGACGGGCAAACTCTTGCCGTGGTCGGAGGAAATCCCTCGCAGTCGGGCATCATCGAATGGTTGGAATGGCCGCGGGGCAAACGGCGACAGCGGGCGACATTCGGTGATGAGTCGTTCTACTCTTTGGCGTTTTCACCGCACGGCGACCGGTGCGCGATCGCCTCGCTCGACGAGTCGTGTTATCTCGCGCCCCTGGACGCTGACCAGCCGGAGATCCGGTATCAGCAGCATTCCGGTCCCGTACTCGCCTGCTGTTTCTTGCCGGCCGACGACTTGGTCGTCAGCGCCGGTCAGGATCAAACGTTGAGGCTATGGGAGGCCGCGACGGGCAAGACGCGACGCGTGATGCACCATCACACCGACGATGTCTCCGCGGTCGAACTCCGCCCGGGTCACGAAGGCCTGCCGTTGGTCGCTTCGGCCTCTGCCGATCACACGGTTCGATTCTGGCAGCCGACGATTGGTCGCATGGTCCGGTTCTCCCGGCTTGAATCGCGTCCCCTGGCGATCACCTGGCAGGACAATGGCGGCGCGGTCCTGGCGGCCTGCGCCGACGGGACGCTGTCCCAGATCGATCCTGACACGGTCGAGGTCACCACCACGGCCAAGCCGCTGAACGCATGGGCCTATGCGGTGACTTGGGATTCCTCCCGGCAGCGATCGATCGTCGCGGGGCTGGATGGACAACTACGATACGTTTCGGCGGCTTTAATGCCACTCCCGTGATCAGTCTATCCGCTCGGCCCACATGGGCTCTCCCTTGCGGCGGCCTCCCATGATGACTCCCTCTAGCCTTTTTCCCCCGTTCACAATTTTTGCTTCATCCGTCAGTTCCCCGTTCGGTTTGAGAACCTGAACAACATTTTTCTCCGAATCAAATGTCCATTTCCATGTTCGGACGCTTGCTCCGTCCTTCAGGACGAGTGTTCCATTGGGGTGAAAGGTGGCGTGTGTTCCCGAAAACCACTTCCAGCTGCCGACGACCGAAGGCTGCTCATCCTTCGATGTAGGAATCGCGTTTTCGAGCTGGATCGCATCGTTTGCTTCCAGCGATTCCAAACGGGTCTCGACTTTGGTCTTGGTAAAACCCTGCAGCCGCGGCAGTGCTTCGGAATACCACTTTGCTGCCCGTTGCTTGAAACGCAACCGCAATGCATCCTCCGATTGCCCAAGATCGTACCAGCGGTCACCCAACGCGACTTGGTCTGCCGAGCCAGTCGGGTTCGAACGGTCGGTTCGGGCCGTATCGGCCAAGGGATCGTCTCCCCCTTTTGAAAGGAACGAGAGAGAGTCGTCCCACGAGCGTCCCTGTCTCAGCGCCAATCGGCCGACGCGCAGGTGGGCCTCGGTATCGTCCGGGTTGGATTGCAACTTCGCCTCCTCTGCGGCCAAACGCTGCGCCGCCTCGAGGAACGCATCGCGTTGTTCGATTTCTTCCCGGTGGCGTGTATTGGGTGAATTCTCTTGCAGCGTTTTGGCTAAGGCCAACAGTTCGATCGCAAGATCGTGATTTTCATCCAGGATCGCGTTGTCAATCACCGAGAGGATCTTCTCGACGACGACGGAAGGACGCTCGCTAAACGAGGAGGCACTCGCTGCGGCTCGCACGACGGCCGCATGCAACGCCACGCGGTCGGCCGCGAAAACCTGGCCGGTACGATCGGCGGTGTCCAATGCGCGAGCGAGATCACCGGCCTGAATCAGGATGACCCGGGCGAGGCGGAACATCTCGTACTGCCGTGCCGGGTCATCGGCAGCGTCGCTTGCCCGCTCCAGCAACGTCGCCGCCAGGCGACGCTGAGAGGCACGGTCATTGGCTTCCTGATACGTTGCCCGATATTCTGCAGCAAGGCTCTCGCGAGCAACTTTTCGATCCGCTTCGGAAGGTACCGGCTCGCGGCGTTGTGCGTCAGCGACGACGTCGACAGGAGACGTCGGGTTCTGATCCTCGGCAGTCAGAACCTCTCGACCGACAGCCTCCAGGAGGACGACTTCCAAGGCGACGCCTTCAAATTCGAACGGAAGATAGATGCGGTAGTGGAAAGGCGCTTGCTCGTGAATGGTGTCACCCAGCTTCGCGACCGCTTGCAAGGCGGCGAGCCCTTGTCCCCTCTGTCCACTTCGCATGAAGGCTTTCATTTGCCGTTCAACTTGATCCTTGCGGAATTCGATCGGCGTGGTGCTTCCAAGCCAGTAGTGACCTTCGGCGCGAAACGCGAGTTCATCGCCGACAGATGCGGCCCATATTTGAAAACGTGCTCCTGGGGAAGTCGTCACGAAGACCGGCAACTTTTGACCGATAGCGACTTCCCTTTGCCCCTCGTCCAACTGATGCTCCACGCCGCGGAAATCAACGTTGGTGAGCTGTAAACGGAGCTTCTCGACCGGGGGTAAATGGGGGATTTCCAAAGGCATCTGTAACGAACGCTTCGAAAGATCGAGCGTCAACGAGGGGACTTTCAGCGGACGGCGAAGTTGCAGCAATTTCTCCTCGTCGCCGACCCTTACGTTAAGCAGTGAATTTCTTAACGCGACTTGCAATCTGTCATCGCTTGCGCGGCTCCACTGAAACTTTAGTCGCCCTTCCTCCCAGGAAAATTCGGCGACCGGCAACTTGGGTTGCTCCGTCTCATCGTCGCGTCTGCCACTGAGCGGGCGAGAGTGAACGGTCCAAGTGGAGACACCGCTTGATGACGTCGACTCCGTGAGTCCCAGTCGGTGGTTGGGTTCACCCTCAAGGCGGTCACTGATCAAGACAAGACGGCACTGCGATGCATGTGGCGGCGCCTGCTCGGCCAACGTCAACCATTCAGAGTCGTCGCGGTGCGGTAGATCCACCGCATCGGGCAGGAACGCAATGGTGTTCGCCTGCGCGGATTCCTCCATCGGGGCCAGCGATGGCGTCGTGTCTTGAGAGTTTGGCTCAGGCGCAGGTTCAGTTTCAGGCTCAGCAACGTCCTGCGTCTCTGTTGGCCGCGGACGGCGCGGGACTCGCGGGGTTGGCTGCGGTTCCGGCTTCTCAGACAACTCCTGCTGCTGCGGCTCGGGCTGCGAGGAATAGAACAAGTTGACCGGGTCAAACTCGGGACGAACCATCCGGATGATTGCCCAGGCGATTCCCAAGCTAACAACGGGAACGAGCAGATGGCCTATGAGATGGCCGAGGAACGGAGACTGCGTCCGCTTTCCTCGGCGACGGCGGCTCCCCGCACTGGTTGATTTCGACGCGACAACAGGAACCTTGGGGTGTACATCTGGGGAACTTTTTGCACCGGAGGGGCTCGGAGATTCGACCGGCGTTTGAGATCCTGTCGGCTTCGCGAAGGGTTGTTCAGACATACGGCAGGGTGAACGATTCGAGGATTTGCCTTTCGTTCCATCCCACCATTCGAGCTAAGATGGGTGGGAATCGATCGGGGTATCCTAGTGTCCCCGAGGGCTAAAGACAACCCGATCACAAGGGGGGCATGGATAGGGGCCATGATAGCATGAGGGGCTACGTCCCTCACCGGTCGCGTCCCTCACCGGTCGTTCACGCAACAACCCTGTTTCGTAGAGCGAGTGCGCGCGTGCGTGCCGTTGGTGGGGTGGTTTTCCCGGGCATATCCTTCCGCGCGCACCTTAACGTCCCCGGGCCGGCAGACCGCGGCGTGCTCGGGGAGGTGGTGACTAGAAACCGGATGG
>CAYWXT010000187.1:0-11539 GCA_964462125.1 uncultured Pirellulaceae bacterium | reverse complement strand
GGCGCGCCCCAACTCCCGGGGCGTCCCTCGGCACGCGAAGACTGTCACTTCCCGAAGACCATTACTGAGTGCTCGCAAAATAATCAGCCAATCCTCGTACGCGACGAATCATCGCGATCAGACAAAGTGCCAGAACAATCAGGCCAGAGATGTAAATAATACAGTACTCCGGCTTTTCAGCCAAGGACTCAGGGACCGTTGCCAGCAGCAACAAGAACCCGGCGATGCAAAGGGTCGTTACAAATACGACAAAGCGTGCGCGATAGTACAGACCGCTCGCTGCGATCATCATCGGGTACCCGACCAACAGCAGCGCTCGTGGTGTCTCTGCAATGTAGATCAGCGTCGTATAGATCAGCACGTCGAACGCTGCCCAGCCCCAAAAAGCGGCTGTTTGGTATCGATCGACCACCGAGACTCGTTGCAACAGGCAACTCCCCAGAGCCCACATGGTGAGCAGAGAGAGTACCCAGGTTGCGTTGGAAGCCAGATGGTTGCGAAACGCAAGGGAGACAAGCACAATCAGCAACGCGGCCAAAATCCCGCTCAGATGGCTGACGAGGACCGGCTCCCTTCGCCACCAGATGTTTGCCCGCTCCAGCAGAGTGGGACGCGTCGTCTCAATAGGCTCGTCAAGAATGAATCGTCGTAAATCTCCCTCCAGCGATCGAGCTGAATCGTATCGTTCCGCTGGTGCCTTTGCCATCGCGCTGGAAATGATCGTATCCAACGCTCGCGGAACGTGCGGATTCACCTTCCGCGGCGTGGGCGGCTCGAGATTCAAGACCTGAAGCAAAATGTCCACGGGAGTCGGCCCTGAAAACGGCGGCTGGCCCGTCGCTAGCTCATAGAGCACGGCCCCCAGGGAATAGATGTCGCTCGCGGCCGACAACTTTTCACCCCGAGCCTGTTCCGGAGACATATACGCTGGCGTTCCCAGAATCTGTCCCGTGCACGTCAGCCCTCGGTTCGAACGGCTTCCCTTGGCCAATCCGAAGTCAATCAAAAACGGCTCTCCGCCACTGTCCACCAAAATGTTGGATGGCTTTATGTCGCGGTGAATGATGCCGCATTGATGGGCAGCGTGTACCGCATTGGCCATGCGAGCAATAATGCGGGCGGCTTCCTTGAATGACAGACACCGGCGGCGGGCCATCGCAGACAGGTTCTCACCATCGACATGAGCCATCGTGAAGTAGGTCAACCCGTGTGCCTCCCCTACCTCGAAGATGGAGATGATATTGGGATGGTTGATCGCTGCCGAGGTTTCTGCCTCGGCCCGAAATCGTGCAAGTTCCTCCTCGCTCGACAGTTCACCCTCCCGCATAACCTTGAGACCAACGATGCGGTTCAGGCGTCGGTGCTCCGCCTTGAACACGATTCCCATTCCCCCGCGGCCGATCTCACTCAATAAAGAGTATTCACCAAACTCGACAGGAAACTGGGCGCCCCGCATTCTCCCCAACGACCAAGTTGAGTCTTGGTCATCCACACGAGTCTCATTGAGCGAGGTTGTAATCGGCTGTGAAAACTGCGATGGGTCTTGGAGCGCAGCAAGCGCATCGCATAAGTACGCCCGATTCTCCAAAAACTCCACGATCGAATCCGCGTACCTGGGTTGGTCGCGCTGCAGTTGCTCGCGGTCGACCGTTTCACCTCGAGCCAACGCTTCGAGGTAGTACACGAGCAATCCTTGAAACTCTGCATCGTGTTCGAATTGATCGGAGTCCCGGTAACTCATCGTCCTAATTTCCACCCGATACAGCGAAAACGGCAATCCACTTTGTCTTGCAGCAACGTGATCAGCTCTTCCTCCGAGGCTGGCTGGTACACCCGCGAATCGGTGATCGCAACGCTCTTTCCGAAGTTCTCCCGCGTCCTCGTCATGCCTCACCCGTTGCTCCTCTCAAGAGGGCGACGGACCGAACACGAGCACTGCAACCTCTTCTCCAAGGAAGCGTCAATGCCGAACCCAGCATGACGGCAGGAATTAAATATTACTCCTCCAGTTCGGCACTCGCCCGCATCGACTGCATTCCGCGATAGATCAGGGCAGCGATGGCCCCTTTGGGCCGGTTCATCCGCTGCGAAATCTCCTCCAGCGGCAAACCTTGCAGATGGTGAAGTTGGACGGCCTGACGCTGAGAGGGTGGCAATCGAGAAATTGCTTGCAGCAGCTGGTCCGCCCGCTCGTTCCGCATCGCCTTGACGCTGGGGGTGGACTCATCCGATGCGAGCCATGCCTGCAGCCGTGAAGCCGAATCTCCGATCGAACGATTCAGCGGAACCTCGGCTCCGATGTCGCGCTTCTGACTTCGCAGCTTACGAAGCGAGTCGAGCAGGTTGTTCAAGAAGATCCGCCGCAACCAGACTCGCTGCTCATCCGCATCGACGGGAGCGCACGAGGTTTGCTCGAACGCCTCCAGCATGGTCATCTGTACCACGCCGGACAAATCAACGCGATCGACCAATCCCTTGTCCAGTTGGGCAAGCCCCAGCAGGTACAGATAATCCCGATGCGACTCCGCCCAAAACTCTTGCTGCGACACGGCAGTCCTCGCTGGACAATCTCACGCGAACCCCCAAATTTATCACGGTCCAGATCACCTCGCAACCCAGACGCGGGGCGAAGATTTTTTCTGCACTGACCGTGAGTCTTGCCACTTGGCTTACACTGCTGCTTGTTCCACCATGATCGACCGTCATTATTGAGCGTGGGGCGTTGGGGAGAAATTTATGCGTCACCAAACGCAAGCCAACACGCTGAGAAAGGTGTGCGGACGGAACAACGACCTTTCCTGCCGTGTCCGCGAAAACGACGACCTGGAGCTTTGCGATCCGGATGAATCTCATCGACGACATACCAACGAAACTCGTCTTCGGGATCGGTAGCTTCCGCCACGCGGGTACGCTCATTGCCGAACTGGGTGGTCGGGCGCTGTTGGTAACCGGTCGATCAGCCATGAATTCTGCCGGTTATAGCGGGCAGTTGATCGACGACTTGAACCGACGCGATGTCGCCGTCTCGCGATTCTCCGAATTCCATGACGGACCGACAACGGACGACATTGACCGTGGCGTCGGCATCGCGCGAAGGAGCAACGTCGATGTCGTCGTCGCGTTGGGGGGCGGATCGGCTCTCGATTGCGGCAAGGCGATCGCGGGAGTGATGTCTGTTGAGGCTTCAGCCGCCGACGTGCTGCACGGCCAGGCCGTCATCACGAAAGCAGTCCCGCCAATCGTCTGCATTCCGAGTACCGCCGGAACGGGGAGCGAACTCAATCGCTCTGCGATCATCACGGATTCAACGCTACCCTTCCGCGACGGCCTTCGAAGCGACTTGCTGTTTCCCCAATACGCGATCGTGGACTCCAGCCTGACGCGGACCGTTCCACCAGCAGTCATGGCGCAGACCGGTTTCGACGTGCTGGCCCACGCCGTGGAATCCTATTTATCTCCGAAGGCGACCCCGCGGTGCAATGATCTCGCGCTGCGGGCCATCGACGCTATATGCGGCTGTCTGCCAGCCTTGATACAGAATCCATGTCATCGCCATAGTGACGACGTCCGGGATCGGATCTCGTTCGCCAGCACCTCGATGGGGATCAATTTGTCCTGCGTGGGCACCTGTTTTCCACACCGCGGTGACAAGGCAATTGGCGCCCTTCGCCCGGAAATCCCTCACGGCCAGCGTGTCGCACTGCTCTATCCCTATTGGCTTCACTCCATCGAACAAGCGGCTGCCGCCCAGCTCGCGACATTGGCAACCCATGTCGATCCTACCTCCGGCTCCATGAACCTTCCTCAAGCAGCTCGGCACGCTGTGAATTCCATTCAGCAGTTGATTCGTGATATCGGGCTTGCCACGCGGTGGAAAGATTTCTCGATCCATCAAGGAAACATTCCGGAACTGGCCGCCTGCGTTGCCGGAGACTTGTCGGTCAACCCCGTGCCGCTGACGCGAGATGACCTTCCAACTCTGTTTCGCCAGATCCTCGACGGAGAGTTCGAATGAGCATGACCGAGAGCCTCAAGACCGCGTGCAGCCTGCGAGAAGCTATCTCGCAGGCCGACGGCATCGCGATGTTCGCCGGTGCTCACGATGTCGTCAGCGCGCTGCTCGCCGAACGGGCTGGATACGACGGGGTCTGGGCAAGCAGCCTCGCAATCGCTACGGCCTGCGGCCATCTCGATGATGATCGCTATACCATGTCAGACGTACTTTCCACGACGGTGGCCATGACTCGCGTGGTGAAGATTCCAGTGATCGCGGACGTCGGTGCCGGCTGGAGTGCTGACGGGGATGTCGGAACCATCGTGACAGCTTTCGAAGCTGCCCGTGCCGCTGGCCTATGCGTCGAAGAAACGGCCTATCCGAGACGCAACAGCCTCTACGACGAACAGCGACGGCTGACTCCCATGGATGAGTTCGCCACACGGATCTCGCGAGCTGTGTCCGCGCGGCTGACAACGGAGTTCTTGATCCTCGCTCGCGTCGAGGCGTTGATCGCTGGCCTTGGTTGCGACGAAACTCTCCGCCGGGCCGCTGCCTATGAGGCGGCGGGCGCGGACGCCATCGTGGTTCACTCGACATCGCTGACTCATGACGAAGTGGAAATCGTCGCGCGACGCTGGACCGGAAATGTACCGCTCGCTCTGATTCCAACGAAGTACCCACGCCTCCCCATCTCGGCGTTCCGCCGCATCCCCCAAGCCGGCATGCTCATCTATGCCAATCACTCGCTGCGCGCGTCGATGAAGGCAATGGAGTTGGTCCTGCAACAGATCCAAACCGATGGACATGCCGGCAACGTTGAACAGTGGATCACTCCCGTCAATGAAGTGCTGGACCTACAATCGCGATTTAGCGGAGTTGAAAGATGATGCCGAACAGATGCCTGAACATCGAGCTGTTCGGCGAACCGAGGCGGGCGATCCAGAGTCTCGCCGCCGCGATTTCCAGCCAGTCCGACCTGTCAGTTCGGTACGTCGGTGAGGAGCCACCAGACTCAACGCTCGGTTCCGCCGATGCGCGGGTCGACATGACCGCGGGGCGGACTCGCATCTCACACTTTCGGGACGATGCAAGTCGGGATTCGGCCAGCCTTTTATTCCCACCGGAAACGCGTTCCTCCATGAAGGTTGTCCCCCATCCGGATATCCTGGCGATTTGCCGTGTTTTCAAGTCGCTTCGCCGCACATACGAACTCCGACGCGTCACCGCAACCATCATCCGGCGACCCTCACCGGAAACCAAAGAACACGGCGCGCTTACCGACGGATTGACGCCGCTAGATGTCGGCGAGTCGTTCCTCAGCGACCTGCATGCGACCCTCGGCGATTCGAACGTCACCGCTCAGATTGCTGCAGTGGCTGCTCCAATCACCCATTTTCACCTGCTGATGCTCCGGCTGACTTCGCGCTCAGCCATCGAGCGGGAGCAGGTCATCGAAACGCTGAAGTGCGATCCTCGAATCATGATGGGCCGCGTCGAGGACGGCTTCCGCACCACGGCCGACGTGGCTGAATTCTTCCGCGATCTGAATCGGCCGCGCGGCGATCAATGGGAACTCTTTGTTTGGACCGAATCCGTGATGACCGATCGAGAGGAACTCTTTCTGACCGCGGGATACTCGCCCGATGCGGTGGGGATTCCGGAGATCCTTGACGCGATTGGTCAGCTGGCCGATCCGCAAGCGGATCTGCGCGCGGTACAGGACGGCACCGACCGCGAACTGCAACGTTTGGGAAACCTGGTGGAGACCCACGATGGCTGAGCCAGTGACGCAGCCGCGGATCGGCATTCTCGGCTATGGGGTAATCGGACGTCGACTGGCAGCGGCGGTCGACCGCCAACACGACATGCAGCTCGTTGCGATCGGCGGCCGGCGAGGGAGCATTTCCCTGCAACGAGCGCGCGACCATGGGTATGCGACCTGCGAACTTGATCAACCAGGTTCCGCTGTGTTGGGACCGGAATGGCTCAAATTCCTGTCGCGACTTGATGTCCTGCTTGATTGCACGCCAAGCGGTGTTCCGGATCAACTCCGTGACGCGTTGGCGCGATTCCATGACTTGGTCACGATCGTGCAAGGGGGAGAGTCGCACTTCACGTGTGAGACGTCATTCAACTCCATGGTGAACTATGCCGAGGCTGCCGGCCGCCGGCGCATTCGAGTCCTCAGCTGCAGTTCGACCGGTACCACACGATTCCTGTATGCGCTGCACCGTAGCATCGGAGTTCAGGATGCATTCCTCACTCTGGCGCGACGAGGGGCCGATCCGGGAAAACTCAGCAAGGTGCCGGCCAACTCGCTCGCCCCAACCATGGGACCATCGCACCACGCCCGTGACGTGAATACCGTCCTGCCATCATTCAAACTGACCTCCATTTCCGTCGATTGCCCGACCACCTTCGGTCATGTCCTCGAGTTCCACGTGCAGTTGTCGCGGAAGTCCAGTCGAGCCGAAGTGCTCCGAGCCGTCGAGTCAGTTCCCCGAATTTTGGTCGACAATCGATTCGCCAGCACCACGGCACTGGCCGACCACTTTCGCGACCAGGGCCGACACCGCTTCGACCATCCGGAACTCTACGTGTTCGCTGATCAATTATCCGTCCGTGAATGCGCGCTCCGCGCAGCGGTGGCTGTGCACATGGAGTCCATCACGATCCCGGAAACCATTGACTGCGTGCGTGCAGCGCTCCGCATGGAGGTCGATCCTTGGCGGTCGATTCGATTAACCGATGAGAGTTTGGGGATCGCGCAGGGTCCGCATCTCTATCGCTGCGATGCTGCATCTTTGGGCCACGAGTAACGACGGGCCACGAGCAACCACCATGCACATTACCGTCCTCAGTGAGATTTGGCCTCCTGCTCTGAAACAACTTCAAGACCGATTTGAATGCGTTCTTGCGTTGAATGCCAATGACTCAGAAAAGCTCTGCGCCCTCTCGAATGCTGAGGTCGC
Source organism: uncultured Pirellulaceae bacterium (assembly GCA_964462125.1). GTDB lineage: Bacteria > Planctomycetota > Planctomycetia > Pirellulales > Pirellulaceae > JAWLFY01. The sequence continues at coordinate 4,570 of CAYWXT010000187.1, read as the reverse complement.
GATCTATCGTAGCCCCGTGCGGTTGGATCGCGCGGCGCTAGACGCCGCCTCAAGGTTGCGACTTGTCATTCGCGCCGGCTCCGGGCTGGAGTCGATCGATCTTGCCGCGGCAAGGGAGCGCGGGGTTCGGGTCGTTTCCATTCCTATATCGGCCAACTCGGTGGCGGAACATACGATCGGTCTGATGCTGGCGCTATGCCGACGAATCCCGAGCCTGGACCGCTCTTTGCGGCTTGGAAGTTGGGAAAAGCACTCAGGGCTTGGCCTTGAGTTGGGCGGACGGACGCTTGGACTGTTGGGACTTGGCCGGATCGGCCAGCGAACCGCACACTTGGCCGCCGCGTTCGACATGCAGCTGATTGCCCACGATCGGAGCCCAGAGAAACAGGAGAAGCAAGTCGTCGCCCAGCGATTGGCGATCCGGTTTGTGGACACCGACGAACTGTTTCAGTCCTCCGATATCGTTTCCATTCAGACTCCGTTGACCCGCCGGACGGCTGGAATGGTCAACCGGCGGACGCTGGCAATGATGAAACCAACAGCTCTGCTGATTAATGTTGGACGGGGTGGGATCATCGACGAAACCGCGCTGCACCAGGCCTTGGAACGTCAGATCATCGCAGGGGCAGCGCTCGATGTTTTTCAGCAGGAGCCGCCTGGGAACTCGCCATTGCTGTATCTTGACAACTTCGTCGGAACACCGCATGTCGCTGCCCAGACATTCGAGGCACAACGAGCAGTGGGGGAAGATGTCGTGCGAATCGTCCACGACTTCGCTGTCGGCCAACCGCTTTCGGCAGGCGTTCTCTGGTCATGAGCCTTCCATTGCATCATCAGATGAGGAACCGGTGACAACATGAAAACTCCTGCGTTGTCCATTCTCTATTTTGTCATTGCAGCCGCATTCGGTGCTGTCGGACAATATCTTTACAAGGCTGGCGCCGACCGGGCGAGCGGTTCCTATACGAGTTATGTCGTCAATGGTCGACTCCTTGCAGGTGTGCTTTGTTATATCGCTGTGATGATCCTGTTTGTCGCTGCCTTCAAGAACGGGGGTGCCATGAGTGTCCTCTATCCGATTTACGCTTCGACCTTCGTCTGGGGTGCGATCATCGCATACTTCGCGTTTGGCGAGCCGATTCGGATGATCAACATCATCGGCATGGGAGTGCTCGTGCTGGGAATGCTCCTGATGGGAGTAGGGAAATGAAGCCGGTGCCATCCGACTACCAGCCTGAGCGACGGCCGATTGCTTCTCGGGATCGAGCGATTTCCAAGCGGGCTGCGAGCTGGTTGATCCGCCGAGGTGTCACGGCCAACACCGTTTCTTTGACCGGCATGTTGGCCGGGATCGCAGCGGGCGCGGCTTTTGCCTTGACCGCGAATCCCGATTGGTCTCGGATCGGATTCACCGCTGCGGCGGTTCTGATGCAACTACGACTCCTTGGCAACATGCTCGATGGCATGGTCGCCGTGGAGTCGGGGAACGCCTCACCTGTTGGAGAACTCTATAACGAAGTGCCCGATAGAATTGCGGATATGGCGATGTTCATTGGAGCAGGCTATGCGGCCCACAGCTCACCCGAACTGGGACTTTTCGCCGCCAGCGTGGCGGTGTTTGTTGCCTATGTTCGAGCCATGGGTAAGGTCGCCGGGGGCCCTCAGGAGTTTTGTGGGCCGCTGGCGAAACCCCAGCGGGTGTTCCTGATGACGCTCGCCGCTGTCGTCTGTGCGGTGCTGCCCGTCAACATTCACTCGCACTTGGACAGCGTCGGCTTCGGTCCCTTGGCGGGCGGCCTGATGACGTGGGTCCTCCTGGTCTGCCTCGTCGGCATGTCAGCTACCGCGGTGCGACGATTGCGACGCACGGCAAACGCACTTCGCCAGGAGCTCGCGTGACACCCGGCGTTCGTCAACGACTGTTCAGTTTCCAACCCGCGTTGGACGACTCGCAAACACTCGGAATCGCTCTAGCGATCGTAGCCTTCGCTGCGATTTCCGGTGCCGCCATCGTCGTGTTGCGGCGGTACAAGATTCTCAGCGATCCAGCGTCCAAGGATGCCCTTGCCCGTTGGAAGTCATGGTCGTGGATCGGCGCCTGCATTTTGATTCCCGTGCTGCTCGGAGCCGCGTACACAGTCGCGGCTGTAACCGTGCTGAGTCTGGGCTGCTACCGTGAGTTCGCCAGGGCGACCGGGGTGTTTCGCCACTACCGAATCTCGATTGCAGTCGTGGCTGGCACCCTCCTGGTCAATTTTGCAGCCGCCGACCATTTCGATCGACTCTTCTTTGCCGCCGCTCCCTTCGTGGTCGGCTTGATCGCCATCATGACGATTCCTCAGGATCAACCGCAGGGATATATTCAGCGAGTCGCATTGGGATGCTTCGGTTTTCTCCTGTTCGGGTTCTCGCTGGCGTACATCAGCAACATTGCGAACACGCCGGCTTACCGGCCAATCTTGTTACTCGTCTTGCTAGGCGTCTCGCTCAATGACATTTTCGCCTACTGCATCGGGCGAGCCTGCGGTCGTCGAAAACTGCTGCCGGCTACGAGTCCAAACAAGACCGTGGAAGGTTTCTTGGGCGCCTTCGTGCTGACGACGCTGTTCGTTGCGGCCCTCGGCCATTTCGTCTTCCGCGGGACTCAGCTCGATGACTGGGGCACTCTCACCTCGCTGGGATTGCTCATCAGCCTCCTCGGTCAGCTTGGCGATCTCGTGCTCTCGTCAGTCAAACGGGACCTGGGACTGAAAGACATGGGAACCGCCATTTCCGGGCACGGAGGTCTACTGGACCGATTCGATAGTTTGGTATTGGTGCCACCAGCGGTGTATCACTTTCTGTCGCTTCACCTGGGCCCATTGGGCGGAGATCAGCCTGCACGAATTTTCACAGGAGGATGACGCCATGGACAAGTGGAAGTTCAACGCTGCCCGGGATGTCAGCATGCCCGCCCGCGAGCGGCACCGCAGCTATCTCCGGGAGGGCGGATTGGTGGAGACCTCTCTGCGATTGGTTTGGTGGAGCGGTGTTCGGCTGGCCCTAACCCTGTTTCACCGGATTGCGTTTCGGGGACGCGAGCATCTTCCCCCCGAGCCTCCGTTTGTCATCGTTGCCAATCACCAGAGTCACCTCGATGCGCTACTGATCGGTTCCGCTCTCCCACTGCGGATGCGGGATCAGCTCTTTCCGCTGGCAGCGGGAGATTTGTTTTTCGAGGTTCCGGCGGTGGCAGCGTTCTCTGCGTGGACCCTCAATGCATTGCCTGTTTGGCGGAAGAACTGTGGCAGGCACGGACTGATGAGCCTTCGGGAACGACTCACCGAGGAGAACTGCGTTTACATTCTGTTTCCGGAAGGGACCCGGACGCGGACGGGCGAGATGGGCTCGTTTCGACCGGGAATCGGCATGATGGTAGCCTCATCGCCGGTTCCCGTGGTTCCCTGCTATATCGAAGGTGCGTTTCAGGCGTTTCCGCCCGGTAGTCGACTGCCGAGGTTGACGAAACTTCGTGTTACCTTCGGTGAAGCCCTCCTTTTTCGCACCACCGAGAATCGACGTGCCGGCTGGATGCAGATTGCAGAGCAATCCGAGGCCGCCGTCCGCCAATTGATGCCTCCTGACGACGGCGCTACCTCAACACCGCCCGCCCCCGGAAAGTCATGAGTCTGATTCGCGTTTCCAGCGTACGTCCTCTCGGTGCGCTCCCCTGGCAATTTCGACGCTGGCTTTGATCGCCTCGCTATTCCGCTTCGGCAACCGAGTCATCGCCGTGCAGCAGAGCCACGAACCGTGACGGAGCGTCGAGGTGCCGATACGCGGGTGGCTGTGCCGATACCCGGGTGGCTATTGAATGCGGTCTGCCCATTCGCGACGATCGATCACGTCGCTAATAAACATCGGCTGAGATACCAAAATTGAGCGGGATTAGTGGACCCAGGTGTAGCCGAAGCGGGCGGTGAAACCGGTGCCGAGGACACCCGAGCCGTGGACCAGATAGCCCTTGTCCAAGAGGTTCTCCAGGCTGAGGCTGACCCGGTGCTCGTCCCGCTGGCCAAAAGCCCGTCCCATTCGTGCATTGAAGGTGGCGAAGCCGGGCGTGCCTCCGATCGGGATTCGCTCGTCGGTCACATCGCGGACCGGATCGAGCTGATCCTGGCGATCGGACATCCACGAATAAAGATCGAGGTAGCCGCGGCCGCGAACCGGTTGATACCGCAATCCAAGGATTCCTTGCGTCGGCGGGATCCGGCTCAGTGGGGCATCGGTGACGCGGTTTTTCCCGTCCAAATGCCAAAAGTTGCCGTACAGCGACCAACCGCCCGCGAGCAGATAATCGCCACTGAATTCCACCCCGCGGACCGCGGAGTCCTGGTTCGCCGAGGCAAAGACATTGGGCGCCGCGGTGATCGAGACGATGTTGTCATCGATGTCGATCCAGAAGACCGACGTTTGCGTCCGCAGCCGGTGAGTGTCGGTTTTGATGCCGAGCTCGTAATTGATCGACTTTTCCGGAGTCAGCCCCAAACTCGGCAGGCTCTGGCCCTCCTGCAGCACGTTCGGATTGTTC
>CAYWXT010000186.1:0-11539 GCA_964462125.1 uncultured Pirellulaceae bacterium | reverse complement strand
TTCGGATTGTTCGCCATCAAATCGTCCAGGTTCGGGGCGCGGAAGCCTTCCGCAATCGAGCCATAAAGGTTGACGTCTCGGTTCAGTTCATACGTCAAGCCGACTTGAGTGATCCAGTCCTCGTAGCTGGGGTTGATGAAAACCGGATCGTCCTCCACAACAGGCGTCCCCGCGGTTTCAATCGATTCGTAGCGCACGCCGGCGGTTGCATCGAGCCGCGACGTCAGCGGCACGTCCCAGTTCAGAAACCAGCCGGTGCGACGGTACCAGGCATCGTCGGGAACGATCGGACCGCTGGCAGCACCGCCAAATGCCGAATCGATATCGTCGTAGTACCAATCGACGCCGCTGGTCAGCTTACCCCCGTCGCCGATATCCTTGGATGCCACCGCTTGCAAGCCAGTGGTTTCAACATCGGTTTCTTGAAAACGGGTTGTCGGAACGCCGCGGTTTTGTACTTCGCGTTGACGATGGTACGAGGCGGTCATTGTCAAAGCATCAAACAGCCCGCCGAACGGATCGACTTCCTGATATCGCAAATAGCTCAGGTCGCGCTGTTGTGGGTCGAAGAAGCGGGCACCAGCGAACGTATTGCTGTTGTCCCGGTCGAGTGGATAGCCGGGAAACCGATCGCTCCGCGGCACGTTTTCCTGCTCTAAGTGCTGCATCGAAAAGGTCAACATGCTGCGTTCGGTGAGCAGGAAGTTGAACTTCACATCCCCGGCGTATTGTTGGTAGTTCGTCCCCGGCTGGCGGCCGAACGTGTCGAAGCCGGTGTCCAGGTCGCGGACGTTCAAAAAACTGCCGCCACCGAAGAAACCAGTCGACCCCATCCAACCTTCAACGTTCACCCGGCTATAAGGAGAGGAGTTGGAGGTGTTGTAGTACTGGGTGAACTCGTGGCCCCGATAGTCGCCGTGGTACAGCCCGCGATGGGAGTCGGCGCCGCGAGTGACGACATTGATCGCACCCCCAATCGCATCAGAACCCCACAGCACCGAACCTTGGCCGCGGAGGACTTCGACCCGTTGGATCATGCCGGGATCAATCGTGTTGAAGTACTGGTTGGGGCCGCGGCGAAAGATCGAATTGTTCAAGCGGATACCATCGACCAGGGTCAACACCTGCTGGCCGGTCAGGCCGCGGACGAACGGCGACGCCTGGCCCGCCGCGGTGGCCTGCATCAACACGCCGACCTCGTTCTGCAGGGCGTGAAACATGTCGGGGGCCTGGCGACGCGTGATCTCCTCGCGACTGCGGATCGACGCCGAGGCAGGCGTGTCCAACAGGGAGGCTGCTCCGCGAAGGACGCCGCTGTGCTCGGCGAACTCACCGGGATCGCCGAGGGTCTGCGCGCGGAGACTGGGAAACGGGCCGGCTGGCGCGGCGGCTGCCGGAGTGTCGGCTGCCGCAGGATCCGAGGCCGGGGCCATCGGAGGAACCGCCTCTGCCGCCGGTGCTTCGCGCTGCTCTTCCGGTTCCTCGGGTGCCGAATCGGCATCCTCCGGAGGCGTGACGACCACCGGGGGCAGCACCGGCTCGTCCACCTGAACGGCGACGAGCTCGGTTCCCGCCTCAGACGCCGTCCTCGGGGGTGAACCAGACCCACTGGCATGAGCCCCCCAGCTCAATCCGCTGAGTCCCATCAGCCAAGCAGTGGCGAAAGCGACCGACCTGTTCATTCGAGCGTTCCGAGAGCTGAACCGTTTTGTGGATCGTGGTGACGGGCCACCGACGTTGCACAACCCTCCTGGTTGTTACATCAGGACTCTTCGACCGTCGCAACCGACAGCATCAGCTACGGGACGAGCACTGCAACAGCTTGCCCAATCCGAACATCCCGCGAGGATTCGCTCTGTCCATCCAGCGGAGTAGGCGCTGACCGGGCCTATCTGGCCTCGGCGTCGGCGGGGTCTTCCGTTGCGGTTCCGGGACCGCCCACCCGTCGCGATTCTCTCCACTGCTCCCAGCGTTTGTACAACGTGTAGTAGACGGGGATCAGCACCAGGGTGTGGACGGCCGAGGTGATCACGCCAAAGATCAACGGCACCGCGATCCGCTTCATCGGGCCCGCTCCGGGTGTGGTGGCCCACAGGATCGGCATCAGGGCGATGAAGTCGGTCAGTACGGTCATCAGCTTGGGGCGTACGCGCAAGACCGCTCCTTCGATGACGGCGTTATACAGTTCAGTGGGCGTGAGCCGCCGGCCCATTTCGCGACGGTATTTCTTGTAAGCCAGATCGAGATAAACGTGCATGATGATCCCGGTCTCGGCCGCCAGCCCCGCCAGGGCGATGAACCCGATCGCCACCGCTGTGCTCCAGTTGTAATCGAGCCAGTACATGCCCCACACACCACCGACCAGGGCGAATGGCAGGGTGAACATCGTGATCAGCGTCTCGGTGATGTTCTTCATGTTGAGATAGATCAAGATGAAGATGAGCGCAAGGGTGACCGGAATGATCATCGCCAGTCGCTCGAAGACCTGCTGCATGAACTCGTATTGGCCGCTCCAGCGGGTGTAATAGCCGGCCGGGATTTCCAGACTCCCCTCGGCGACGGCCTGGTCGAGGGCCGCCTGGGCGCGGTCGACATAGCTGCCGATGTCGACGTCGGACTCGATATCGACCGGAACGTTGACCAACAACATCCCCGATTCGCTCTTGATCACGGGAGGGCCATCGACGAACTCGATGTCGGCGACTTGCCCGAGTGGGATCTGCGAACCGCCGGGGGCGGAGACCAGGATCCGCTGGAGTTTCTCGGGATCGTCGCGGAGCTCGCGGGGATAGCGAACGTTGATCGGAAAGCGATAGCGTCCTTCGACGGTGCTGGCGATATTCATGCCCCCGATCGCCGTCTCGATCACGCGTTGCACGTCGCCGACCTTCAATCCATGCCGAGCGGCCGCCCGGCGGTTGACGGTGACGTCGAGGTAATGTCCGCCCATGGCCCGCTCGGCGACCACGCTGAGCGTGCCTGGGACGTCCTGCAGCACATCTTCAATCTGCGTCCCCAGTTCGGCGAGCTGATCGAGGTCGGTCCCATAGACCTTCAACCCCAGCAGCCCTTTCATTCCCGTGGTCAACATTCCGAGCCGGGTCTCGATCGGCATCAGCCACCAATTGGGCATGCCAGGAATGCCGATGTCCTGCTCCATCTCCCCCTTGGTGAGTTCGGCGAACGTGGTGCGGACCAAGGGAACGTCGTCGGCGTTCAGCTCTCCTTGCCAGCGCTGGCGAAGGTGGGCGATCGAGGGTTCTTTCTGGTCGGCCTCCATTCCCCCCTGGGACTCGAGGATCTCGACCAGATCATTGGTCATCTGCGTGGTGATCCGTTCGGGGACACGGAGCCGCGTTCGGGCCATTTGGCGGCGGAGCAGATCGGCAGCCCACCGCTCCTCCAGATCCTGTTCCGAGAACCGCGAGGGAACCGAATCGCCCCGCTGCTGCAATTCGCGTCGATGCTCGTCGTAGCCTTCCTTGAGCCGCGCCATGCCGGCGTGGAGGGCCCGCATCAGTTCCTCCCGGGTGCGGCGGTTGACGTCGGCCCGGACCATCCCTTCGGCTTGCTCGGTGATGGTGGCGGGATCCAGCTCGAGGCCGGCTTCGGTCAGCATCCCCTCATCCCGAAGGTCGGCGAGCATTTCTCCGGCCAGACCTTCCAAGTACCCCGTCTCGATGAGCCGCCGCGGCCAATCGTCCTCCGGCCGCAGGGTCACGTGCGTCTCGACCATCGACAGCGGGGCTGGGTCGGTCGGTGTATCGAACCGGCCAATCTTCCCCAGCACGACCTGCACTTCGGGATACTGCACCAACAGCTGGTCCTGAATCTGCAACGTGCGACGGGCCTCGGTCGCCGAGATTCCCGGCACTGTCGTCGGCATGTAGAGGATGTCTCCCTCTCGCAGCGGCGGCATGAACTCGCTTCCGGTCTTCATGATCGGAACCGCCGTCACCGCCAGCAGGGCGAAGGCGATCGCCATGCTGGTGAATTTGTGCCGCAATGCAAAGCGGATGAAAGGCATGTAAAGCCAAACCACGAACCGGTTCAGCGGGTTCTTGGCCTCCGAATGAATCTTGCCGCGGACGAACAGCCCGAGCAGCACTGGGACGAGGGTGACGGCGATCAGCGCCGCGGCAGCCATCGCGAAGGTTTTGGTGTAAGCCAGCGGCTTGAAAAGCCGCCCCCCTTGGCCCTCCAACGCGAACACCGGCAGGAACGAGATGGTGATCACCAACAGGGCCACGAATAGCCCCGGCCCCACCTCCTGCGCCGCCACCTTGACCAGCTCCCAATGGTCGGTCCCCGGCGGGGCTTTCTCCTTATGCTTGTGGACGTTCTCCACCATCACGATCGATGAATCAACCATCGTCCCGATCGCGACCGCGATTCCGGAGATCGACATGATGTTGGCATTGATCCCCATCGCATTCATCACGATGAATGAAGCGAGGATCCCCAGGGGCAGCACAGCCGCTGCCACCAGACCGCTGCGGATATGGAACAGGAAGACCAGGCAGATCAGGGCGGTGATCGCCAGTTCCTCGGTGAGCACTGTTTTGAGCGTGCGGATCGAGCGATGGATCAACCCGCTTCGATCATAGGCGGTGCGAATCACGACGCCGTCGGGCAATCCGGCCTCGATCTCCTCGATCTTCTGCTTGGACGCCTCGATCACCTCCAGCGCATTTTCCCCTTGCCGCATCACGACCACGCCGGCGACCACTTCCCCCTGCCCGTTCTTTTCGGCGATCCCGCGACGCATGTCGGGACCGATCGCAATGTCGGCCACGTCGCTGAGCAGCACCGGCGTGCCATCCTCGGTCGCCGACAGGACGACGTCCTCGAGATCCTCGATATTCTGGATGTAGCCGCGACCGCGGATGAAGTGCTCCGTCTCGGTGACCTCCAACAAACGTCCTCCCACGTCGTTGTTCGAGTCGCGGATCGTCTCGACAACCAGTTCCAGCGGGATCTGATAACGGAGCAGCTTCCGCGGATCGACCGTCACCTGGTACTGCCTTACCGCTCCGCCCACGGTGGCGACCTCCGCGACGCCGGGGACCCCGGTGAGCTGGTACCGCACGTACCAATCCTGCAGAGCCCGGAGTTCCCCCAGGTCGTATTCGCCCGTGGTGTCTTCCAACGTATAGATGTAAACCCACCCCAGCCCGGTCGCGTCGGGACCGATCGACGGGTTGACTCCCTCCGGCAGCCGCCCCTGCACCTGGTTCATGTATTCCAGAACCCGGCTGCGCGCCCAATACAGGTCGGTCCCGTCATCGAAAATCACATAGACAAACGAGAAGCCGAAGAAGCTGAACCCACGCACATCCGCGACACCAGGAACGGCGAGCATCGTCGTGGTCAGTGGATAGGTGATCTGGTCTTCGACCGTCTGCGGGTCGCGTCCCGGCCACGAGGTGTCGATGATGACCTGCACGTCCGACAGGTCCGGAATAGCATCGATCGGACTGGTGTACGTCGACCAGACGCCCAGCGCCGTTACGAGGACAGCGAGCACCAACACCAGGAAACGGTTGTCGATGCACCAGGCAATGAGTTTGGCGATCATCGGCTAGGGCTCAAAGACGTCGAGTTGCGTTCCGCACTTGAGCATCTTTTGGCCCATATACGGATTGTGTAGTTCCGGCCCCCACCAAAGCCAACGCTCATAACCGACATCGGCCATCCCGCACTCGAACTGATACAACTCCTTGCCGAACAGCGTCTGCCCTCCGTGCGCATGGAGCAACTTCGTCAATTCGTGGCTGATGCGGCCGAAGCGGGTGCGTGCGTCCTCGGCATCGGCAATCGCTTCCTGGTTCAACTCGTCGACGAGATCCGCAAACCGCTCCGCTGCGGTCCGCAACTCCTCCGCCTCGGACTCCGAGGCGGTGCGGACCAACGATGCTGCGTTTTGCTCAACAGCCGCTAGCCGAGCCGGGACCGCCTCCAGTTCATCGTCCGCCAAAACGCGGCTGAGCTGAAAGTAGGCATCCAGCAAATCGCGGATACTGCCGGCGAGCGACTTGCCAAGCACCTCTTCGAGCGTTGCGCGTTGGCTTTCCGGCGGCAGCATTTTGGTCAGCACACTTTGAAACTGGCTCTCCGCGCTCAGCAAAAACGCCCCGGCGGTGACCACCCGTTCGCCAGGGGAAAGCCCCGCCAGCACTTCATGGTAGCGCTCGGAACCGTCACCGAAACCAAGATCGTCGCTGTCGGATTCGTCCTCGGCTGAGTACATCCATTTGCGTCCCAGTTGGACTTGGCGCGGTTCGAACGACCCGGAGCCGCTGTCAACCATCACCACCGATCGCTGGCCGGAGAACATCACGGCGTTTTCGGGGACGGCCAGCACCGATGGCCAATCGTGCCGAAAGCGGACTCGGGCAAACATCCCCGATTTGAGAAGCAGATCGGGATTGGGCACGTCAATTCGAACCGGCACCGTCCGTGTGCCGGGCTTGGTTGCGTGGTCGATGAATGCGATCTTGCCACGAAAAACCTCGTCCGGCAGATGCTCCACCGTGATCTCCACCGGCAGTCCCAAATTCACCAGCGGCAGCTCTTCCTCAAAAATGTCGGCAAAGACCCACATGTGAGAGAGGTCCACTAGCTCGACCAGCACGTCTCCCTCGCTGACGTACTCTCCCTCGACGACGTTTCGCTGATGAACGGTACCCCGCATGGGCGCGGCGATTGGGATGCGGTCTTGTACCTGCCGGGATTCGGTCAGCTCGTCAATTTGCCGGTCGGAGAGCCCCTGGTACTTCAGGTTCTGCCGGCCGGACTCGATCAAATCGCGCTGAACCGATGGGCCTTGGGTCTGTGGTCGTAACTGGTTGTTGGTCGCTCCAGTCACGTTCAACGTCGCCCGAGGGGAGGAGGGCACGTTCGATTCACCGCTCCGTTGCTCCTCCCTTCGCAGCGATGAAAGGTAACTCTGCTGGGCAACGACCAGTTCGGGGCTGTAAAGTTCGACCAGCGGATCCCCTTGTTCAACCTCGATTCCGCGGTAGTTCACATGCAGCTTCTCAATCCGGCTTTTCCCGCGGACCCACGAGGTGATCTTCGCCAAACGTCGTTCGTCGTAGGCAATCCGTCCGGTGGTGTCGACCTCACGCATTAGCTTGCGGCGGATCACCGGTTCGACAGCGACTCCCGCTTGCTGTACCTGTCGCGCGGTCAGCGTCAGGTGCTGCGGCGGTTCGACAACCCCACCCTCGAGTTCAACCAACGCCATGTTGCAGATCGGGCAGATGTCGTTGGGATTGGTCCGTTTGATCTGTGGGTCCATCGGACACCAATAGACTGTGTCCGAGTCGACCGGGTCGCCACCGATCCCGACCCACGCCCAAGTGGCATGCCAGGCGTGGTGGGATTGATCGCGGACGTACGGACTCGCCGCATAGGCAACACCGCTCATGATCAACAACGCAAGGACGACGATCATCCGCCACGATGGTCGCCGAAACAGAAAGAGAAACGTTCGCATCGTAAGGACTCATTTCGATTCGCACGGTCAAGACGAAGGCGCGCACGAATCGAGCGGAAAGGGGAAAGGCAAAACCCAAAAGCTATGACCAGTCAAGAAGCCGGCGCACACCGGGGGCGCCGTGGTCGTTTCAGGCGTCAATGCGAACGTGCATGGCCTGAAGGGAAGGGGCGACCATCGAACGGGTCAAGCTGCAATCACCGCGAGTGAACCGCATCCCAGACGTGTCGCCGGGTCCCCCGCCAACGGCGCTGTCAAACGCCAACGGGTTGTTCTGGCTGTCCCGTGTGTCGTTGGGATTGGGGTGGGGGCAACGCTCGTTCGTCGGGGCGTTCGGCCCCAGGCAGCAGCCCATTCCGCAGCAACGAGCGTCCTCGGTCCCACAGCAGCACTCCGTTGGCGCTGCGGCGACCCAATCGAAATCGCCCTGAGCCCAAGCCGTCACGCGGGGAAATACCCCCCCCACGGCCAGGCTGGCGACTAAGCTGATCGTGACCAGCCAACGAGTTGCGCAGTCGATGGAACCCATGCCTCTCAGTTTAACTCCCGACCGGGCGATTGGACGAACCCTGCTGCGAAAGTGCCGAGAAAATTCGAAAACAAGCAACAAGAGTAGGATCGAGCACAACAATCGCCGTCGTCCAAGAAACTTTCTCAGATCCTGGCAGCTTAGCAATGAGCGGGAAAAGTGTCCGGTACCTTTTGTGCAAAGCACCCGGAGGGCGAGTCCCTCGCAAAAGGTACCAGACACCCTCACGATGCTTAGCCTAGTCGGGGCGGGACGGGAAACTCAAGGGTGAACTTGGTCCCGCGGCCAAGTTCGCTCTGGACGCTGATCCGGCCGCCGTGGGCCTCGATGATCTTTCTCGCCGTCGGCAGCCCCAGTCCCGAGCCCCCCTGCTTCGTGCTGTAGAACGGCTCGAACATGTGCAGCACCGTGTTGTCGTCGACCCCGCTGCCGTTGTCGATCAGGTCGAGTGCAACGCCACCGCGGGTGGTATAGGTACGGGCCCATAGCTCCCCACCGGGGCCCATCGCCTCGAGCGCATTCTTGACCAGGTTCATCAGGGCGGACTGGAGCGAATCGCTGTGCAGCAGGATCGCCGGCAGATCGGCATCGAGGTATTTTTCGATGTCGATCTGATTCGCGTCGGCTTGCGGTTGGTACGCTCTCAAGACCGTCTCGACCTGTTCGTTGAGGCTGCCGGGGACCAGGTCGATGTCGCGGAGTCGGGTGTAGCGGAGAAAATCGCGCAACAGCGCCTCCATCCGGTCGCACTGCTCGCGGACCATGTCGACGCGGCTGAGCAGGCGACGGCTGGTGCGCGAATCGAGGTCCTGCAGATCCTCGCTGAGCAGGTCGATATTCATGTGAATGATCGACAGCGGGTTCTTGATCTCATGCGCCAGCGACCCGGCGAGTTCCGCCAGCTCTTCATACTGGTTCCGCAATGAGTCATAGGACTGGGTCGATTCGTTGACGCTGCTCATTGGCGACCATGACCATAAACGGAGGCGACGCGGTGCAGAATGCGTGTAGGATACCCGGTGGGAAGCCTACTCGGAAAAGGGGTTTCGACCTGGCACCTTCCCGCCTGGAGCGGCCGATGAGCGAATCACCAGTGAATCCGTACGCCCCCTCGGCGGTTGAGACGGTCAACCGCGGACGGGCGATCGAGTTCAGCGGAGGACTATCCTCGGCTCGGGTTTGGGTGCAGACGATCGGCGCTGTGGCGGCCTCGGGTGGCCTGTTTGGGGTCGGCTGGATGCTTTACTTTTCGATCGTCAGCGGCCGATTCTTCAACAGCCCCGTCCCCGCAGCCTTGGAGTTTGTCCCGGTCCTGATGCTTGTCGTTGTCGTGGGCTGCGTGTACGGAGGGATCTGCGCCTCGATCGTCGTTCCGCTGGTGTTTTTGATCGGGTTTTATGCTCGAGACAAGTCGTTCCCCTGGACCGCTTCCCGTGTCCGCCTGCTCGCAGCGGCCTCCGGCTTCCTCAGTGGCTGGCTCAGCTTGATCGTCCTGTCCCTGCCGCATCTCGCGTCGACGGCGACTCATCAATATCCTGGATTCCTGTTCGGGGTGATTGGGCTCGTTGCGTACTCCTTGATTCCTGGCGGGGTTGGGTTTGTCGGCACGCTGCTGATGATGGAACCGCTCGCTCGCCGGGCCGGCCAGGAGGCGATCCAGCGGGAGTTAGCCGCCGCCACGGAACCCCCGGCCCCGCCCTTGCCCACCGAACCGCCGACGAACTAACTTGCGGGGGCAACAGAACGAAAATCACCCGTCGCAGCAGAAGTCGCAGAGACTTCGGAGCGCCCGGAACTCTCCGCGAGTCCCGCTGCCGGTCCCCGCTACTGGACCGTTTCCCCAACCGCCGAATGCACCATGTCGACCGCTACGCCCGCTTCGAAAGAGACCTCATCGAACGATCCCTACTTTCAGTCCTTATTCGCCGAGCGGATCGGCGGAGCGGGCTACGGCAAGGGAACCGAGATCTACAAGTTCGAAAAGATCAAGCGGGCCAAACGCAACGCGCTGGCTGAACACCCCGACCGGCAGTTGCTCGATTTTGGCATCGGGGAGAACGACTCGATGGCCGACGCGTCGGTCCGCCGGGTGATGGCCCATGAGATCAACCAACCGGAGAACCGTGGCTACTCGGACAATGGAGTGACCGAATACAAGGAGGCCGCCGCCCGATTCCTGCAGCGACGGTTCGGCGTGTCACTCGATCCCGCCAAGCAGATCAATCACAGCATCGGCAGCAAGCCGGCCTACGCGATGCTTCCGGCCTGTTTCATCAACCCGGGTGACGTGACGTTGATGACGGCCCCCGGCTACCCGGTCGCCGGAACCCACACCCGCTACTACGGCGGCGAAGTCTTCAAATTGCCGCTGCTGCCGGAGAACGGGTTCCTCCCCGATCTCGATTCGGTCCCCGATGACATTTATCGTCGCACGAAGCTGCTGGTGATCAACTACCCGAACTCGCCGACCGGGCGCACGGCGCCCCCGGAGTTTTTCGAACAGGTGGTCGCGTTGGCGAAGCAGAAGGAGTTCGTCGTCGTCCACGACGCGGCCCACGTGCTGCTGACGTTTGACGGGCCGCCGCGGAGTTTTCTGCAGACGCCGGGGGCAGTCGATGTGGGGGTCGAAGTCCACTCGATGAGCAAGGGCTACGACATGATCGGATGGCGGATGGGATTTATCGGCGGTCATGAGCGGATCGTTTCCGCTTTCGCCAATGTGAAGGACAACAGCGACAGTGGCCAATTCATCGCGACACAAAAGGCGGCCGCCGCTGCGCTCGATGACGACTCGATCCCCGAGCGGATCAACGCCAAGTATCGCCGACGGATGGAAAAGCTGGTCGCAACCCTCCGCGAGTGCGGCTTCGAGTGCGAGATGCCGGGTGGGACTTACTTTCTCTACACCCCGGCCCCGAGCGGCACGACGTCACGGGAAACGTTTGCCGCGGCGGAGGACGCCACTCGGTTTCTGATTGAGCAGCAGGGGATCGTGACGGTTCCGTGGGACGATGCCGGCTCGTTCCTGCGATTCAGCGTCACCTATGTCGCCGAAACCGAAGCGGACGAGGACGCTCTGATGGCGGAGACCAAGAAACGGCTCACCGCCGCCGGACTGACGTGGGCCTGAACCTTGCGGGAGGCTCGTGCAGTCGTGCAGCGCTGCCGGCGGTGCGCTGCGCGACCGCCGGCAACGGATTGGCAACCACGGAGGTGAACACGCGGGCCACCGACGCCGCGTTCGCACCCGGCCATGATCCCGAAGGGGCCACCATCCCGAAGGGGCCACCAGCCGAACTGCTGGCCGAGACATCGTCGACGGTACCGAGTGCTTTGAGCCTCTCTTCGGGTATCAAAACACTGTCGGCCACCGCCATGCTTCCCAGAGCTCCCTCGCGAATCATTTCCGCGCTTCTCGCCAGTTTGCCTCAAAGGTGTTGGTTTTCGGAATCGGTAAGCTCGGTGCGCACGGCAGGGTCTCCATGAATCGGTAGTCGTTACAACAACCA
>CAYWXT010000185.1:0-11550 GCA_964462125.1 uncultured Pirellulaceae bacterium | reverse complement strand
GATTGCGAGTGAACAAACCGCTGCCGTACGGTTCGATTCCCCAGCATGGGATGCGATGGGAAACGGGCCGCAGAGTCAAGTTTCTTTTCGGTCCCCCTTCGCGCTCGCTTAACGGCTACAATAGGAGCCTATTCACCCCGTCCGAAACTTTTCACTGGGGGCACCATGAAACTGATCATCCAAATTCCGTGCTTCAATGAAGCGGAAACGCTGCATCGGGTGGTGTCCGATTTGCCGTCGCGGATTGATGGTGTCGATTCGATCGAAACGCTCGTGGTGGACGACGGCAGCCGCGACGGGACCTCTGCGGTCGCGTTGGGTCTGGGTGCCGATCACGTCGTGCGACACAACCAAAACCGCGGGTTGGCGGCGGCGTTCGCCACCGGGCTCGACGCGTCGCTGCGGCTCGGCGCCGACGTGATCGTCAATACCGACGGCGATCATCAGTACCCGGGATCGGCGATCGAGCGGTTGGTCGAGCCGATCGTTGCCGGAAGAGCCGACTTGGTCGTTGGTGATCGGCGGCCGGGCGAGGACGAGAAGTTCTCTCTTCTGAAGCGGTGGCTGCAACGGTGCGGGCGGCGTGTCGTCAGCCGGTTGGCTGGACGTGACTTAGCCGATCCCGTGAGTGGCTTCCGCGCCTATTCGCGATCCGCTGCGGAGCGAACACACATCGTTACTGGGTACAGCTACACGATCGAGTCGCTGCTGCAGGCAAGCTGCAAAGGTCTCGCCATCGAGTTCGTGCCGATCGAGACGAATGCGGCGACGCGGCTCTCGCGGTTGTTTCGCTCTTTACCGCAGTTCATCTCTCGGTCGGCACTGACGATACTGCGGGTGTTCTTCATGTTTCATCCGCTGCGAGTGCTGGCGTGGATTAGCGGCTTGCTGGCGGTCGCCGGTGCGCTTCCGATCGGCCGGTTCTTGTACCTCTACATCATCGGTGAGGGAGCGGGACACGATTACGCAATCAATGGCGGGGGGCGGATGATCCGCTCGGGAACCGGCCCCGATTCGCTCGACAATGCTGCCGGCCACCAATGGCCTGACATGTCGGCCAGCACCGGCGTCTGTTACCAGCGGAGCCGGGTGAAGTTCCGCGACATTATCGATGGACTGAGTCAGACCTATCTTGTGGGCGAGAAGCAAATCCCGTTCACACGGTACCGCAACGGAAGTGACATGGGGGACAATGAAAGCGCTTATAGCGGCGACGACCGGGACCTGATCCGGTATACGGGAACCGAGTCCGACCCGCGATTTCAGCCGGTGTCTGACGCCTACGTGCCGGGGGAAGAGGGAGCGGTGTTTGGCTCGGCTCACTCCGGCGTTTTTCAGATGGCGTTGTGTGACGGCGCGATCAAGGCAGTCAGCTACTCGATCGACCCGCTGGTCCATTCCCACTTGGGGATCCGCAACGACAGGCAGGTGATTCCCGGCGACGCGTTGGAGTAGTCGCAACGACATTGCCGGCAGCGTCGTATAGCGAGCGATGAGTTTCTTGAACTGTCCAGCTAGTCGCTCTCGACGGGTAGCAACTGCACGGCATCGGCGATCACGTGGCCATCGGTACCGAGATTGCCGATTTCGATCGTGCTCTTTCCCGCGGTGAAGTCGAATCGGCCGACGGTGCCGAACGCTCCGTGTTCGGGCGTTTTGCGCTGGTTCACGTGCACGGTGGACCGTCCCGACGCGTGCTCGACGGTGACCGGGACGTTGGTCGCTCGATTCGGGTTGCTGGTGTAGGCGATCCGGACTTCGTATCGTCCCTCCATGACGACGAGGGCAGCCTTTGGTTCAAACGTCCACATCGCGTCTTCATCGGCACGGTTACGCGTCTGGCCGCCGGAACGGTAGGCGTCCTGATCCTGCCAGTTCCAGTGATCCAGATTGTCGTAATACGTTTTGATTTGCCGGTAGAATTCGCGAGCGACTCCACCAATCGCTGCCTTGTTCCCGATATCGGTCTGCCCCAGTCCCCCGGTGGTCAATCCGCCGATTCTGCTGGACGGTTCGATCACGATCACCGTCCCTCCCATTCGCCGCACCTGCACCGCAGCCGCGATCCCTGCCGACGTCCCGCCGTAGATCACCACGTCATAGCGTTCTGCATCCTCAGCGATCACCTTCTGTTCGTTACCGGCAAGAAATCCGGTCACGAGAAGCACTAGGCCCAGCCAAGCCGGACGTGAAATACGAGCCATCAATCCATCCTCACCGGTTGCAATTCGAAAGCGATCCACGAAACGGCCCATCTTAGCCCAAAGTCGCTGATCGGTCCGCGATCATGGCGTGGTCGAGCGGCGATGAATCGCGAAGTCCGAAGCGAGCCGTTGAGGCGGGCGGGATGAGAGCCGGTCTTGGCACGCGGTGTGCGGCGGGTGTCTCGTATCCCGTTGCTGCTGGTGTTTTACTGAATGAGAACGTTCTGGCATCGAATCAATCGTGCTCAGCGAAGCGATAACGGCGCGCGGAGCCAGATCCCCGGCTGCCCGTAGCCCAGGCTGCGAGCCTGGGGCCTCTCCCATGCCCGCGCAATGAACTCAACGCCCCACCGGCGCCTCTGCGCCACCGGCGTCATTGCGTTGAATACCGCACCCACCGCCCTGGAATGACTACCAAGGCTGCGGGTCGGCAACGCTTGCTGGGATGCCTGCCGGTTTGCCGCTGCACTGCCGCTCGGATAGGCTGAAGGGTTCCGTGGACGGTTCGGGCCGATGGCTCGGGGCCGGTGGCTCGGGGCCGGTGGCTCGGGGCCAGGCACAAAAACGGCGACACGAAGACAGCATTGCGACGCGACAGGGCGAGATCGAGAACCATGTTGAGCGCGATCTGCCATGTCGCCATGCCCGCCAGGTTGCCGGGCGCCGCATTTGCGTTCTTCATAACTGCCATAACTGCATTCTTGAGTGTTCCGCAGCGAATCGTCGCCGCGAGCGGACCCGAGGAGGCGACGGCTGAAAGCAGCGATGATGATGGTGCAGCGGAATCGCATCAGGCTCCGGCGGTCGCCCGCATCCTTCGCGATTCCTGCGTCGACTGCCACGGATCGGACACTCAGGAAGCCAGCGTGCGTCTTGACACGATCGATCTTTCTGGGCGAACGCCACAGGATCGTAAGACGGTGCAGACTGTCAAGCGAATGATCGACGAGCAGCGGATGCCGCCGGAGGATGCCGGAGCCCTCTCCGACGCCGATCGCCAGTTTCTCAGCCGTTGGCTCGATCGCCAGTTGACGACATGGGCAGAAGCGGATCGTCGTTCGGGACGCAACGCACGCATGCGCCGATTGACGGTGGCGGAATACAACCACACGATGCAGCATCTGTTTGGCGTGGACGCGCAATTCACCGATCGACTGACTCCCGACCCTGTTTCGCCGGAAGGCTACCGGAACAGTGCCGAACTGCTGGGGCTCTCCTCGCTGCAGATCGAGTGCTATCTGGAAACGGCTCGCTCGGCCGTTGCCCGGTATGTGCTGTTTGGTGAACCGGCGGAGTCACCGCTGCGGTATTTCATCGAACTGGAGGACCTCTACTATTCGACCGCCGACCGCTATGGCACCCGCGATCGTGCGCCCGAACCGGTGGACTGGGAGGAGTTTCGAGAGCGCCAGTTGACCAACCGCCGCGCGTCACCCGATTTCGTCGGACCGCTGACGCCGCTTCCGCCGGGGCCGTTCCCGACCGAGGAACCGCTGCGGGAAGCGATCCCCAAGCTGCATCAACAGTTTGTGGCGTTTCCGAAGTTTCCCACAAGCGGTGAGATGGTGGTTCGGATCCGCGCGGCAGCGACGCCGAGCCGCAGTGGACGCTATCCCCGCATGCGGGTTGAGACGGGCATCACGCTCGGCGACGGCGACTGGATGGACACACGCATGTTGGGTGAGGTCGACGTCAAGGCGACGCGCGACCAGCCGGCGGTCTACGAGTTCCGCTATCGCATGGAGGATGTCCCTACCAAAGGGCATCAGCAAGATGAAGAGGTTTACGATCGTCTTAGCGTCTTCGATCTCAACCAACTGTTTATCTCCAACGTGACGCGGGACGAGCGAGCGATCTACGACCTCGGCCGCGGAGGATACCGGGAATCGGAAGCGGACCAGGTGGCGGTGCCACTGAAGACAATGGCCGAAGCGGGACTGAATGCGCTGTATCTGGACTCCGTCGAGGTGGAGGTGATACCGGGCGTCACGGCGAAGGGGCCCTATCGGTGGTCGATCGACCCGGAGCGGTACGCCGGAAACCCAGGGGATCCCAAAAACGCAGCCCAGCAGCGAAGGACGGCGCGTGACGTTCTGACGCGGTTCCTCGACCGGGCTTACCGGCGGCCGGCCCATCCGTCGGAGGTCGATTCGAAGTTGACGCTTTTCGACCAACTGCGGGACGCAGGTGCATCATTCGAAGATGCCTTGCGGGAAACGATGGCAGCCACCTTGGTCTCTCCCGCATTTCTGTTTCACGAGTACGTTGCCGCCGAGAATGAGAAGCCGGGAAGCGAGACGACGCCGTATCAGCTTGCGTCGCGGCTCTCCTATCTGCTTTGGCTCGAGCCACCCGATGCGCGGTTGAGAGAGCTTGCAGAGGACGATTCGATTTGCGATTCCGATGTGTTGGTGAGCGAAGCCACGCGAATGCTCGATGACCCGAAAGCGGAGCGGTTTCTTCGAGACTTCTGCCGCCAGTGGTTGCGTCTGGACCGACTTCGCAACGTCGCGGTCGATACCGAACTCTACCCGCAGTATGACCAGGACCTGATCGACCTGGCCGTTGAAGAAACGCTGCGGTATTTCGTGCAGGTGTTTTCCGATCCCGATGCCAGCGCGCTGGACCTTCTTGATTCCGACTACCTAGTGCTCAACGAGCGTCTGGCGCGGCACTACGGAATCGATTCGGTCATCGACGGTAGCTTTGCCAAGGTCGCTTTGCCAGCGGGATCGTCCCGCGGCGGTTTGTTGACTCAGGCGAGTCTATTGACGATGAACTCCGATGGAAGGGATTCTCATCCGATTCGCCGTGGCGTCTGGCTGCTGGACCGGCTACTGGGGACGCCGCCTCCACCACCGCCTCCCAATGTGCCGGAGATTGACAGTCAGAGCCCGGAGTTGGAGGGACTGTCGCTGAAACAGCAAATCGAGATGCATCGCGACGCGGACGCTTGTCGGTCGTGTCATGCGTCGATCGATCCGTGGGGCATCCCGTTTGAAAACTTCGACGCGACCGGGCGATGGCGGAGCGAAGTTTTCGCTGCGGGGCCGGCGGCAGAGGCCCGACCGGTGGACGCGTCGGCGGAGCTTCCCAGCGGGGAGCGAATCGAGGGAATTCGCGAGCTGAAGCGGTATCTTGTCGAGCAACGTCGCGATGATTTCGCCAATTCGCTGGTCCGCCACATGTACACGTACGCGATGGGACGAGCCCCCGCGTTCGGCGACCAACCGTCATTGAAGGACCTGCACGACCGATTTGCCGGTGCGGACTATCGACTAAAGACACTTGTCCTCGCAATCATCGAGAGCGAGGGGTTTCGCCAGTGACAGACGCCCCGCGAGACGACCGGAGAACGACTCCCATGGAGAGAAGTTGATGCACGGTAGGAAATGTGACACCTCTCGCCGCCGGCTGCTCAAGGCCGCCGGCATTTCGATGGCGCTGCCGGCTCTACCGTCCCTCGGTGTGCCACGATGGTTGGCTTCAGCGAACGCATCGGAGGAAGCTCGGGGGGCGAGCAGCGATGCGGCTGGACCGCCGCGCAGGTTGTGCTGTATTTTCTTCCCCAACGGCGTTAGTCTTCCGCCGCAAGGGCATCCGGATCACGAGCAGTGGCATTGGTTTCCTCATGAGGATGGCCCTGACTACGAGCTAACACGCCCGCTGCAGCCACTGGCGGATCTGCGGTCGGAGCTGACGATTCTCGGTGGGCTTTCTCATCCGGCGATGCGTCCGACGTTGGCACATATCACCGCGGACAGCTTCCTGACCGGTGCTGACTCGTCCGATGGATATACCAACAGCATTTCGATCGACCAGTTGTACGCAGCGCAGGTCGCCACGCAGACACGGTTCCCGTCGCTGACGCTTTCCAGCGACGGTGGCGTGGGCACCCCTGGGCGGACTCAGACGCTGTCGTTCACCGCCGCCGGCACGCCCATTCCGAGTCTTTCCGAACCGCGCAAAATCTTCAATCGATTGTTTGGCATTGAGCAGCGTTCGCTGGAGCAGCAGCGACAATCGTTTGGTCGGGACCGAAGCATTCTTGACCACGTCCTCGGTGAGACCCGATCGATCGCGGGGGAACTTTCTGCGGCTGACCGCAGGTGTCTGGAGGAGTACACGACGGCGGTGCGGGAGATTGAACAGCGTCTAGAGTCGGCCGATCGCTGGTTGGACGCTCAGCGACCGCAGCTCGACGCGGACGAGTTTGACCTGAGCGTTTCTGCCGAGGGAGACGCCGAGGATTACCTTCGCGCGATCTTTGATCTGATTCATGCGGCGCTCCTGACCGACTCGACCCGCGCCATCACCTACCAGATCACCAGCGAAGATGCGAAGGGGATCGGCGACCGCTTTCCCACCTCGATCGGCCTGGCGCCACATCATGCGCTGAGCCATCGCTTTGAGCAGGAAGGGGGTTACGCGGATTGGGGCAAGTACGACCAGTTTCTCAGCAAGCAGCTGGCGTATTTCTTGGATCGGCTGCGGTCGACCGACGACCCCTTTCAGGAAGGCACACTGCTCGACAACACGCTCGTTTATTACGGCTGCAGCACCAGCCGCACGCATCAGGCCGTCAACTACCCGTTGATCCTGGCTGGTGCGGGCCGGATGGGTTTCAGCCATGGGTCGTTTCACCGTTTTGAGGAGTCCTCCAGTCGACTGTCGGACCTGTACGTCACGATGCTGCAGCAACTGGGACTGGAAATCGACCGATTTGCTGACAGTCAGGGGACGCTGTCAGAGGTATTGAAGGTCTGAGTCGAGGACGTCGTTCGGTTGCGACGTCGAGCAGTTTCACTGCTTGGTCACGCTCGGGAGGCCTGCCACGTGGGTAGTTGGGACGTGGCGTTTGGGTCAGCGCTAGTTCCTTGACCGTCGCCCCCGGATCCTCGAGCAACGGAACAAGCGAGACTCCTTCCAGCTCCACTCCGGCGAGTCCCCCGGAGGTCTGGAGGCCGCAAAGTTCCGCCAGCGTGGGTTAGAGGTCGACGAGTTCAACGAGAGCGCTGCTGCTCCGGCCATCACGATACCCCGGAGCATCAATGATCAACGGAACTCGCGCGTCGAGTTCGAAAGCGGTCGTCTTCCGAAGGAGCCCATGTTCTCCGAGATGTAAACCGTGATCGGACCAGAAGACCGCGATGCTGTTCTCCCGCAGACCAAGCCTGTCAAGCTCATCGGGCACGTCGCGGCATTCCGTCCCCCGCTTTCCCGAAGCCAGATTGGGAGGGACCTCCCCTTCGACCTGCGGCCGATCATTGCCGTGACTGTTGTAATGCAGGACCGAAGGCACGCTCCAAGAATCGGGGTCGCCCTTCCACGCGTCTTGACGCCAATTGTGAAAGATCTTGCCGACACCCTGTGTCGTGGTAGCCGCTTGCCCGAAACAGTTGTGGCAACGTGATCGCTTCAGGTCGCCTTTCACGAAAGTGCGTGACCAAATCCCAGACACCCAGCGTGTCGGGGCGGAATCCTGTGAGAACCGACGCACGCGAAGGATTGCAGACCGTCGGCTGGCAGTAAGCACGGGAAAACAGCGTGCCTCGCTCGGCAAGACGATCGATATTCGGCGAACGAACATGTTCGTCGCCGTAGCATCCAAGTTCCACGCGGAGATCATCCACGGCGATGAATAAAACATTGCGTTTCTCGGTGGCTGTAGCTGCTGAACCTTGGCTCACCAGGAAGGACGCGAAGACGGCGATGCGGAAAAGCGTGTTCATGATTGGGACGATTTCGAGTTCATCTGCAAGGATTGTCACCCCGCCATGCGACGGTTGCACCACTGAATGTACCGCGGTCCGATGACGCAAACCATGCAGCAAGCACATGGGATTGCGGTCGATTTCGGGGCCCCGCTCGGCATGAATCTCTGCGGCCAGCCCGCAGAGGCAATCCGCCGGTGTGATGTAGCCGATCACGCTGTGTTGGCGTACCTTGTTGTAATGCTTGAAAGGCGAAAAAGAGTCCTGACACCGCAGCCGCGCGGTGTATGTTGGGGCGAAGTTGCCAAAACTCTCTTCGACACCCCGAAATCCTCTAAGGAGAAAACCATGACTTCTGCGTGGACCACACGGATCGGCGTCGCCGTCTTGCTGCTGTGCGGCATCTCCTCGACGCTCGCCGAAGAGGCTCGACCCAACATCCTGTTCGTCTACACCGACGATCATGCCTACCAGGCGATCAGCGCCTACGGTTCGAAGATCAACCAGACGCCGAACATCGATCGGCTCGCCGGCGAGGGCATGCTTTTCCGCGAGTGTTACGTGACCAACTCGATCTGCGGTCCGATGCGCGCCGTGATCCAAACTGGAAAATATAGCCACCTCAACGGCTTTCTGGTCAATGGCAATCGTTTCGACGGAAATCAGCAGACCTTTCCGAAGTTGCTGCAGGAGGCCGGATACCAAACGGCAGTTATCGGCAAGTGGCATCTGGGCACGCACATGGCGCCCCAGGGCTACGATTATTCCGAAGTGTTGATGGGCCAGGGACCGTACTACAACCCGCGGATGCTGCGCGACGAAAACGGGGACGGCCAACGCGAGCGAATCAACCATACCGGCTACACGACCGATATCATCACGGATTTGACGCTGAGTTGGCTTCAAGAGAAGCGGGACAAGGAGCGTCCCTTCATGCTGATGTACCAGCACAAGGCGCCGCACCGCAATTGGCAGCCCGGCCCCGATCACCTGACCAAATACGACGACACCGACATCCCCGAGCCGCCGACGCTGTTCGACGACTATGTCGGTCGTGGCACTGCCGCAATGACCCAGGACATGTCGCTTCGGTACACGATGAACCGGTCGGATCTGAAGTTGGTGCCACCCGGGAATCTCACCGACGAGCAGTTGGAAAAATGGAATGCGGCCTATGGGCCGAAGAACGAAGCGTTCGAAAAGATGGATCTTCAGGGACGCGATCTGGTCCGTTGGAAGTACCAACGGTACATCAAGGATTATCTGCGGTGCATCGACTCCGTCGACGATAACCTGGGTCGGGTCCTCGACTATCTGGATGACTCCGGGCTGGCGGAGAACACGGTCGTCATCTACTCATCGGACCAGGGCTTTTACCTTGGTG
Source organism: uncultured Pirellulaceae bacterium (assembly GCA_964462125.1). GTDB lineage: Bacteria > Planctomycetota > Planctomycetia > Pirellulales > Pirellulaceae > JAWLFY01. Next base: position 2,248 of record CAYWXT010000185.1, on the reverse strand, counting down.
AACATGGCTGGTTCGACAAGCGTTGGGTGTACGAGGAATCGCTGCGGACTCCGTTGATCGTTCGTTGGCCCGGAACCGTCGCCGCCGGCAGCGAGACGGATCGCATCGCGTCGCCGCTCGATTTCGCCCAGACATTTCTGGAGATCGCCGGCGCCGCGGCCCCCGCGGACATGCAGGGTCACAACCTGGTCCCGCTGCTTCGTGGGGACGTCCCGGATGATTGGCGGGAGACCTTGTACTACCACTACTACGAATTCCCCGGCCCCCATTCCGTCCGCCGCCATTACGCCGTGGTCGATGGGCGGTACAAGCTGATTCACTACTATGAGGATGACCTGGATGAGTGGGAACTCTACGATTCGAAGCGTGATCCGTACGAGCTGACGAGCGTCTACGATCACCCGCGATACCAGGACGTGCAGGAGCGGCTTCACGAGGAAGTCAAACGGCTTCGACGCGAGCTGCAGGTACCGGACGAAGATCCAGAGGAATCCTTTCGTGGCGGCCAGCAGCGGTACGAACAGGCGATCGACGCGGCCCGTCAGCGTCTTCAGCGGCACGAAGCCGATCGTCGCCGCTGAGAACGCCCTGGTAAACTGTTCGTGCAAGTTTGCTCGATCGGCCATACTGTGACGTAATCCGTTCACATTCTGAGAGACATGAAGGAGAAGCCGGTGGTGATGTTTTGCACCGGCGGCATCTTGAAGTATTTCGAGGAGTGTGGCGGCCTGCATTACCGCGGTGATTGCTTTGTCTTTGACAAACACGTGGCGGTCTGGCCCGATCTCGCCGAGTCCGAACTCGCCCAGTGCTTTGCCTGCCAGGCAATCTTGTCAGCCGAGGCACAGCAGGCCGCGCAGTACGTGGTGGGAAAGTCATGCCCGCACTGCTGTCCGACGCCGGAAATACGGGTGCGTCAGCGAATCGCCGAGCGGCACACCGCTTGGACGCCAACACGACCGGACCGGTCGATAGCACGGCGCGCTCGTTCCACGAAGCGTCCACCTTCGGCGCCCGAGACTGTCTGCGCGAACTTCCCCAGTTTACCAGCATTGCTCCTTTCCCCCTTTTTTCTTCGATGTGCCGGCTTGGGAAACGCTGGATGAATTGGAGCAGCGATTAGCGGACGCCGAGTCTTGGGTGAATTAGACTGGTCCGGACATATTGTTTCCGCGACAAGCACTGTCCAGGTAGGCTCAAGACTGTTTTCACGAACCATTGGTTGTCCGCTATGTCTCACGTCGTTCAGTGTCCCAGCTGCACCACGAAATTGCGGTTCCCGGCAGGCGGAGGGAAGGCAAAGTGTCCGACGTGCAGCCAGCAATTGGTCGTACGGACCGGTGGGAATTCCGGGGCTAGTGGGCCCGCTTCGACGCCTTCGGAGAATCCCCGTTCCAACGACGCCACCAGTGCAAAGTCTGTGAAGTGTCCTAGTTGCCAAGTCATTCTGAGGCTTCCCGCTGGGGCGGTTGGCAAGAAAGTCCGCTGTCCAAAATGCTCAACGGTACTGAAAGTCCCTGACAGCGGACCAAGACGGTCTTCGACACCCCGCAGAGCAGCGCCGGTTGCGTCACCACAGAGCGCGCTGAACGATCCGGTCGGCGATGATCTTTTTTCATCACTGCCAAGCGATGATCGCGTTTTTGGTGGCCAAGGTGTGCAGCCGGCATATCGAGGAGGCTTCTCGTCCCCTACGGCAGCCGGAAAAATTTCCCCCTACCAGTCTCCGTCCACGCCGCCGCCTTCGCAGTCTCGACGCCCGCCTTCCCAGTTTCGACGCCCGGCAGCGTCGCAGAGTGCTGGGTGGGAGTCGTGGCTGATCGACAACCGCAAGACACTGATGCTCTGCGGCATTGTGTCAGCCGCAAGTTTTATTTTGTCTGCTATTCCATTACTTGGATTCGTCGTGTTCGCCATTGTGGGACTGTCTTATTTGGTCATTCAAACGGGTGCTGGGATCTGGCTTATGGTCATTGCCTTTCAAGAAGAGGTTGCCCAAGGTTTACTATATTTGTTTGTTCCCTTCTACGCCCTGTATTATCTGATTACACGCTGGGAGACGTGCCGCCTTCCCTTTATGCTGTGTATGGTGAGTCTCGTGTCGTTGGTTTGTTCACTACCCGGTCTATTGATCGGGACCATTGTGTTTGGTGCAATGATGGGTGAACCGCCTCCCTGAATGGCTCTTCCGCAAGTTTCGTGGCAACTGTCCAGGATGCAGGTTTTGGAGGGATGACTGCGATGTCCG
>CAYWXT010000184.1:0-11566 GCA_964462125.1 uncultured Pirellulaceae bacterium | reverse complement strand
GCCGCAGAGTCATTTCGAGCCATTCGGGTCTCGGTCCGTGCAGACTCCGCAATCTGCTCTGCACGGGCTCGATCTTCGACAGCTGGTCGTTGTCGATCAGAAAATCGGCATAGCGGTAAAGATCGATCGCGGTCGGTTCGGGCTGATTCAAAAGCGTTTCGAAATGCTGGTTTGTTTTCTCCACCAGCTCTTGGGCGTCTGGGGACTGTGGATCATCGAGACTGTTCCACTGGCGTCGGAGCAGCCCGACCAGGACCCGGAGTGCATTGACCCGTTGGGAACGATCGCCGCTGACCAGTTCCTGCAGGATCTCTTCGGCCTCCGCTTGTTGCGATGCATTGCCCTTGATCGCCAGGAGCATCGCGTGGGTCAACCGATTGGTTTCGTTGCCACCCCTCTCTTCGCCGAGCAGCGATTCGATCCGGTCCCAGGGGACATCCGCACCGCTGGAGGTCGCCAGGCTGACGGCCAGGTCGTTGCGGATCCGCGCCGCGGCGGGGCTGAGTTGATGCGCCTGTTCGAGCGCCTCGATCGACCGCTCCCGTTTGTTGGTCGCTCGGTAAAGTTGCGCCTTGGCGTATTGGACTTCGGCCGACCGCGGGGCCGCTTTTTCGGCGGCGTTGAGGTGTTCCTCGGCCGCTTCCCGATCCTCGGATCGCATCAAGACGTAGGCGAGCATGAGCCCTTTTCTCGGCTGCTTCAGTTCGCTGTTCTGAACGCGATCGATCGCATCCTGTCGGGATTCCCGTGTGCCGAAGGAAAACTCGAACCTGAGGAGGGAGCCGGCGAGTGCGACATTGCGACCGTCACTGAGGGCGAATGATCGATCGAACGCCTCGCGGGTCTCGGTGATCAACGCCTCGCGTTGGGCGTCGTCGGTTGACTGTCGCACGGCGACAAAACCGGCTTGGGCGAGCAGGAGCCAGGCGTCGGAATCTTGGGGCCGAATTTGAGTTCCTTGGCGGGCCAGTTCCAATGCTTGGTCGTGGTCACCCTGGCGCTGTACGAGGTTGACAGCCAACCGCGAGGTGCCGGCGACTTGGCTTCCACGGGCGCGGTCAACTTCTCGGAGTTCGCGGAGGGCCGCTTCGTAGCGGCCTTGGCGATTGAGTTGTTGTGCCAACAGCCAGCGGGTCAGGGGCTGCCGGTCCCCGGAGGCGACGCCTTGCTGCAATTGTTCGATCGCCGCGGTGGTGTCACCGTCCAGCGCCGCGAGCCAGCCGTTGAGCGCGATTCCCGCGCCCCACTGCGGCCGCTCCCGTTGGATCGCCTGGGCATGCTCTCGGATTTCTGCCAGCCGTGGGTCATTCGCCGTGTCGTCACCAGGGTTGGCCAGCAGGTCTTGCATCAGCCTCGTCGCCGCGGCGTAACGCCAGCGTGTTCCGCCGGCTCCCTCGACCTGTTTCAACTCTGCTTCCCATTGCTGGGCCAGTTCGGGTGCGGTCAGCCGCTGGCCACTGTCCGATTCCAGGAATTCGGAATCTTCGCTGAGTCGCGGAGAGACGCGGACCAGGGTTTCGAGTACGGAATCGGTGCGATCGTCCTCGGGGATGGTGTACAGGGCGCGATAGGCGCCATCGTAATCTCGATAGCGAAGCGCCAACTCCGCCGCCAGCTGCCGCAGCTCCAGCTCCCGATCGGGATCGGATTCGGCCTGGCGGAGGAAGCGATCGTAGGCGGCTTGACGCTGACCTTTGATCTCCAGGGTCTGGGCAGTGGCAATGGCCAGCGGTGTGCTCTCCTCGCCCGTCGCCGCCGCGAGTCGCTGCAGCGCCGCTCGCGATTCCTCTTGAAGCCCAACCGCGGCGGCACGAATCGCCGCGGTCCTCTGAATCTCCACGGCGTCCGGATAGTCGGCGGCGATCTCAGCGACCCGGCGGCCGAGCGCTTCGGAACGCAGATGTTCTTCCAGCGTTTCCCCGGGGGCATCGGCAGAGGCCTCGAGGATCTCCAGTTGGGCGACGGCCGATTCCAAACTTTGACGCTCGTCGTCACTCAGTTCCGAGAGATCGTTCGGGACCAGCTCGCGGGCGTTTTCGATTCGTTCGCGAACGCGGCGCAGGTCCCGGTTGGCTGGTTCCCGGTTCACCTGATATGTCCACTCGGCTTCTGCGATCGAGGTGCGAATGGTGAGCGAGGGCGCGGAGCTGGCGCGTCGCCATTTCTGCCGGGCATCGACCAGGTTCCCACTTTTGGTCCAAGCTTCCGCGGCAGCGGCGGCCAACGACAAGTCGGCGGGAGCGATCGAGCTGGCCTGTTCCAGCACCATCGCGGCTTGGTCCCACATGCCTTGGCGGCCGTGGAGCTCGGCGAGCGCGCGTGCGACCTGGACCTTCGACTCGGTCGGCACACTCACTTGGGACTGCATCGCAGAATCGAACGAAGCGACCGCCGCCTTCAGATCTCCCTTACGGCGCGCGGCGACACCTTGAAGTTGCTCCAGGGTCCAGCTCGACTCATCGATCCGTTGTGCCAGGGCGTTGCGTTGTTCGAGCGACATTCCCGTTTTCGAGAGCCGGGCCAAGCGTACCGCCGCGTCGCTGATGGCCTGGTCGAACTGGGCGATCGCCTCATCGATTTCTTCCTCGTCCGCCTCTTCGGAATCGACCAGCGTGGAGGTCACTGCTTGAACCAGCCCCAAATGATCGGTTCCCAGAGTCTCCAGGCCTTCGCGCCAAATGGCGCGAGCGCCCGCGATATCTCCTTGTCGCGCCCGAAACGTGCCGGCTGCTTGAAACGCTTGTTCCAGCATCGACTCAGGAATTCCGGCACCGGTGGGAATGTCGCAGAGCTGGTCGAGCCACTGTTCCGCTTGTTGCGGGTCATCGGCACCGGTGCGCCGGGACGCTTCGAGCAGGACAAGGAAGTCCCAGACGTACGATGTCTGTTCCGCAACGGTATCCGGATCCGCAACGTCAGAATCGTTCGACGCGGAGCCATTCGACGCAGAATCGTCTGACGCAGAATCGTCCGATGGGGGCTCGGTGGTCAATCGCCGCAGCCGGTCCGCGGCTGGCTCGGTCCCTTGAACCAGCAGTTCGGTCGCCAGCTCCGCGTCGTCTTGAGCCCGATGGAATTGGTAGGCGATCCAGAGTGGCCGGCTTTCCCCGCTGCGTTGGGCCAGCGAATCGACGACGTTCTCGACGTGCGTTTGGGGGTCTGGTAGCGAGGCGGTGAGCGACTCTTCCGAATCCTCCTCCTCGGTGCCTGCGAGGGCGGAATTGGTGAAATGTCCGGGTTCGCGGAGGAACAGATCGATCATCTGGGCGGCGAGGTCGATGTCGTCCGGGTTCTTCTGGACCGCGAGTTGAAGGACTTGCCCGGGTGGCTGCTGGGCGAGCCATTTCCAGGGGGCATCGGCGCGCCGGTATCGTTGCGGGTCACGGTCGCGGTAGCTGCCGATGGTGAGCTGGCCGGCCAGCGACTTGGCCAGTCCAGCGACCATGTCGGGCTCCTGCTCCTTCGGTGCCAAGGCCAAGATTTGGCGTTCGGCTTCGGCGAATCGGTATCCACCGAGTTGGAGCAGTCGGGGAATCAGGCGGCGGCGAAGTTCGGTAACCTGATTGGAATAACCATCGAGACGAGCGAGAGTCGCGATGGCTCGTTCCAATTCGCGCCGAGCGTTGTTGGCCGCAGCGGACTGTTCCTCCGGTTCCGCGGCGTCGGCGGCCCGGTCTGAGGCGAGGGCGATGTCGAAGACCGTGTCCACGTCGTTGGGCTGCAGCAGCACGTAGCGGCCGAGCCATTTCGCATGGTCGGCGTGATCGCCCTGGTCCGCCGCCACCTGGGCACGCTGCAGGAACGTCGAGGCGGCCCGTTTTGATTGATAGAAATAGGAGACCGCTCCGAGAGCCAGCACCGCTGCGGTGACGACCGCGGTGCCGACCAGCAGCCGGAGATTCCACTCCCATCGAAAGCGGCGGCCATGAATTCCCTGGCCATGGGTGTAACGGTCGGCCGAGGAGGAGGCGTCGGCGTGAGCGTTGGTCCCTCCAGCGACGTTGGAGTCGCCGGTGCGGGCGTCGGGTTTGGCCGTGTCCGATGTCGTGGAAGAGTTCATTGGCTGGGAGGTCACTGGAGAGCCCTCGTGGGGAGCGTCGGCGACATTGCCGGGGTCGGTCGACTGACTGGATTGCACGGAGCTAGCACCTGGGGAACGAATGATCGAAGGATGACAAGGATGACGCGTCGCAGGGGGGATGGATGAGAGGTAGGGGTGGGGATGGGGATGGGGATGGGGCCGCACGGCTTGCGCCGTGGCGTTAAAAAAGGTTTTTAACGGCAGGGCGCAAGCCCCCCGGCCTTACATTCCGAAAATCAATCAGTCAAAAAACCTCTAGGCTTCGACGGCGTGGGCGTAGCGATAATCGCCGTAGCGATAGGCGTACTCGCGGGCGGGAACTCCGCTGAAGACGGTGCCGACCAAATTGGCCCCGGCAGCCTCCAACCGGCGAGTTGTGCGGCTGACGTTCTCAACGCGGCTGACGTCACGCATCATGCACAGCAACGTGGCATCGACCGAGCAGGTCACCGCGAGCGTTTCACCGGCGGAGAGGACCGGGGCGGTATCGACGATCACGTGGCGATAGGACTGCATGGCTTGGTCAATCGTTTCGCGAAGTGCCGAGGTGGAGAGCAAGCGGTGCGGGTTTTCGATCAACTTGCCGGCTGGGACGACATGCACTAAGTCCCCGAGCGACTTGTCCACCGCCTCCTCCAATTCGATCTCCCCCGACAAGACTTTGGAGAGCCCGGGGGTCAATTCGAGGCCGAAGATTTCGTGTTGGTCAGGGCTCCGCAGGTCGGCATCGATCAACAGCACCGTCTCACCGGTCGCCTTGGCGATCGAGACGGCGAGCTGGGACGCGACGCTGCTTTTGCCTTCACCCGACATGCTGCTGGTGATCGCGTACGACCGCGCACCGGCGGTTGCTTTGGAGAGGAACAGGTTGGCGCGGAGAGAGTCGATACTTTCCTCGAAGACCCGTTGGCTCCGGCCGGTACGATTGCCCGCGGGCAGTTTGGACACCTCGCCGACGACCGGTACCAGGTCGCGACTTTCGAGCTTCGAGGTGTCGGAGATCCGCTGGACCTTCATCTCCCAAAGCAGACCGAGGATGAAGGGGAGGAAGAAGGCGCCCCCGGAGGCCGCGAAGATCTTCTTCATGGGCACCGACTCCACCGGCCGCCGCGCCGGGGTGGCTTCGGCGAGGGACCGGATCGACCCGTCGCGCCGCTGCTCGGTTTGAATCGCCGCTTGCCGATCGAGCAACTTTTCCATCACCGAGACAGCGACGGACAAATCATGCTGGGCAAATTGCAGTGCCGCAGCATCGCCGCCGAACTGTTCCAGCTCACGGCGAGCCTCTTCGTATTGCCCATTGATCACTTCCAGCCGGGCGCTCACATCACGGAGCTTCCTGACCTGTTCGGCACGCTGCTTTTCACGCTGGGTGATTTGCTGTTTCTGATCGTTCAGCAACTCCTGCCGCAACTGCTGCTTCTTGGCTAAACGATCCTCTTCGGCGATCCGCTGCAGTTCTTCGACCGCATTCCCGCGGGCCGCTTTCTCAGCTTTCGCGACCGCCGCGGTCTGTTCGTCGCGTTTTTCCTGCAGCGACTCGTAGTGCTCTCGATTGATCCGTACGAGATCTTTTTCCTCCATGTTGAACATCTGTTGCTTGTAGTAATCTTGCAATCGCCGCGCCTCCTTGACCGCTGGGTCACGGGCGATGAAGTTTTCGATGTCACTCTCGGTGGGCTCGATGGCATCCACCTTGAGCTCTTCCGCCGCCGGGACCTCCGGCAGTTCCAACTTCCACTGGGCGTCCTCCGATTCATCCATCGCGAGGCTGGCCTCCATGACCGCTCGTTCGACTTCCAGGTCGGCCTTCTCCGCTCGCAGCTTTTCGATCAGGGAGACGTCCGAGGGGGAAGGCCGATTGCTGTCACTGACGGCGTAGCCGGCGGTCTTGCCGCTGAGCTCCTCGACGCGTCGTTGACGGCTCTCCACCTCGCCCCGCCAGCGTTGGATCTCCGGGCTCAACCAGCGTTCCAGATTCTTGGACCGCGTCTGATCAAACTCATTCCGCTTGGACAGATAAGCGTCGGCGACAACGTTCGCGACATAGGCGGCCGCGTCGGGGTCCTCGTCTCGATAGCTGATCGTCAGCAACGTGTCGGTGCCCGCATTCCCGACCGACAGATTCTTGCGAAGGTTCGTCTCGGCGGACTCGGGATCGGACAGGCTCGGAACCTCCCGGGTCCCTGGGATGGCCAGGACCGAATCCAAGACGATCGAATTGTAGATCAGTTGCTTTTCGGTCCGCGCCACGTTGCGACTCGAGCGATTCAACGGCAACACTCCTTTGAAGACGACGAAATCCTGGTTCGCCTCCATCAGGTGGGTTGCTTCATAGGTCGGGGTGAACGATTGGAGAACAGCGAACGCCGCGATTCCGGCGAACACAAGCCCCGTCGGGACGGCCCATGCCCAGCACTGCCGGAAGGTCACCCAAATGATCCAAGGATCAAAACCTTGGTGAGCCTGAGAGCCGTGGGGCGCTGCAGCGTTCGGGGCGGCAGTCATGTGCCCTGTGCCGAGACGGTGTGGGGAATGCTGGTGAGCGGCGTGTTGATGATGCGAGTTGCCGGTCGGAGGAACCGAAAGATGCGACGAATCGTTGGAGCTGGTCATGCTGTTTATTTCCTGAACCTTCAATCAGAGATGAACGGATGTCGTGATGGAACTTTCAAGGGAGGAAAATCGAATGGTGCAAATTGGAGTCCGTTCCGAGTCGATTACTTCAGCGGGAAAAAGGTACCGGACACCTTTTTCCCACTCATTTTTAAGTTGGTTGGATCGATGGCGTCGCAGCCCGCTGGCGGGCGGTGACTTTTTCGATCGGCCGATATAAACGTTCCCAATAGCCTTTGAAGAGCCATAGGAGTGCGAACGCGATGGGGATCATGAGGTAACCGGACAGGTCGTGGATCATGTGCCGCGCCTCGTCCGAGCCGAACCAACGATAGAGCAATCCCACCGTCGTGATCCGCATCGCGTTGACGAACAGGGCGAGGGGGACCACGGCGGCGAGCAACAGCACGCGGTCGATCCACGAGCGGCGAATCATCGCGGCCCAAAAGAAGGCCAGCGCCGCGACCCCGACAAAAATCCGCATCCCCGAACAAGCCTGTTCGACCAGCAATCGCTCCTCGCCGATCCAGATCACGTGGCCTTCCGAAACGGCCGGTTGTCCGGCGACGCGAAGGAAAATTGTACTCAGTTCGGTCGCGATCCCCTGCAATTTCCAGCTGAGTAGCGTCTCCGCCCGATACGGCAGCGGGAACATCAGGAACAGGAAGGCGATCGCCGGCAGGGCCCACTTCAGCGCCGCCGGGCCGAACAGCAGCCAGACCGCTCCGGCGATCATCGGCAACAGCGACCAAGCGTCCAGAAAGTCGGCGTAAACCCAACGGCTGACCACCCGCATCAGCACCCCCAGTCCGATCAGGCTCAAGGCGGCCCAGCTCAACCGGCTGCGAAATCCGGGAAAGGTGTCGACCCGGCTCCAGCAGAGGAAGGCCGCCAGGGGGACCACCAAGTAGCCATGGGAATAGTCGGGTTCATTCCGCCATGCCTCCTCGACCCAGACCAAAGTCGGCCAGTAGGCATACAGCAGCGCTATCACTGCTAACACTGCCGCCGCGATCACGCCACCGCTGAGGGGGACTGTGCTGGGCGGGACAAGCTGCTCCGGTTCCTTCACCTTCGCAGGCTTTGGTTGGGGGGAACGGCTGGCACCGCCACCAGCCGCCGCCGCCGGGAGGGGCCGGCGCCGATTCTTTTTCCGTTTGTTTGACTTACCACTCACGTGAGGCAATGTTCCCCTGGTTGGAGCTGGATCAATTGCATGGTCGTTTTGCGACCAACTGTACACCCGTCCATGATCCCAGTTAGGCTTCGCCCGCTTGGGTGGCCATTCCCTGGCCGAGGCTCGCGGCAGCCCGAGTGGGCTTGCGGCAGCCCGAGTGGGCTCGCGGATGACGCTCCTCGTTGCGACTCCAGCGGTCACGTTATTCCCGCCCTGGCGGGGTGTCAACGAACTCGCGAATCTTTCCCGAGGTTCTTTTCTCGCGGGGCGGATGGTACCCCGTAGTCCGGATTTAACGGCGTCGAGTAGCCAAACCGAGACAGACGATTGCCCTGATGCAGTGGTTCTACCTTGGCTTGGATGGGTGACACTTAGGTGAAGTGCACCACCATCGGTCGGCGACATCCGACCATGTTGAGAAAGGGAACGGGGTGGCCGGAGTACTCTCGCTTTTCCCGAAAATCTGCAGTTCGACGAAAGTGGAAGATTTGCTCCCCAAGGGGGGCTATTTAGGGTGGGTTTTCTTGCCCGCCGGCCAGCTGCCTCCCGTTTTGGACGAAGGTTCAGGTGATCACCGGTTCGAAGCTTGCGGCCGACGCCCAGAAGTCCCTGCGACTTGTGTACGATGGATGGTTGCTGTCAGCACGACGTTTTCACAGTGATTTTCGGATAGCACGATGATGAAATCTTTGAGGCGGTTTTTCGATTTTGCAGTGTTCTTGGTGTTCTTGGTCCCGGGTTTCTGGCTCGCGGCGGCGCCAGCGGCGGCAAAGTCTCCGAACATTCTGCTGATCGTCTCGGACGACCAAGGTTACAACGACCTGGGAACACTCGGCAACGGGATCATCACTCCGGCGCTCGATCGACTGGCGGCCGAAGGGACGCGGCTGACGAACTTCTACGTCACCTGGCCCGCCTGCACCCCCTCACGAGGAAGTCTACTGACGGGGCGTTACCCCCAGCGCAACGGCATCTATGACATGATCCGAAACGAAGCTCCCGACTACGGCCATGAGTACACCGAGGCGGAGTATGAGACGACCTTTGAACGGATCGGTGGGATGGACGTCCGGGAGACGCTCCTGCCCGAGGTGCTCGGAGCGGCGGGATACCGCAGCGGCATCTACGGCAAGTGGGACTTGGGAACGCTGCGACGTTTCCTCCCCACCTCGCGTGGCTTCGATGATTTTTACGGATTCGTCAACACCGGGATCGATTACTACACGCACGAGCGTTACGGCGTTCCGAGCATGGTTCGCAACCTGTCGCCGACCGAGGAGGACAAGGGGACGTACTGCACGAATCTGTTCGAACGCGAGGCGCTGCGGTTCTTGAACGCGAATCGCGAGGACCGGCCGTTTTTCTTGTACGTTCCCTTCAACGCCCCGCACGGCGCCTCATCGCTGGATCCCGAAATCCGGACCACCGTCCAGGCGCCGCAGCGTTACAAGGAGATGTACCCGCCGGTGAGTTCGGAGACCCGGCAGGTGGAGCGCTATCGCTATGCCTCACCGGCGACGGTCACAACGCCGGAGGCTCGTACGCGTGACTACCGGGCGGCGGTCACCTGCATGGATGACGCAATCGGCAAAATGCTTGATCAGTTGGAAAAGCAGGGGATCTTGGACGAGACGATCGTGATCTTTCTCTCCGACAATGGCGGTGGCGGCGGATCCGACAATTCGCCGCTGCGGGGCCGTAAATCCTTGATGTGGGAAGGGGGCATCCGCGTCCCCTGCATCGTTCGCTGGCCCGAGGGCGGGATTCCGGCGGGCGAGGTCAACGGCGAGTTCTTGACGGCGCTGGAACTGTTTCCCAGCTTGGTTGCCGCCGCGGAGGCGTCGCCGCCTGAGGGGATCGAACTGGACGGATTCAATTGGTGGCCGGTGCTTCGTGACGGTGAGTCCTCCCCGCGCGAAGAGATGTTCTGGCAGCGGAAGGACTGGATTGCCGCCCGCGTCGGTCAATGGAAATGGGTCGATATGGGAAGCCGGGACGAGGGCGGCCGCGGGCAGGGCCTGTTCGATCTGGAGGAGGACATTGAAGAAAGCAACGATCTGTCACAGTCCCATCCGGAGGTGATGGCGATGGTGCGGGAACGTTACCAACGGTGGGTCAGCGAGATGGAGGCGGCCGAGCCGCGGCGGCCATTCCGGAATTATTAGCAAAAAAGGGGTCAGGACTCTTTTCTCTAGAAACGGGCCCTTCGGATGCTTTGCAAACAGAGTCTTGGCCCCACGTATGTCTGGGCCCGCCCATGCTCTCACTGCTGATCGCCATCGCCGCCCTGGTGTTGATTCTCGGTGGCGCCGGTCTGCTCTGGTTTTGGTTCGTTCGCTCCCAGGACTGACCCGACCGCCTTCGAAGCCGCCGCCCGAGACCTGACAGCTGGTCCCCTGGTGGGGGCTGCGGCAACTCATTCCTTCGGTTCCGCAGGCCACTTCAGATGCTGTTGGAGGAACGCAAAGGTGCCTTCGCCGTGGATGGTATGTGGGCCGGCGAACCATTCGATCTCGGTCCGCTCCGGGATTCCCAACTGAGCTGCGTAGAGACGGCGAACCTTCGCGTATTCGAACGCGACCCACTCGTCGGCACCGACGCCGTCAAAATGTCCCCGCTCGACCATGAAGGGTCGCGGGCAGATCAACGCAGCCATCTCCGCGTAATTGAACGTTCCCCCCAAGTTCCACTCGAAGATCTCGTACTCCCCTGTCCAGACATAGCTGAAGCGGACCCGAGTGCTGACGTTCTTGAGCACCCATTCGTTGAAGTCGGCCGAACAGATCGACAGGCAGTAATCGGTCACCAATGCCGGGATCCGCATCGCCGACTTGCCACCGTAACTCAATCCATAAAACGCGATTCGGTCCTCGTCGACAAAGGGCTGTGACTTCAGCCAATTCACGATCTGTTGATGCTGCGGCACAATGACCGAAAACAGGCTGCATCCCAGCGGCTGGGCCTTTCGCTGCAGCACACGGAATTGGTCGTCGAAGATGTAAGGGTTTTGGGGCGCGAACACAACGAACCCAAGTTCACAAAGCTGCGCCGCATAATCGTGGTAGGCGCGATGATCGTCGAGGAACGTGTCGGCCGGGCGCCCCTCGAGCCCATGCTGGCAGACGACGACGGGGCGCCGTTGGTTTGGTTTCAGGTCATGCGGCAACAGCAGTGCGCCATAGGCATACACGTCCGGGAAGACGTCCAGCATGACTTCATAGCCGGTCCACGTTTCACCCTGCCAGGTTTGCCGCACGCGGGCACCCGGTGGCAACAAGGGTTCGTCGAAGTGCCCGATCACGTCATCGCGAAATCGGTCACGATAGGGTTCGACCGTGTTGGTGAACGCGTCGAGACTGGAGCGATCGAGGTCGGCAAAGTACTCCTCGCGGGTGAACGAGCTTTCCCGCCAGAGCAGCTGGTTATGTCGATCGATCTCGGCAAGCTGCCGTTCCCGCCGTCGCTGCTGGCGGTGTCGACGATCATCGTCTTGCTCGCGCTGTCGCAGCATCACGCTGTCGGCGGCGGGGGGGCGGACCGGCGAATCGGAATCCAGCAGCGCTGCCAAAAACTGTCCGAGGAACGGATCGGTGCCGAATTCGGCGTCGGGGCGGTTTGGTGAGACGAGATCAATCGTCGGGGACCAGTCGAACGACTCCGCCGGCGGAGCGACGAGTTCGCGTAAACGATCG
>CAYWXT010000183.1:0-11580 GCA_964462125.1 uncultured Pirellulaceae bacterium | reverse complement strand
CCGGGCGGGAGGGGATTCAGGCGGCCGAAGGGGTTGGGCTACAGGGGCACCAGAGTCAGTTCCTGGCGGTGTTGGCAATGGCGGGTGTCCCGAGCGACTACCCGTTGTACGCCGGTCGAAACAAGTACTCCGTGAAAGACTTGATCGAAGCGGAGGCGGGGGCTTGCCGTCGCGGCAATGAGCTGACCTTCACCCTGATCGGACTGTCGCATTATCTCAACACCGAGCAGAGCTGGACCGCCGCTGATGGGCAGCGATGGGATTTTGAACGGTTGATTCGGGAAGAACTCGCGCAACCGGTCGTCGGTGCCGCCTGTGGCGGGACGCACCGCCTGATGGGCTTCGCGCACGCCTTGAGAAAACGCAGGGCCGAGGGGAAGCCGATCAGCGGCCAGTGGGCTCGCGCTGACCGGTTCATGATTGACTTCGTCGACTACGCCTACGAGCTGCAGAATCGCGATGGATCGTTCAGCACCACTTGGTTTGAAGGGCGTGAGGACAACGGCGACCTCGACCGCAAGATTCAAACGACCGGGCACATCGTCGAGTGGTTGCTGACCATCACTCCCGACGAGGATCTGCAAGACCCGAGACTGGTCCGGTCGGTCCGCTTCCTGACGGCGACGATGTCCGAGCAACGCTCGCGCGATTGGGCGATCGGACCGAAGGGTCACGCCTTGCGGGCGCTGGCGATGTTTTACCAACGGGCCTACAACTCCGGGCCGGCTTGGCGTAGCCAGTTTACCGCTCAAGCCGAGACACGGCATCGCCGCTGAGCGTCGATCACGCTGCTCTCCGCTGTCAACGTGGCGAAGGATTCGCTACAACCAAGGAGCCGAAGGCCGGTTTCGATTCCTTCTCTCCAGGTGCCGCGAACGTCGATGGCGACGCAACGACTGACCAAACAGAATGCGGCCATGATCCGGGCCGCCTTCGGGCTGATCCAGGATCGAGGTGCCGACGCGCTGCTGTTGTTGCTCGATGGTTCGACCGACTGGAAACGGATCACCGAACTGGTTTCGGGACTGGGAAAGCCGGTGATCGTGGCGCTCGATTCCGCAAAGGACCTGGAGGGAGCTGCCGAGGCAGGCCTGCTGCCGCTGCCGCTTAACAAGGAAAAGGCGCCGATGCTCGAGCGGCTGCAGCATGCGCTACTGGAAGCCGCCGCCAATCAGTTGATCCGTCCCAACGGCGAAATCGTGGCTGTCTACAGCGGCTTCCAGCAAGGCCGACTCGACTCCATCAGCCATCTGCAGCTGGACGAGCGGATGCGGCGCCTGACAACCCGCGACCTGCAATCGCTGGAAAGCAGCGTCCCGCTGAAAACGGTCAAGGCGGTGGTCGATCTGGCGGTCCAAATCGGTCGCGAAGGACGCGAAGGGAACCCGGTCGGAACGCTGTTCGTCGTCGGCGATACCCGCCGAGTCCTGGAGCATGCCAACGACAGCGGCGTCGATCCGTTTCGCGGTTACAACCGCAAACACCGCAACCTGCTCGATGCCAAGGTCCAGGACGACGCCAAAGAAGTCGCTCAGCTCGACGGCGCATTCATTGTCACCAGTGAAGGCATGATCGAACGCAGCCGCCAGATGCTGGAGGTCTCCCACGAAGACCTGACGATGTCCAAAGGCCTCGGTGCCCGGCACTGGGCCGCTGCCGCGATCAGCCGCAAAACCAAAGCAATCTCCATCGTTGTCAGCCAGTCGACCGGCACGGTGCGGCTTTACCAAAACGGCCACCTGGTGATGCGGATCGAACCGATGGACAAGGCGGTGAAATGGCAGGAGTTCGCCTTCGAACCCCCCAAGAAAGTCCCGGACGATTGAGGTTCGACGTTAGCAATGAGCGGGAAAAAAGTCTCCGGTACCTTTTGTGCAAAGCACCCGGAGGGCGAGTCCCTCGCGGTGATTTTTGGGGCCCTTACGCGATGACCTGTTTGACGACACGGCCGTGGACGTCGGTGAGCCGGAAATCACGGCCGGCGTAGCGATAGGTCAGCTCCTTGTGGTCAAGCCCCATCAAATGCAACAGCGTGGCGTGCAGGTCGTGTAGATGCACGCGTCCCTCGACCGCCTTGTATCCCAACTCGTCCGTGCCGCCGTATTGGAATCCCCGTTTGGCGCCCCCGCCGGCCAGCCACATTGTGTAGCCGTTGGCGTTGTGGTCGCGGCCGTCGAGGTCCTTTCGGTTGGTATCCGGCGTGCGGCCGAACTCGCCGCCCCAAAGAACCAGCGTGCGGTCGAGCAGTCCGCGGCGGCGAAGGTCGGTCAACAGGCCAGCGGTCGGCTTGTCCGTCGCTGCCGCCCTGGCCTCATGACCCCGCACGAGCTTTCCGTGCTGGTCCCAAAACTCGTCGCAGACCTCGACGTGCCGCACTCCCGATTCAATCATCCGCCGCGCCAGCAGACACTGGCGCCCAAAGTCATCCGAGGGTTTGCCGTCGCCAATGCCATACAAATCGAGCGTTTCTTGCGTCTCGCCTGAGATGTCCATCACCTTCGGCAGCTCCGACTGCATTCGGAACCCCAACTCGTACGAGTCGATCACCGCATCGACCTCGCGATCGGCACCGGACGCCTCGGCGTAGTCCGCGTTGACCTCCTGTAACAGATCGAGCTGTTCTCGTTGAGCTTCTCGTGAGATCACGGGATTGCGGAGGTTCCCGATCTGGGCCTTGCGAACCGGCGTCTTGATGTCGCCGATCGAGGTTCCCTGATAAACCGCTGGCAGGAATGCGGCGCCATAATTCTTCGAGCCCCCGTTGATGAGCGGGGGGCTGATCGATACGAAGCCGGGCAGGTTCCCGTTCTCGGTCCCCAGCCCGTACAGCAACCAGGCGCCCATCGACGGCCGGGTGAAGGTGAACGAGCCGGTGTGTAGCTGCAGCATCGCGGGGGTGTGGTTCGAAATGTCGGCATGCATCCCCGATAAGACGCACAATTCATCGGCCAGCGCGGCCGTGTGCTGAAGCAAATCCGACACCCACAAGCCGCTCTCGCCACGCTGTTTCCAGTCCCAGTGTGATGGGGTCAGCTTGCGTTTCTTCCGTTTCGCCTGCTCCCCCCCGTGACGATCGAGTTCTGGCTTGCGCTCGAACGTCTCCATGGCGGAAGGCCCCCCGCGCATGTGCAAGAAAATCATGGCGTCCGCCGCTGGCCCATGATGCGGCCGTTTCGAGGCCAGCGGATTCGACGATCGGTCGACCGACGCATCGGAGGCCGCGGCGGAAGCCCGAAGCTGCAGATCCAACAGGGCCAAAGTGCCAAAACCACAGGTCGCGGCATGCAACGATTGTCGTCGTGAAAACATGATCGTGCGGTGGGGTTGAAGTCTGACGCGGATAAAGGTTGAGGATTCAAATCGGTCCGGAACGGAGTGGTCAGTCCAGGTAGCGGAAGGGAGCGCTGGCGAGCAGCGTTTGGCAATAGCTGGCCCAGGCGATTTCCGGTGAGTCCACCTGCGACCCTTGCATCTGCCCCAAAAACTCCGCCGCTCGTTGCAGCTGGGATTCACTCGGCTCGCGGCCGAAGCAAAGCAGGTGAGCTCGCCGGATCCGCTCCGAATCGCTCTCCAGTGACTGATCACTGAGCAACCGCTGGGCGAACCGCTTGGCGATCCGAATCGTCGTATCGCTGTTCATCAAATACAAGGCTTGCGTCGGTGTGGTGTTGCTGTCACGCAGTCCCTGCACGTTGGACGGCTCGGGAAAGTCGAATAGCCCGAGCGGCTCAGGGATGATCCCGCGGATGATCGGCAGGTAAACGCTGCGATGATCAAACGGTTCGTCCAACGGGGATGTATTGAGGTTTCGTCCGACTTCACCCTCGCCGATCTGCGCCACCAAAGAGCTGTCCATCGGCTCGGTGCGGAGCAGACCGCTGACGGTGAGCATCGCGTCACGCAGCGGCTCGGCCTCCAAGCGTCGCCGCGGCATCCGCCACCGCAACCGGTTGTCGGGATCGACCGTCTCCGCCTCGCGACGACCCGCCGACGATCGCTGGTAGGTCCGCGAGAGCACCAGCTCGCGGATCAACGACTTCATGGACCAATGGTGCTCGTGGACAAAACGGTGGGCAAGGTGATCAAGCAGTTCCGGATGGGACGGAGCCTGGCCGGCGACGCCGAAGTTGTCCACCGTCTCGACGAGCCCCGATCCCATCAGGTGCTGCCAAATCCGGTTCACTGCGACCCGCGGGGTGAGTGGGTTCTCCGGATGGACCAGCCAAGCGGCGAGGTGTCGCCGACCACTTTCCGAATCGTCGATCGGGTCCAGGGAAGTACCACTGCTACAGGTCCGCTGATCAATGTCCTCGATCGTTGAGAGGAACCCACGGGAAACGGAGTCACCTCGCTGGTTCTTCTCCCCCTGGATCAAGATCTTGGCGTCGCGAATCTTTTTCGCGTCCATCACCCCGTGTGCGTATTCCGGTTCGGGGGGACTTTGCTCCTTTGCTTTGCGGAGTGCCTGCGAGTGGTCTGCCACCTCGCGCAGCGCCTCGGCGTAGCGACCGAGCAGCTTGACCTTTTTGTCATCGAGGTCATCCGGAGGTTCGTCGGCGGCCGCCAATGCCTTCGCCTTGGCACGATAAGCTTTGGGAACTTTCCGTCGCAGTGTCTTGACTTGGTTCTGCGCCTTGTTGAGGGCTTCGTTGAGCTCTTCGATTTCCTCGGCAAAGGCGCGCACCGCTTTGACTTCCTGTTGGCTCGGCTTTGGCCCCAAGGGAAGATAGGAATTGAGGCGGTCGGCGGCGGTCTCCGGCCGCTGAATGCTCCCCCCATAACGAGTCTCGGTGCTCAGAAAGATGCCGGCCAACGAGTAATAATCGGCGGTCGGGATCGGGTCGAATTTGTGGTCGTGACAACGGGCACAGGATACCGTCAACCCGAGCACCGCTCGAGAAACGACATCGATCTGGTCATCGATGACGTCAAAGGTCAGGTTGCCGCCGTTGAGTGACTTCGAGCCGAGGGCCAGTAACCCGGTGGCGATCTGTAAACGTTTCTGCTCCTCGGGATCGTCCGCCGGCAGCAGGTCTCCCGCGATCTGTTCGGTCACGAAGCGATTGAACGGAACGTCGCGGTTGAAGGCATCGATGACGTAATCGCGATACCTCCAGGCATAGATCATCAACACGTCGCGGCTACTTCCCGCCGACTCGCCATAGCGGGCCACGTCGAGCCAGTGGCGCCCCCAACGCTCTCCAAATTGCGGCGAGGCGAGTAGCCGGTCGGTCAGTGCTGCCAAATGCTCATCCGACGGATCCGCGACGAATGCCGCCACCGTCTCGGGACTCGGGGGCAAGCCGATCAAATCGAAATGAAGTCGGCGGACCAAGGTCGCTGGATTTGCCCGCCCGTTCGGCTCCAGTCCTTCCCGATTCAAACGATCGAGAATGAAACGGTCGATGTCGGAAGTCCCCTGGGCGTTGGACTCGGACGAACCGACCTCAGGGACCTCGGGCACTTCGATCGGTCGCAACGACCACAAGTCCTTTGGATCTGTTGAAGACGCTTCGTCGTCATCCGCGGTCTCGGCCGAGCCCGAGTCGTCCCTCGGGTCGGGCGCCCCAAGTGACACCCAACGCCGGAAATCGGCGATTAGATCCTCGGGCAGCTGTTGATCCGGCGGCATTGCCAAATCGTCGTATTCCAAAGCACTGACGAGCAAGCTGGCATCAGGATCACCAGGTTCGATTGCCGTCCCCATCGTCCCACCGGCCTGCCAACCCGCCTGGGAGTCGAGCAAGAGTTCCCCCCCGAGCTCGTCCGCGTCGGCCGCATGGCATTCATAGCAGTGCTTGATCAGGGTCGGCCGAATCCGCTTTTCAAACAGTTCCAATCCGCTTCGGTTCGCAACGTCATTCGCCTCCCTGCTACTGCGATCCTCCGCCGAAACCGTGGATACGAGCGGAACGCACGCCACCAGCATCGGGAGGAACAGCCGGTGGAAAGGCGCTAAGAGACGTCGAAGCATGTACATGAGTCACCCGTTGGTAACCCGAGGTGGGACCACAACCGCCACACGGCGATTGGGCATGGAGGCGGGAAAGTTCCATTGGAACATCGTGCCAACCTACCAGAGCCTCCCCCCGGAGGGCAATCTTTTTCCAAATTCTCCCCCTGCCGGTCCCATCATTGCCGAGGAAACGCCGCTGGTTGTCCGTACCATTCAGGAAACGAACTCGCCCGTACGGCCAACAGAATTGCCTTGCCGTGCAGGTGCTCCGGTCCATGGGTGTAATCCCACTCCAGCCGTTCTTCGTAGCGAAGGATCCGTAGACGCGAGGCTGGCTCAGCCGCCCAGAGAGCGAGCTGATTCGGTTGGAAATAGTGGTTCACCGCGCCGGCTGTTTCGCTCACCGGGGCGTTTCGGTCGCAACCCGGCGGGCCGGGGCATCCAGGGTCCTCGGTCGTGTGGACCTCGACGTAGAGCACCCCCTGGGCGTCCAACGAGCGGCACATCCGCTGCCAGACCACCGAAGCATCGGCCTCTGGCAGGTGATCGAGCACCGTCGTGGCGACGACGGCCGCCAACGAACCGGCGGGAAAATCAAGCTCACGGACGTCCGAAACACGTGTCTTCACACGCTCGGCAACGCCGGCAGCGACTGCCCGTTCGCGGATCCTGGCCAATCCCCGCTCGCTCAGGTCAATCGCGGTGACATCGTAGCCAGCCAGGGCCAGCGCCACCGTGTCCCGCCCCGCACCGGCCCCCAGATCGATCGCCCGCCCGCTTCCACCAACCTGTTGCAAATACGCCTCCAGCGGCGCCGAGGGACGGTCCCCGTAAGCGACCTCTGCCCGATCATAAGCGTCAAAAAACGGGTCCGCGGTCGCCGGCGTCGGGCCCAAGCCCCGGACATCTCCAGGAAACACGGCATCGTCCAAGATCAAGGTTTCCAAACAAAGGACATTCGTAGCACAAGTCGCCGAGACTTCGGAGCCGTGCGATGACGTTTACAGGCTGGCAGCCTGCGCTACGTATACAGGAGACTTTCTAGAGCTGCCGATCGGCGAAGTCGAGGTATTGCTGCCAGTCGTACTCGGCCAAGTCGTGTCCTCCGCTTCGCAGGTGGTAACCAATCGTGCCGGCGTTGATGGGCATGTCGGCTTCGGGGTGTTCGCTCGGCGGAGCTGAGTTGCCGAAGCCATCGGTCCCCAGCAGTCGATAGACGCCGTCGGCACCGACCGCGGCCAGGAACTCGCCTTTGGGGTCAGCCCATTGATCCTCGCTGGCACTGGCAACATAGACGGGCCGCGGAGCGACCAGCGCGATCAGTTGATGTTGATCAACCGGCAACGCCGACTCGTTTTCGTTGTACTGCTTGAAGTTGCCGCAGAACCAATGCGGGAAAGAGGTGTTGATTCGTCCCACCGTTTCCCCGAACGCCCGGCGGCTGAGCGCCGCGCCGCCGCACCCCGAATCGTTGCTGATAACGAGTTGAAATCGCGGGTCCGAGGCGCCGGCCCATAGCGATGTCTTGCCCAGCCGTGAATGGCCGATGACCGCGACGCGGTCTCCATCGACCTGGGCGTCTTGCTCCAGGTAATCGAGTGCCCGGCTCAAACCATACGCCCAGCCAGCAATGCTGCCCCAACGCTCCCCTTCGGGAACATCTGCGGCCCAGTCTTGGAACTGGCCGTGGACCCCGTTCTCGAAACCGTCGTGGAAGTCGGGATCGATGTCGCCGTAGTAGATGGTGACCAGTCCATAACCCCGGTCGATGATCATCTCGGCGGGCCAACGGCTGGCCGCCACCCCGCGGCCCGCTTCGGTCGCCCGGTTCCCCTCGGTCGTTTCGTTTCGGCGGTCCCGAACCCAGCTTTCGGTGATGCTGATCGACGGATCCGGATCGATCGTGTGGTTGCCTTGAAAGTTCAACCCCAGAAAGGCGGGGACCGGCTCGGACGTCTTGGGCGTGTAGATCAGCAGGCGGACGGGCAAGGCATCTTCACCGGTCCCAATGAACACATCGACCTCGCGGCGGAGCGCCTTTCCGCCCAGCGCATCTTCCTTGCTGCTGACCAAGTCGCTGCGAATTTCGACCGGCTCCGGGGCGCGACCATAGACATGCGTGCGGAACAGTTCGAGTAATTCAGGGCGGCGGACTTCCGTCCACGTCTCGGCATCGGTCACCTCTTCGCCCGACTCGGTCACCAGCGGATCGGGAAGTTCATAGTCCGGGATCTTCGCCTCGTCGTAGTTCGGTTCGAAATTCGATTGGGCACCGGCGAGGCCGGCCGCACCGGGTATGACAAGCAACGCAATCAGGAGAGGACGGTTCATGGCGTGCATCACGTTCAGTGGGAAGGAAAGAGGTGGGGCCGAGGGATCCGTTCTCGGACACGGCCTAGGCAAACAGCGTTTCAATCGGTCGGCCGCCGTCGGTGATCGGGACGGGACGATCGCCATTGTACAAGTGCTCGCGTGGGTCGATTCCCAGCGCATGATGGATGGTGGCATGAAAATCGGGCACCGAGACAGGACGATCGACGATCTCTTGTGATAGCTCGTCGGTCACCCCGTAGGCGCCGGTGTGATTCAGCCCGCCACCGGCAAGTACCATCGTAAAGGTCTTCCCCTGATGCCCCCGGCCGCCCCCGCCGTCAAACGCCGAAGGCCGTCCGAACTCGGTGGCGACAACGATCAGCGTCTTGTCCAACATCCGCCGCGACTCCAAGTCGTCGATCATGGCGGACATCGCCCGGTCGAGCTGATCAATCAAGAGGTGCTGTTTCAACTGGCCTTCATTATGGGTGTCCCACCCGGTGCCGTTGACGAAGTTCATGTTGTGCGAGACTTCGACAAATCGGACGCCGCGCTCGATCAACCGTCGCGACAACAAACAGCGTTGACCGAACTCATCGCCGTAACGCTCCCGCAAATCGGCCGGCTCGTTCTGCAGGTCAAAGACTTCCATGAACTCGGGGCCGCTCAGCCGCTGACTTTCGGCCACCGCCGCATCGTACGAAAGGACCGACTTCGCCTCGCCGAGCTGAGGATCCTGGCGAACGGTCTGGCGAAGGGTGTCGAGCAGTTTGACACGGCGTTCGTGCCGGTTCTCGGTGAGGAAGCTGGGGCGTCTCAGACCTCCTGGTCCCGAGTCGGTGTCGGTGAGGTAGAGAAACCCGTCCTGGGCACCCAAGAATCCAGGGCCCCGCGTGACGTTGGGGTAACCGATCAAGACGTAGGCGGGAACCCGCTCGTTGGCGGGGCCGCGTTGATTGGCGACAATCGAACCGATCGACGGATAGACCACGGTCCCGCTGGTCGGCCGGCCGGTGTGCACACGATTGACCGCCGCGGCGTGCTCGTCGATCACGTCGTGATGGACCGTGCGGACGGCGGTGACCCGGTCCATCCGCTGGGCCACCCGTGGCAGGTGTTCGCAGACCTGGACGCCGTCGACGCACGTCTCGATCGCCGCGTAAGCACTCCCCGGCTCACGGGACTTGGGATCACCGCGGTGTTTGGGGTCGAACGTGTCGACTTGGGACATTCCTCCGCCGAGCCAAAAAAAGACACAGTGCTCGACATCGCCTCCCGGTGGCAACCGGTATGACGCTTCGTTGGCCAACAGCCGGGCGGTCGGAAGTCCAACCGAGGCGACCGAAGCGGAGGAGGCCACAGTAGCTTGCAGGAATCGTCGGCGGTCCATGATTGACCCGGTGCTGGCGGTGCTGGAAAGTGTCGAAACGTGTCGGCGGCGGTGAATCCGCGTTGGCTCACCCGGCCGGTCGGCTCACGGTAGGTATTGAAACTCAGGCGTGTTGATCAGCGCCCAGGCGGCGTCCTCCACCCGCTTCCGCCAATCGGGCGACAGCCGCCCGGTCGGCTCGGGGCCCATCAATAAACGCTCGTTTTGCCGCATGCGGATGCTGTTCGCTTCGCTGCTCAGGTGATTGACCCAACTCACCGCCGGCTCACGGATCGGAGTCTCCGCAGGGACGGGGGTGGCGAGCGTTCGCGAATCGAATCCGTCGGCGAGCATTCCGGTGAACAGCTCGCTCTCCTCGGCGGTTGGGTTTCGTGTCAGGAATCGTTGGAACAGAACTTTGACCAACGCTTCGGGCGATTCGGCATCGAGACAGATCTCGGTCAGTGCGCTGTGGTCGGTCAGCCGCGTCAGTTGGATGCTCAGCGCTCCGCCGGAGAGCACCCCCGGCTGAATGACGTTGGGCTCTTCCGAACGACGTTCGATCGGTTCTTGCCGGGCGCCGTTCCAGCCGAATGCTTCCAAACATTCCGTCACGGCCGACGCTTTGGGCAGCGACAGCGACGGTCGGTCCCGCTCGTTGGACAGCGACGTCAGCTGCCAGGCTCGGCGGGGGTCGCCGAGGTTCAGAAACGCGCTCGGGCGCTGCCGCCCCTCGGGGTCGAAGGTCAAATCGCCCACCTCCATCGGCCGCCCCACCGCGGCGTGCATCGAGTCGACGATCTGTTCCGCGGTCATGCGGCGGCGGCGGGGGGCCGCAAAGTGGCGCGACTCCGCCCGGATCGTGATCCCCCGGTCAGTCGCCTCCTGTTGGTACAGCCGCGAACGCAGGATGATTCGCGCGACGTGTTGAAAGTCATACCCCGAGGCGGTCAGTTCACGAGCCAGGTAATCGAGCAGTTTCGGGTGGCTCGCTCGGGCCCCTTGCCAATCGTCGAGCGGTTCGACCAATCCTTCCCCGATCAGCCGAGTCCACAACCGGTTGACGATCACCCGCGCGAACTGCTCGTTCTCCGGCCGGGTCATGTAGGCGGCCAACTGCTCGCGTGGCGAATCGTCCCGGTCCAACAACCAGGGTTCCAGCGGTGCATCGGAGGTCTCCTCCGCCAGCGGCCAATCGGGCTCGACGGCTTCGCCCGGTTCCAGGGACAGCGTGATCAGGGACGCCCCATCACTCTCCCCTTCGAAAAATCCAGCAGGGACGCTGCTTGATGCGGGCACCTCGATCGGTTCCCGCTCCAGCATCGCGGCCATGGCAAACAGGTCGCCTTGGGTCCAGTCGTGAAAGGGGGCGTCGTGACAGCGGGCGCACTCCATGTTGGCCCCCAAGAAGGCTGTCCCCAATATGTGCGCCTTGGCCGCCATCGGTACGTCGTTCTGCGACGCCATGCCAAACCCCGCTGGGCCGCCGCCGCGAACGCTCCCTTCCATCCGTACCAAGTCGGTAACCCAACGGTCGACCGGGACATTGTCCCGCATCATGTCGTAGAGGTACCAGCGAAACGGTCCCGTGTTGTTCAAAGTCGGCTTCAATATGCTGGGATTCTCCGCCAGGACATCGAGCCAATAGGCGGTCCAATGGTCGGCCCAGCGGGAGTCGCGAAGCAGGCGCTCGATGACGGCATCGCGGCGGGCACCCCGGTCACCGGGAAGTGCATGGAATGACTCGATCTCGGCTTCGCTCGGGGGAACACCGACACAGTCGAGGTAGACCCGTCGCAGGAACTGCCGATCGTCGATCAGCGGTGTGGGCGAAATGTCGGCCTCGGCCAGCCCAGCGGCGATGAAGGCGTCAACCGGATTGGCCACATCCGACTCATCGGCTCGGGCAGCTCCGTCCGCTGGGGAACCGGCCTGGGGAACC
>CAYWXT010000182.1:0-11624 GCA_964462125.1 uncultured Pirellulaceae bacterium | reverse complement strand
GGTCCAGTTATCGATCAGGGTGAGGAAGTCGATGCGGCCGACGTCGTAGTCGGCGATCGAGATTTGCAGCGTCTGTTCGGCTCGCGGGATGATGTTTTCACGAAACAACTCCAGTTGCTGTTCCATCGTCCTGGCCTGGACGGTCAGGCGGCGAATGCGGCGAAAGGTGTCATCGCGAGTGGCATCATAGCGGCGAGCGTTCTCCACGGTGCGCTGCCGGGCCTCGTTCACGCCGGCCCGCAGCTTGTCTCGCCAGATCGGCAGATTGACCCCCACGGTGAACATCAGGTTGTCGTTTCCATTGGCAACGCCCGAGAGCGCGTCACGGGTGGTCAGCGACTGCCAGCTCATCCCCATGGTGACATCGGGAGCGTATTGCAATTGAGCCAACTCCTCCTTGCGTTGCTCCCGCACAACGGCCGCCAGCCGTTCTTGCAGCTCCGGACGGCAGCGGACGGCGAGGTCGTATAGCTCGTCGATCTGGGCCGGAACCGACGACGGCTCAAGCTCCGGCAGTGCCTCCGGGGTCGCGTTCGGCGCGGTGTGCAGTAGACTCGCCAAGTCCGCCTGCAACTGTTCCTGCGATCGCCGCAGGCCAATCAGACGGTCATCGACCCGGTCCAGTTCCACCTGGGCCCGCAGCACATCCTGCTGGCTGACCGCCCCGGTTCGGTAGCGCGAGTCGGCAATGTCCAGAAGTAATTCCAGCAGCTCCCGATTTTCCTCGGTGATCTCCGTCGCCCGCTGGGTGAAGTACAACTCGTAATACGCCAACCGCACCTCTTCGACCACTTCGAGCTCGCTCTGCGCCAGCCGAGCCAGGGCGACCTGAACCTCCTGCTCGGCGACTTCGCCCCGGATCCGCAATTTGCCGAACCAGGGAAACTTTTGCGAAAACGTCAGCGTATTGGTCGCTCGGCCAGCGGCGGTTTGGAGTCCATGGGCGGAAATCGGCATGAACGTGTCCGACAGCATCGGATCGTCCAAGGCGGTGACCTGGGGAATCACCTGAGCCTCGGCCGCCACCGATTCGCGTGCCGCATGAATGGCCGGGTTTCGTTCCAGGGCCACATCAACGTAGAAGTCAGCCGGGTGCGCGCCGTGCAACGCTGGCTCTTCAGGAAGCGTCACCGAAGGCTCGAACTCGATCGATGCCGCCGCATTCTGTAACCGCGACGTCGTCTCCGCATACTCTGCCGGTGGGGTCGGAGGCGTGGCGCAGCCGACAATCGCGACGACAGAGGCTATCACCCCCAATGATTGACCTTGCACAAGCGTCCCCTCTCGGTTCTCCCCTCATTCGGAATTGCTGCGTTCGAGGGAAGTCTTCACGGATCCTTTCAGGTTGCATCGGTTCTGCCGGGTGGGACTCTTGACCGAAACCCCGCCTCTCCAAGGGAACGCAGCAGCGCTCGAACGACGGTCACCGACAGGGCGTTGCCCAACAACCGGTAACGGGCTCGGGAGTCAAGTTGCTTGGGCCACCAAAAATCGTCGCGGAAGCCCATCAGCCGAGCGATCTCGCGGGGCGAAAAACGGCGGATCCCTGATTCTGCACCGCGGCAAAGGTAGCTTCCCGCGCGAACCGGACTTCGGCCGTAGGCGGAGGTGAAGCAGCTGGCGACGGCCGCTGATCGGTCCGCATCGACCAGCCGCATCGCGGGAGCGAAACGGCGGAACTGCCGCTCGTCCAACCGCAAGGTGGCATCCTCCCAAGCCGACTCGTCGAGGAATTGGGTGATGGGGCGCGGGTCTTTCACCGGCGTCACCTCCGCAAGGCGTTCGCCGTCACGGGCGGCGCGGAGATAAAACCGCGGGCGGCGCATCGGCACGCCCCACGCCGTCGGACAGAGGACGTCCTCCGCCACGACGTAGCCGGCCTGCCGCAGTACCGCCGTCAGTCGCCGATGATGGGCCGACCCGGCGAAAGGGGGGACGTTTTCAAGAATCATCCACCGCGGTCGCTGGCGGTCGAGGCGATCAATCAGGTGTTGCAGCGCTGCGCTGCGGGGGTCGTCTTCCTGCAATCGACGTCCGCGGCTGGTGTAGGGCTGGCAGGGTGGTGAGAGCCACCACAGGTCCGCTGCCGGGATCTCGTCGATCGATTCCAGCGTCCGGTGCCGGGGCTCTACCCCGTGGTTGACCGCGTAGATCGGTCCGACACGCCGGTCGACATCGAGCGCAGCGACAACGCGAAATGCGTCCCCATCGCTGCCGGCACGCGCGTCGGGGCCGGTCGGTGTGTCGAGATCATCGCGGGTCGCTTCGGCGACGCCCCCAATCCCGCAAAATAGGTCGACGATGTCGGGCATCCGTTGGCGTCGCAATTCCCAGGGGGTTCAGGGTCTCCAATCGAGCCCTTCGTGGAGGCGGTTGAGGTTTCTCGGCCCGCCGGCGGCGACCACCAGCATGTCCTCCACGCGGACGCCACCGTCGATACGGCCATACAGACCAGGCTCGACCGTGAAGACTTCCCCCCGAAGCATCTCTTCCCCGCCGGCGTCGAGCAGGATCGGCTCGTGGAGTTCGAGCCCAATGCCGTGGCCGGTGCCGTGTTGGATACTTGGCTCATCGGTGATCGTCCCGCGAGAACGATGATAGCCGTGTCGCAGCAGCGTATCTTCAGCCGCCCGATGGGCCGCGTCGGCGGTTTGTCCTGGGGTGAGCAATTCCGCGCAGGCGCCCTTCGCCTCCAGCACCGCCGCGTGCATCCGTTTCACCGCCTCACTCGGCTCCCCGTGCACAACGGTCCGGGTGCAGTCCCCCCAGAATCGTGAACTCTCGTCGCGCGGGAACAAGTCGATCACGACGGGGATTCCGGTTCGCACCGGCCCGGAGCCCGAATGATGGCAGTCGGCGACCTCCGGCGGCGTGGCGACGATCGCCCCTTGGCTCATCGAAAACCCGTGATGCAGGAACTCAATGGCCGCCTGGGTGCGGAGCCGGTCGCTGGTCAGCGGCACGCCTTCATGGTGCAGCTGCCCATCGGTCGCGGCGGTGGCGGTGGCGACGGTTTCGCAAAGTACCCGCATCACCTCTTCGGTCACCGCCTGGGCTCGGCGGAGCGACTCGATCTCTTCATCGCTCTTGCTGCGGCGATCGACCACGCCGCGCGACGCGTCATACTCCACCCGGATCCCGGCTTCCAGCAAATGCCAAGCGAACAGATACGGTAGCGTGCGGTCGGTCGTGACGGTGACCACCTGCCGCTGTTGCAAAAACTCCACCACCGCCTCGGCGGTCGCCGTCTCACGATCCGGGCTCAGGCCCGAGGCGGGAGAATACTCGGCAGGACAGGTCACCACGTCCACGACAGCCTGCTCGCGAACCCGGTCCATCTCCAGGTCCCGTACCATCGCCATCGATTCGCCGTCGGTTTCGATCCAGGCGGCCGGGTCACCCAAGGGGACGCCGATTCGCCGGAACAGCGATGCGTTTTTCTCGGCAACCCCGGCCATCACGTACGTGGTCATGCGATCTCGCTGCTCTGGCATCTGGTGGTATGAAGGGGCGGGAAGTCGATGGGAGTTGGTGCTCCCGTTGTAACGACAGGTTGGCAGCCTGTGCTACGTTGGGGAAAGTTTGCTGGCAGGCAGGCTGCCTGTGCTCCGTTTTTCTTTTGCCGGATGATAGCATGAGTCGCATTGTTCTCGGAACTCTCCTGGCGGTCCCGTTGCTTGTGAGCCCCCTTTTCTGGGCTGTGACCCTCGCCGAGGAACCGGTAAACCTGGCGGCAGATCCAGATCCGGAGGTCGAAATTTTGCAGCCGGGGGTGCGGTTGACGAGAGTCGTCGAACACCCCGACCTGGTCACCCCCACCGGCGTCGATGTCGATGCGGAGGGGAACGTGTGGACGGTTGCAACCCACACCCATTTTCGCCCCGAGGATTATGACGGCCCGACGCACGATGAGGTCCTCGTCTTCAGCGACCCCAACGGCGATGGCCAGGCCGATCACCGACAGGTGTTCTACAACGCCACTGTCGCGACGATGGATCTGGAACTCGGACCCGATGGCTGGGTGTACCTTGCTGAGCGGAGCCGGATCTTGCGGATCAAGGACACCGACGGCGATGGCCAGGCGGACGTCGAAGAAGCGATCGCGGTCTTGGACACCGAAGCCGACTATCCGCACAACGGACTTTCGGGACTTGCGTGGCACCCCAGCGGTGACCTGATGTTCGGGCTCGGCGAAAACTACGCGACGGCTTGGAAGTTGACCGGCCGCGACGGGACAGCGCATCGGGGGACCGGCGAGGGGGGTATTTTTCGTTGCTCCCCCGACGGCCGAAGACTGCACCGTGTGGCCCGTGGGTTCTGGAACCCGTTCGGCGTCGTCGCGCGCGAGGACGGCGAGATCTTCGCGGTCGACAACGATCCGGGAGCCCGGCCGCCGTGCCGCTTGCTGCATGTGGTCGAAGGAGGCGACTACGGTTACCAGCGGTTGTACGGCAACGAAGCGCATCACCCCTTTGTCTGCTGGAACGGCGAGATGCGGGGCACCCTGCCGATGACGCACCCTACCGGCGAGGCCCCCTGCGGCGTGCAACCGCTCGGTGACGGATTGCTCGCGCCAACCTGGACCGATCACCGCATCGACTTTTACCCGCTCCGCCGCGACGGTGCCAGCTTTTCAACCGAGCGAGTGGTGTTGGCCCAAGGGGGCAATCATTTTCGACCCGTCTGCATCGCCCCGACTCGACAAGACGAGGCGCCGGCCAGTGGTGAATCGACCGAAACGCTCACGTTTTTCTTCACCGACTGGGTCTATGTCTCCTACCAACTGCACGGCCACGGCCGGGTTTGGAAGCTGGAAATCGATCCTGAGGAAGCGGACTGGCTCAACACGGGACCGTTCGAGCCAGCCAACGACGCGGCAAAACTGGCGGCCGCGCTGCGGGCCGGTGACCACCACGCCGATCAGGACCGACTGTTCCAGCTGGCAGCGGCCGAGGATCCGTTTCTGGCCCAAGCCGCCCTGCACGCGCTGACCCGCACCGCAGCCGGTTGGGGCCTCGACGACATCGAGGACCGGACGGCAATCGACCGCGCGACGGCGGTACAGGCGCTGAAGATCGCATCGCGAGACGAGAACGCTGGCGTCGAGGTGGAACGCTGGATCGCGCGGTTGCTTGAAGACGCCGACAGCGAGGTCCGCTTCGAGACTCTGCGGTGGATCGCCGACGAGAACCTGACGCAGTACCTGTCGGCGGTGGAACAGATGCTCCGCGCCGCAGAGCTCGATTACCGGCTGTTTGAAGCGCTGATGGCGGCCTGGAACACACTCTCGGGCCAGCCCGGCGATGGCGTCCGCAATCGGGAAAAGCTGATGGAACAGATCACCAGCGACACCGCTTCACCCCAAGTCCAAGCGTACGCCCTTCGCCTGCTGCCGACGCTTCCGCGGGTCGCGGCGGACGACGGATCGCCCCCGACGTTCGAGCTCCCCGAGGCGTTGACCGTCGCCAAGTTGCGAAAGCTGTTGTCAATCGGCGACCGAAAACTGTCGTTGGAAGTGTTGCGGGTCCTGGCCGGGCAAGGAACCTCGCAGGCACGCGCCGCCTTGGTCGACATCGCGACTGACCCGGGTCAAGCGGGGGAGCTTCGGGCCGAGGCGACCGCGGGGCTGTCGCGGGTTCCGAGAGCGCATGCCGATGTGTTGGTTTCCTTGGCCGCCGCGGAAGATCAAACCGTGCGGGAGGAAGCGCTGCGGGCGCTGCGAGGGGCCGAACTCAACGACCAGCAAGCCCAAGAGCTTTCCCAGCTCGCCGCGACGTTTGCCGACTCAGCCGATATGGTCCGCGCCGCCTTGGACCGAGAAAACCTCGCGACCGACCAGCCCGGCGCCGAACAGGTCGATGCGTGGCTGCAGCGGCTCGAGGCGATTGACTCCCCCGCCGATCCGGCCGCCGGTGAGCGGATCTTTCATCAGTCACCCCTGGCGATGTGCGCCAGTTGCCACCGGCACTCCGGACGCGGCAACGTGGTCGGTCCCGACCTCAGCACCGTCGGCCGCAGCTCCGACCGCCGCTGGTTGGTCGAGTCGTTGCTGCAGCCCAATCAACAGGTCGCCCCGGAGTACCGTGCACGGATGTTGGTTCTGCACGACGGCCAGGTCTTCACCGGCATTCACCTTCGCACCGGCGGCGCCGCCGATGTCGAAACCCTCCGTGACCACCAGGGCCAGGAACGGCGGTTCGCCCGCGAGGAAATTGAAATGAGCCGCGAACTCTCCACATCGCTGATGCCCGAAGGCTTGACCGAATCGTTGACCGATCGCGAGCTACGAGATCTGATCGCGTTCCTGGAGGCCAGCCAATAGGCGCTGATTGAAACACCGCTTGAAACAAATCGAAGCGAGCAAGCCATGTCCGATTCCAGACCCGACCCACGGCATCTGGCCCTGAAGGTCGTCATGATGCCGAGAGACACGAATCCGCACGGAACGATTTTCGGTGGCGTGCTTCTCAGCTACATCGATCAAGCAGGGGCGG
This sequence comes from uncultured Pirellulaceae bacterium, assembly GCA_964462125.1. GTDB lineage: Bacteria > Planctomycetota > Planctomycetia > Pirellulales > Pirellulaceae > JAWLFY01. Next base: position 5,130 of record CAYWXT010000182.1, on the reverse strand, counting down.
TGGGTGCCTATCACGAGATCCGACAGGCGGGCTCAGGCAGGAAGCAGCTCGTCACCGTGGCGATGAAAAGCGTGGAATTTCATCGACCCGTTTTCGTCGGCGACCTGGTGAGCTTCTGGACGCGATTGGTTCGCGTGGGAACCACCTCGATCACCATGCACGTCGACGTCGAAGCCGAACGTGAGGGGCAACCCGATAAACTCACCGAGGCCGAAGTGAGCTACGTGGCGGTTGCCTTGAAGGGAGAAACACGCGTCCCCATCCCGCTCAACGACGGCCGCGATGTCGATGATCCTCATTGAGTCACGGCCTTTGGCCGGCGAACCACCTCCCAGACGACATTTCTGGAAATCAACGAACTCAATGAACACGAGCGTGCCCTGCTCGGGCTCGACAACTCCTGGAACATCGAGGACGTCGACTTGGATGCGATCCAGGTCGTCATCGAGTTCTCCCACGTGGGCGGCGGGAGAGCCGATTCACCGCTTTCACGCTCACGCGGCTGGGTAGAGTCCCGCGAAGATCATCGTGACGATCAGGGCCGCGATGCCCATCGCGGTGCTCATCGGTGAGATCACTCGCAGCCCTTCCGCCTCGGTCATGCCGCTCATCTTGGTGATCACCCAAAAGGCGCTGTCGGTCATCCAGGAGATCGGCTTGCTGCCGGCGCCAATCGCCATCGCCAGGTAGACCGGGTGAAACGGAACGCTTTCGGCAAAACCCTGCAGCACCCCGGCGGCGGTGATCATGGCGACCGTGGCGGAACCTTGCAGCGTGCGGATCGCGGCGGTCACGGCAAACGCGACCGGCAGCAGCATCAGTCCAGGGACATCGCGGGTCAGCTCGCTCACCGCCCCGGCGATCCCCGCTTGCCGGAGCATCGCGCCAAACGCGCCGCCGGCGGCGGTGATCAAAATGATGTTCCCCGCCGACGCCAACGACCGGGTGACCAAGGTCCGGCGTTTCTCGGAAGGACAATAGCGGACCAAACCGAAGGCGAACGCACAGCCGATTCCAATCGCGATGTTCTTGTCCCCTAGAGTGAGCAGCCAGGTCGTCCAGGGTGCCTCGCTCAGATGGTCGGCATCGGTCAGATAGCTGATCACCGAGGCGACGGAAATCAGCGCCACGGGGATCACGATCGGGAGCAGTGACAGCAGCAGCGGTGGTTGGGGGCGGGGCACTTCAGCAGCGGGCCTGGTTGCCGCCTCCGGGATTTGCCGCTCAGACTCCGACGACTCCTCCTCGCCACCGACGCCGAATTCATCGCCGCGGAGCGGGACGTCGACCAGACGGTTGATCACCCGGGCGGCGGCGAGCGACAACAGGCTGGTACAACTGCCGATCGCCAGTCCCGCGAGCAACATCTCGCCAATCTCAACGCCGATGATCTCTGCTACCTGGAGCGGTCCGGGCGTTGGGGGAACGAGGGAGTGGGCGATCGAGCCGCCGGCCAGGATCGCGAGCAGGAACAGCACGTAATCGCGGCCGACGCGGCGGCGCAGCGAACGGGCCAAGGGAACCATCAAGTAAAACACCGTGTCGAAAAAGACCGGGATCCCCAGCAGGAAAGAACTGGCCGCCAGCGCCTCGGGAGCCCGCTTTTCACCGGTGGCACGCAGCATCGCATCGACAATCGACGCGGCCCCCCCCGATTCCAACAGGCAGCCGCCGATGATGCTCGCCAGCGCGATCAGGATCCCGATCTTCCCCGCCGTGTCGCCGAATTCGCTCGCCAGCCGATTCGGGGCGCTGGCGTCGACCAGAGACTCGGCCGCCTGAGGCGACATGTTGCCACTCTCGACCTGACCCTCGGCGAAGGACCGTAGCGATTCGGTCCCAGTCAACGCGGCGACCAACAGCCCGGCCAACAGCAGCGTTAGAAACGCGTGCAATCGGAACACCAAAATGGAGACCAGGACGACAGCGACCGACAGGACGACCAGCCACCAAATATTCATTTGCGGAACTCGAGGGCGAGGCGAAAAAGGGCAGGGGACAGCGTTCAGCAGTCAGCTTTTAGCAGTCAGCTTTCAGCGTTTAATCTTCGCGGCTAGTCGACATTCTCGGACCGACCTACATCACGGCGGCGACCGGGCCATGATGCCGGCGACCGGGCCAGCGTGCTTCCAAGGGATCGGCCCGGCATTGGGCCAGCATCGTAGTGCAACGACGCGCAAGAATCATCCGGACGACTCACGTGGCCGCTGACCACGCTGATTGTCCGCGCGCCGGCCGGCCACGGTTCGTGCGATCAAGAGGTGGTTCGAGCGGTGAGCCGCTGGACCAGCCACCGGACCTCGTGATCGAGCCGGGCCGCAGGGATGGGCGAGGAGCGGACCGGTTGCGTGACGGCGCCGACTGCGTCGCCGTCGGAATCGGTGGGGGCGGCCAGCGTTTGCCGGACGAGCCAATCCTGGAGGCGATGTTTCAGCCGCCGGTGATCGACGGGAATCAGCTGGGGACGGCTCCAATGCAACCGCATACCGTCGCTCTCCGCCCGGGCGGCGCCGGTGATCATGTCCATTCGCTGTTCGCAATGCCGCTCATCGATGTCGAAGCACCAAACCCAATGCCGGATCCCGGCGCGGTAAACCAAATCGTACAGCCGCTGCTGGTGCTGCAAGAGCTCGTCAAAGCGGTCGGCGAGAGACATGGGGACGGCGGCTCCGAGAGAAACGGTCCCAGCGACCAATCGATCCCGCATCTTCGGTTCACCGCCTTCGTGGCTCAGTGCGACAGTCGCGGCGGGCGGATCGAAGCGGGTGTGGATCGACTCGCCGAGCAACGGCCGCTGACTGGCCGTGCCGCCGCCGGCCGAGATGGAACTCCGCCAGCGGGACCAGCAGGCGGCAACCGATCTCGGTCCGCCGGCAGGCGTTTCGAAAGCGACTTCGGTACCGGTGCCGACACAGGAGCGGACATGTAGGGGGGAGAAGTGCAGCGCGGCGAGTTGCCGCGAGATCATCAGCCCGATTCCTTCGCCCTCGGACTGCGACACTTGGTGTTGGGAGATTTGTTGAAGCCGCGCCGGGTCGATCCCGGGGCCCTGGTCGATGATCTCCCAGCGAACCGACTCGCCTCCCCGCACCGGTCGGAGCCGGATCCGCACGTCGTCCCCTTCGCCGGTCACCCGAACCGCATTGGCGATCAAATTGACAATCAAACGGCGCAGAATCGAGGCATCGGCAAAGGTGGTTAGCGCCGTGTCATCGGCACCTTCCCACACGATGGAAACCGCGCGCGGCGTCGTCCACGGCCGCAGCGTCTCATCAACGGCGTGGCGGACCTCGCGGATCGATACCCACTGTCGCCGCACCCGCGGCACTCCGGTGCGGAGCCGATCGAACTGGATTAACTCCTCGACCAATTGATCGACGCAATCACACTGGTCGATCGCCGTCGCCAAGAACGAGCGTTGTTCGTCGCTGAGCGGCCCGGCGCCGCCATCGCGGACAAGGCGAACCGATTCGCGGATCGTCGTCAGCGGCGAGCGCAGATCGTGCGCGGTTTCACTCAACAACCGCACCGCTCGTTGCTCAGCCGACGGTTGTTCCAATTGGCCCTCGCGCCAACCGTTCCCCCGGAGGAGCGCGGGTCGGCGACGATCGGAGGCGGCATCGACGCGAGCGTTGGAGAGACTCACCTCGGGGCTCCTGGTGACAGGGGTGTCGTGGATCCGTCGGTTTCCGCCCGCCGGTACCGATGCGGCCTCTGCCGAGTGAAGAGGCCGGCTCTCTTTCGAGGTCGGCCTTGGGCAAGGACTCTCTTGCATCGAAACGGTCGAGAGCGACGCTCTGTCAACGGTCCGCCGCCCAACGGTGTCAACTGTGCCGGTCCTGACGCCACGCGGACACGACCATCGCTCCACGTTGTCACCACCATCGCTCAACGTCCTACGCTCCTGCCGGCCGCTGCAAGCGGTTAAACTGGGCAGCGCGCGCGTGCCGTTGTCGAAACATCTTCCCTTGAGCAACACCGGGCCTTTCGCGTCCGGCAGCTTCGTGTCCCGCACCACCGACGCATCCGAGCCTCGACTGGAGGTGATCTCGATCCACAAGCAGTATCCAGGGGTACATGCGTTGGACGACGTCTCGTTGCAGGTCATGCCGGCGGAGACGTTGGCGGTGATCGGCGAGAACGGAGGGGGGAAGAGCACCCTGATGAAGGTCTTGGCGGGCATCGTCGCCCCCGACAGCGGGCAAATTCGACTGCACGGCCGAGCGGTTTCCCTTGCCACCCCCGCCGAGGCGTTGCGTGCCGGGGTCGCGCTGATTCACCAGGAACTCAATCTGCATGAACACCTGAGCCTCGCGGAGAATCTGTTTCTCGGTCGCGAGCCGAATCGGTACGGCTGGATTGATCGCGGCGAGATGCGCCGCGCCGCGACAGGCTATCTCGAGCGGGTCGGATTGCCGGTTTCGCCCGAGACCCCGCTGGCGTCGCTTTCGACGGCGGGGCGCCAGTTAGTGGAGATCGCCAAGGCGCTGGCGATCGACGCCTCAGTCGTGATCATGGATGAACCGACCAGCAGCCTGTCGAACCGGGAAGCGGCGCGGCTGTTCGAGTTGATTCAGGGATTGCGGGCTGGCGGGGTGAGTGTGATCTACATCTCGCATCGGTTGGCGGAAGTGACCCGATTGGCGGACCGCGTGGTCGTCCTTCGCGACGGCCGCAATGCCGGCGAGTTGACCGGGGACGAGATCAATCACGACCGCATGGTTTCAGCGATGGTCGGGCGGGAGATTGCTCAACTTTTTCACCGTGATCCCTGCCCGCCGGGGCCAACGTGTTTGCAGGTCCGCGGACTTCGGATCGACATGCCGTCCGGGGAACCACTGGATTTGTCGGTGCGCCAGGGCGAGGTCGTCGGGGTTGCCGGTTTGGTCGGTTCCGGCCGGAGCGAGTTGCTGGAGACGATCTTCGGGGTTCGCCGGGCGGTGGCCGGTGAGGTGCGGGTCGCGGGCAGACCGATTCCTCCCGGTTCGGTGCAACGGGCGATCCGGGCGGGGCTGGCTTTGGTTCCCGAGGACCGCAAGCTAACCGGACTGTTGCTGGGGTCGACGGTGCGTGAGAATGCAACACTGGCGGCCCTCGCCGACGCCCCGGCGGCACCGCGCGTCGATCGGC
>CAYWXT010000181.1:0-11657 GCA_964462125.1 uncultured Pirellulaceae bacterium | reverse complement strand
CAAAGCATCGCTCAGGGAATGTCCGTCACCGACGGACGGTACGACGACTGGGAGCTGTTCAGCGACCTCCTGTCGGCATTTGTACGACAGGAGGTCGACCCTGCGGGTAGCACTCCGGGAAATTCACCACCACCCTATAGCTAACTCCAGACCACGGAAACTAGTCGTTCCGCTGAACCAGTACACGGAGGCGTCCACGCGAGTGTCGAAACACGGTCAGCGGGACTTCGGGACGGGGTGCTCAGTGTGGTGGTGTCGATTTGGCCAGCACCGCGTTGATCAGGGGTGGGGCGAGCCGGTCGGCGTAGACCAAAGCCTTTCCGGCAAGGCTCAAGATCACTTCGGCTCGGCGGGCGCTGATCGCGGCCAGCGTTGCCCGGGCGACCCGCTCGGGCGTCCAACTCCCCAGGCTGTTTGACTCGGCTCCCGAGTCGGTCTCCACCAAGGTGCTGAAGAACTCACTCTGGGTCGTACTGGGACTGACCAGGGTGACCTGGATCCCCTCTGGTTTCAATTCCGCCCGCAGGGAATCGCTCAGCCCGTGCAGCGCGAACTTGCTGGCGCAGTACTCGCTCTTGTTGGGGACCGCCCGGTGGCCGAGAACGCTGCTGACATTGCAGATCACCGGAGCTCGTCCGCGGCGGAGGGAGGGGATGGACAGCCGGATCAATTCGGCCGGGGCGAAAAAGTTGACCTCCATGATCTGCCGCAACCGTTGTTCGCTCGCTTCGGCGAAGGGGCCGATCGCACCGATCCCTGCGTTGTTGACCAACAGGTCGATCTCGCCGCCGCGGATCGAGGCGGCGGCTTCGACTACCGCCCGCCGGATCGGTTCTTCGGTCACGTCGCCAGCGATGGGGATGACTCGGCCGGGCCCGGCTGAGTTCGCCAGTTCGGCAAGCCGCTGCGCTCGCCGGGCGACAGCGACGACGTTTGCGCGGCGCGCGAGGAGCAATTCACACAGACTTCGGCCGATGCCGCTGCTGGCACCGGTGACGATGGCGACCGCGTCTTGGGGCTTCCATCGCATGAGGCGCCCTTATGCCACTTCGCCGGTTTGCCGGTCGGTCCCGCATTCGGCTTCCTCGGCCCAATCCGCTGGATGCACCGACCGCGCCGACTGGTGCACCTTGCCCATGGCAGCGGTCGGCATCCGGACATGCACAAGGATCGCGTCCTCCCGAAATTCTTTGGAGAGGACTTCTCCTTTCGCCGCCAGGTAGGCGAGCAATTTGCCGTCGGCGTGATCGACCTCGACCTCCAGGTTCAAGAACTCACGTCCCAGCGCCTCGCCGACCGCTTCGATCAACGGCGGCAACCCTTCCCCGTCGCGGGCGCTGACGGGAACCGCGTTCGGGTAACGGTCGAGGATCCGGCTCAGCACCTGTGGCGAGCCGACCGCATCGGCTTTGTTCAACACCAACAAGGTATCCTTAGCCTCGATCCCCAGCTCTTCCAACACGTGATAAACCGACGAGATCTGTTCGAAGACCGCGGGGTTACTGGCGTCGGCGACATGCAGCAACAAATCAGCCTGCCTGGTTTCCTCCAACGTCGACTTAAAACTGGCGACCAACGAGTGGGGCAGATCCCGGATGAACCCGACTGTGTCGCTGAGCAGGACCGTTCCCCAGCCAGGCAGTTGCCAGCGCCGCGTTCGCGTATCGAGCGTGGCGAACAACTTGTCCGCCGACTTGACGTCCGCCGTGGTCAGGGCATTCATCAACGTGCTCTTGCCGGCGTTGGTGTAGCCGACCAGCGACACGGTGGGCGCTTCGGTGCGGGCCGCCACCATCCGCTCCCGTCGGCGTTCAACCTTGCCGAGTTCCTCGCGCAGGTCATGGATCCGCTTTTGCGCCAAGCGGCGGTCGACCTCCAGCTGTTTTTCCCCGGGGCCGCGCATCCCGACACCCATCGCCTGACGCGAGAGGTGCGTCCACATCCGTTTCAGCCGCGGCAGGGAATACTCCAGCTGCGCCAGCTCGACCGCCAATCGCGACTCGTGGGTCCGCGCCCCGGCGGCAAAGATGTCCAAGATCAGCTCGGTCCGATCGAGGACCTTGGCGTTGGTCTTTTTCTCCAGGTTACGGACCTGCGCCGGCGTTAGGTCATTGTCGAAGATCACGACGTCGCCGTGGTGACCATCGACCAAGTTCCGCAGTTCCTCGACCTTGCCTTTTCCCAGGTAGGTCGAATGGTCGGGGGTTTCGCGACGCTGAGTCAGCTCGCCCACCACCTTGGTCCCGGCCGTGATCGCCAAGCCGTGGAGTTCCTCCAGAGGGTCCGCCTCAACGACCTGTCCGGGAAGAATCAGTCTCGCCAAGATGCTGCGTTCCGCCGCCTCATCCTTGAATCGTTTTTCGTCTTGCACGTGTTAGGATCAACCTCCTCGAGTCAAATGGGTTTCCCTCATTGTAAGCGATCCAGCGTCGATTTGGACCGCAGCAGATGGTGGTAGTGCTGGGCGAACCGATGCGACTCGTCCCGGACATACTGCAGCAGCCTCAGGGCGAAGGAGCTGCGGCTGAGTCGGAGCGGTTCCGATTCGCCTGGCCGATAGATTTCCTCGTCCCGCTTCGCCAAAGAAATCACGGTGGGGGGATCGATCTGTTGATCGCGAAAGGCGGCCATCGCCGCGTTCAACTGCCCCTTCCCGCCGTCGATCAGCAGGATATCGGGAAACGCCTCCTGCTGATCACTGAGCTTGCGAATTCGCCGTGAGACGACCTCGTAGATGCTGCGATAGTCATCGACCCCGTCGACGCTTTGGATCCGGAACCGTCGGTAGCCCGGCTTGAAGGGCAAACCGTCGATGAACTGCACCACACTGGCAACGGTCTCGCCACCTCCGAGGTGGGCGATGTCGACCCCTTCGATGACCCTCGGGGTGTCGCCCAGTGCGAGCACCTTGCGGAGTCCTGTCAACCCCTTCTTGGGGTCGACGTAAAAGACCTCCGGCTGGGCGTGGGTTTCCAGTTCGCCGCGTTCCTCCAGCCGTTCCAGCATCTGGATTTCGTCACGCAAGGTCGCGGCTCGTTCGAAATCGAGCGATCGGCTGGCGGCGAGCATCTCGTTTTTCATCTCCCGAAGCACCCGTTGCTTCCCGCCGTCGAGAAACGTTTGCAACCGCTTGATGTCCCGCCGGTAGGCCTCTTTCGAAATCCGCAGGTTGCAGGGGGCCGAGCATTGGTCGATGCTCGCGAGCAAGCAGGGACGGAACCAGTTCCATCGCTCGTCGTCTTCGCGGATGTCCAGACCGCAGGTGCGAAACTTGAATATCCGCTGCAACACCTGGATCGCGCCGCGGAGCGCCCCGGCGCTGGGGAAGGGGCCGTACAATTTGACCCCCGACTGCTTCGGCTCCCGCGTGATCTCAACCCGCGGGAATTCCTCCCGCGTGGTGATCATCAGATAGGGAAAAGTTTTGTCGTCCTTGAGCTCCTTGTTGTGCCGCGGCTGGATGTCCTTGACCAACCGCGATTCCATCAACAGCGCATCGACCTCGCTCTCGCTGTCCACATAGTCGATGTCGGCGATCTCGCGGATCCAATCTGACGTGCGATGATCCTCCGACGCCGCCCGCAGGAAATAGCTACCGGCGCGGCTCCGCAGATTCTTTGCCTTGCCGACGTAAATCACAACCCCGGCAGCATCCTTCATCAAATAGACGCCCGAGGTGGTGGGGAACGTCTTCACCTTCGCCGCCGCCCGCGCAAATGCTGTCGGTTCCCCCGCCCCTTCAGCAGCCGCTTCGGTTTCCTGCTCGTCAGGCATCTGCAATCGTTTTCCGTTTTCGTTGTCGATCGAAAGTGAGCCCCCTTCACCCAACCCCGCTTCCCCGCAAAGCCGGGCGAGAGGGGACAGGACGAGCCGCCGGGGCGGGCAGCTGCCCCGTTTCCAGTGAGGCTCTCAGTATCCGAACTTTTCAAAAAATCTTCGCCCCCCTCTGCCGATGCGTCCCTTGCACCCACTATACGGACGGGCACAATAAGGTCCTGCTCCGTTTCGTCACTCACTTGGGGCCCCGTCATGGCGAACAAAGAACCTCAGCCAGCCACATCCCTTGGCCGGCCACAACCTCCAAACGTCCACAGCTCCAACGAGGGGAGTGAATCGCCGCAATGCAGCACCGCATCGGCAAGCCGCGAAGCCCCGCCGAATCTTGCGCGAGAGCTGGAACTGGAACTGGAACTGGCCCGACTCCGTAGCGAAGCGGTCGCCGCCCGTTTGGAGGCCCGGGCATCGGAGCTGGAGCTGATCCTCCAACGACTGCGCCGGGCGAATACCGAAGCCTCCATTTCCCACCCGCAAACGCTCCGCGCCGAACTGCAAACGCTCCGTTCTCAGCTCCAAGCCACCCTCTCGGAATCGCACACCACGTGCGACAGTGACCTCGTCGCGCGCTATTTGGGCTGGGGGCACGTTCGGGGACGAGGAGGCGAACCCGAAACGACTCCTGCTGGTCCGCGCAACAAGCCCTCCCCGACTCCCAAAACAAGGCGCAAACTCGACAGCAAGCCCGCCCCCGACAACACGCCCAAGCCGGCCCCAGCGTCCGAGTCCAAGTCAAATCCGACCGACCCGACCACGCCGTCCTCGGAAGCGACTCCGCAGAGCCGCCCCAAGGCGAAGGTGGCGTCGGGGGCACAGGCGGACCCGAGGTCAGAACGAGTCGCAAAGACAAAAACGAGCGCCAAGTCCCGGGTAAATTCCAAATCCCGGCGGAGCTCCGCTTCGCAGCCGAGACCCAAGCTGCCGGGCCAGCGTGCTGGTAACCAGCGTCGGTCACCATCGCGGCGAACCTCCGGAAAGCGGCGCAAGCCGACTGCTTGGTTCGCCAGCGCCATCGTTCATCTGTTGTTATTGTTGCTGTTGGCCGGATGGACCCTTTCGACACATCCGCCTCGGGACCAGGTGCAACTCGCCGCATCGAGTGCGGAGAGAGCGCCGGAGCCGATGGAAACGTTCACGATCGAAACGTCGGAGCCTGAATTGCAGCAGCCGGAGGAGACGGCTGTGGAGCCGACGATGGAGACCAGTCCCGTCGGAGAGATCACGGTTCCTCCTCCCATCGACTCCGCCGCGAACGCGCCCCCCGCACCGTCAGCGTTGGCCGACGCGTTGACTGACTCATCCGCCGCCGCATCAGGCACCTTGGCGAACCTGCAATCGCCGGACTCCGCCTCCGAGGCGACGATGGAGTTTTGTGGCGTGGAGGGGGGAGGAAGCCATTTCGTATACCTCGTGGATAGCTCTGGCAGCATGGGGTCTGCCTTTGAGCCGGCGCGGGCGGAGCTGCTACGCTCCATCTCTCTGCTGCGACCCGATCAACGGTTCTACGTCATCTTTTTTGATGAAGATCCCGACTACATGCGGCTCTCGGACCCCAACCAGGACGAACCTCGAAGTGTTTCTGCGACGCCTGAGAACAAGCAACGCCTGGCCCGCTGGGCGACGGGCATTTCGATGAATCAGGGGCGGGCACCATACGAGCCGCTGCGGTTCGCGGTCGAACTCCGACCCGATGTCATCTTCTTGCTCTCCGACGGCGAATTTCCCCAGCGGATCGAACAGCAACTGCGTCAAGAAAACCGTTACGAGAACCTGTTTGGCGAGTCAGGGCCGATCTGCATTGTGCACACGATCGGCTATCACAGCCGCGAAGGCGAAAGCCGGATGCGAAAGATCGCATTGGACAACGGCGGCCAGTACCGACATATTCCCAAACCATGAAGGTGTCACCACACGCGCTACGTCCCGGCGAATATCGCGTCGTCCGCCACCGCAGTATCGGGTGGCGTCCCGAGCCAGCTGTCGATTCCCAACCGATTCGCGTTGTTGCCCGCTGTCAGGGCAAGCTCCAACGCCGATTCCACGCGCAGCAGCGGGCGGAGATCAAACTCCATCGACGAGCCCACACTGAGGCGGACCCATTGGACCAGCCGCCGGTAGCCGCCGCCGCCGCTGCTTTCCGTCGGCGGCAAGAACCGTTGAAATTCGTCCGGCGAAAGGGGCCCCACCTCGATCTGGATTTTCTGCCCGCGACTCCAGATCCTTTCCCCCACCAGGGCGTCGCTTCCAAGGATGGTGTTGGCGATCCCCAGCGACGACTGCGACTCCGGCTCGAGTCCCAGCCATCCTCCTTGGAATTGCCGGATGCGGACCGGCACGCCGAGATACCGCTGCAGCGCCGACTGCAGGTTCGAGACGTTCATCGGACGCTGAGCAAGCACGCCGGCAAGTCCCAGCAACTCGTCACGATCCAAGGCAGGGGGACTCGCCCCGGAGCTCGAGCCGGCCGGTTCCCGATCACGTGGCGGCGGCAAACCGACCGCGGCGGTCTGGGGATCCAAACCGCCGATCGATGCCAGCGCCACCCGAATCAGGGCAGGCCGCGATTGACGCCCCCGGGCAACGATCGACTGCCGCTGGATCGCAACCGGATAACGGTACTTTGACCAGGCGTCGAAGAACAACGACAGCAGCCGATGGTTGAAGGTGTCCAACCAATCGCGAAGGGCGTGCCGGTTCTCGTGTCGGGCCCCGAAGTCGATCTGCTGCAGGCGCTCCGTGTATGACCTTGGCAGAATCCCGGAGGGGCCGGTGAGCCCCATGAAGTTGACGCAGACCGTCGGCCGACGGGATTCGAAATCCCAACTCACCGACTGGATGGTCGACTTGGGAAAGGCCAACCCGTCCGGGACGGTGAACCGCATCGCCTCCTCGGACGGAACGGAGAACCGCCCGATCGGCGCCGCGGGGCTCCCGTCGTTCTGAGACGCCAACTGCTGCAACACCAGCACCGCTTGAAAGAAGTCAAACTTCCAAGGCTGTTCGAGGATCTCACGTGCTACGGACCCGACCGGCAATCGCAACTGATCGGCATCGGGCTCCGCGATTGCCGAAAAGACAGCTGCGTTGGCACCGGCGGTCGGCGAAGAGGTACCGGGGATCACAGTCGCGGTTCCTCCCCGGTGTGCGGCGGAAAGTGGGCGAGCAGACCATCGCGCTGTTTGGTCTCGACCACGGTCTCAACGAATGAATTGATGCCGCTGGCTAGACCGAGAAATCGTTGCAAGACGGAAGAGAACAGAAAGACGCCAACGGAGTCGTAATTGTCTTCACTCAACACCATCGTCAACTGCGACCCCCGCGCAAAGCAGCCTTCCGCCGCGGGTCCGACCTGCCGCGTCACGGTGCGATGTCGCATGTCCAGAATGCCATCGATCATTTGCCGCGCGGTGGCGCCGCGGGGATCGTACGAATTGGGATCGGAGAAATCGTAGAGCCGCAGGATTTCACGCAAGGCCTGCAGCCCTTCGGGGCCTTCCAAGAATCGATGGCCGAGCGCCAGGTGGCTGATCAAGTTCCAGTGCGCATGGCGGCGCACGGGGGGCCGCAGCGGCGGTGTGGGGTGTTTCAAACAGTGGACGGCCCGGATCGGGATCGGTGCGTCGACGTGCCAGGTCACCGCATCGCCATGTTGCCGCAGCAAATTGGGCATGTCACGGTCGGTGCACATGGCATGGACCGCCACGACTTCCGTCGTCGGCAAGCAAGGATCGAAGTGTTCATCGACCAGCTGCAGGTAAACTTCGGTCCCGTGGTCGCCAGCAGCCTGGCTGTCGCGCCGCGCGGCGTGCCAATAACCCGACGCTGCCGGGGATCCGTCCCGGCGGCCGAGATCAAAGAAGGGGCGCCAGTGCCGACCGGCCCCGGCGCGAGCGCTGACGACACGCTCGACCGAGTAAACCTCACTCCCCATCCGTCGCGACGCATCGGGGACGACGCGATACTCATCCCGTTGGCGGGTGAACTGGATCGGCTCACAGATCTTCGGATAGAGGTTCACCACCGGGGTGCAGCCGATTCGCAGATGTTCCTTGCGGACCTCGCCGACAATCTCGTCGTGGGGGGAGGCGAGGAAGATCCAAACCTCAAGCTCCGAGGCGTGCAGCCCGTCCCGAACCTCAGGCCATCCGCCCAGGTCCACAAACGCGAACTTGTCGGGAAAGGAGAACAGCTCGGTCAACAGTCGATAACCGTCAAACGACTGGGCCGGATAGGGCAACATTCCCTGATCGCGGTCAAAGCCGCTGGCGGAGAGCAGCTGCCGGGCTGGCAGCTGCCGCATCGGCCCCCTTGGCCCGCAGAATGCGACCTCGATGGACTCGTTGACGAGCCCTTCGTAAAGCCCGGTGACAATCGGTTCCGGCCCGGTGAGATGGAATCGCAACGTCTCCATCGGGAGGTCACCCAGCGGTTGGTCTTGCTGGTGCCGCAGTCGAATTCGAATCGCCGACGCAGTTCCCGCAGGCACCGGGGGGCAATCACCGAGGGGCGGTTGCATCATGGCGACATCGGTGATTTCGACTGGCCACAAGTGGGTTGCCTGGGTCGTGCGGTAGCGGCACGCGTGCTGGCCGACCGCCGAGGTTCGCAGCGGCAAGCCGCGGGGCACGGCAATTCCTTCCGGCGGCACATTGGCCGGATCCGCCTCCAACGCCACGATGGCCATCGAGGGGATCGGCCGCAGGTAATGCGGATACAGAATCGACAGCAGGGCATCGGTGACTTCCGGCAAGTCGTCGTCGAGTCGCTTGTGCACTCGGGCGGCGAGCAGCGAGACCGATTGGATGATTCGTTCGACATGCGGATCGCCGGTGCCGGTGGCATCCATCCGCAAGCGTCCGGCAGCGGCAGGATAGCGGGCCGCGAAGTCGCGTGACTGCTCGCGCTGGTATTGAAGTTCGCGCTCGTAGTACTGAAATAGCGTCTGCGTCATTCCGACTCTTCCCCGATGCTGAATTGCCCACTGGGCACGTGCAGTCTCGATTCAAAAATGATTTGGGGCGCTGTCTCGACGGCCAACTTCGCAACGATGCGAAAGCGAAGCTCGCGTCGTTTCTCACCCCGATCACCCCCCAATTCGACCCGAACATCGGTCAAGCGGGGCTCGAACGTATTGATCACATTGACTAAAGCCGCCGCCAGCTGCCGGCGCCCGCTGGGGGTGTCGAGCGCGAAGGTGGACGGATCGGGAACGCCGAACCCCACGACCGACTCCGCCAGTAACGGGAAATCGGCAACCAATCCCGGCAGCGTGCACTGTGTGTTGAACAGATCTTCCAGATCCCGCCGAATGGCCTGGGTCAGCCGGTCGAGGTCATACCATTCATTGCTGTTGACGCCGTCGCTGCTCAAATCGGCCAACCGATCGAAGACACTCGGCAACAGCTTCGCGTGAGGGGATAGGGACAAAGGGGTGGCTCCCGCTTCGTGTCTCGTGTTTCGTCTCTTGTGTGTCGCACGGTCGCCAACGGCAACGACCCGCGGGCAACGTTCACCCGCGGGTCGTCATGAACGAAGCGGCGGGGGAACGACTTTGCGTCCCGCGCCACTCGCAGCTGCCAAGTCTAGACCCGCATGTTCTTCTTCAGGTCATAGCCGCCGGTCTTCGCCGAATTCAGCGAGCCATCGTTCTTCTGGGGATGATACTCCCACTTGATCTTGCCGAAGTTGAGCGAGATCACTTCGATCGGGTGGCCATCGACGTAGCCTCCCTCTTCGACCTGGCCGTTGCCGCCACTGATCTGGCAGGAGGCGACCATCACATCCTCCATGGTCACCTTGTAATAGTCTTTCTGGCCGCCGCCTGCTTTGCGGCAGGTGAAGACGGCGTCCTTGATGTGCTTCCCTTCGGCACACGACTGCATCAAGGCGGGCGAGGCGCTGTTCAAGAACGTTCGGAACTTGAAATTGGCCATCTTGACCTTCCCGCCACCACCGCCGCCGCCCTGGGCGAAATTGTGGCTCTGCTCCTCCCCCCACTCAAAATCGATGATCTCGATTTCTTCCTTGTGCTTTTCATCCTCGGACTCACCCTTGATCCCGTCAATCTTCAAGAAATAGTCAACTGCCATGGTCGTTATCCTTTTGTCGTTTCGTGATGGTTATCGATAGGAGAAACGCGGATCGCAGGGCAAATGCCAGCGCGAGGGCAACCTCTTGCGATCCGGTTACACGTTGTCCTGGCCGGCCCTAGCCCTGCTTGGGAACTTCGGCGACGAGCCGCATCGAGGCGCCGAGCGTTTCCATTTGGAAATGCGGACGGAGATAGGCGATGGCCTCGTACCAGCCTGGACGGCCGGCAACTTCAGCAACCTCCACCCGAGCCTCGCTCAGCGGGCGCTCGGCCTTCGTTTCATCACCGGCGGTCGATGGGTCGCAAACGTAGTTGCTGATCCAGTCGTTGAGCCATTCTTGGCAGTCGCCCCGCTCCATCGTGGACCCGATCTTGTCACGGGCCATGACCTTCAAGTAGTGCGCGAAGCGGCTGACGCACATCAGGTAGTTGATCTTGGACGACAACTCAGCATTGGCGTTGGCGTCATCCTCAAAGTACGTCTTCGGCTTCTGGCAACTTTGGGCACCGAGGAAGGCCGCGTAGTCGGTGTTCTTGCAGTGCACCAAGGGCAGAAAGCCGAGGCTCGACAGTTCGAATTCACGGCGATCGGTGATCGCGATTTCGGTGGGACACTTCATCGCCACATCACCATCATCGGTGGGGAAGGTGTGGACAGGCAGGCCCTCCACCTTGCCGCCCCCTTCCACGCCGCGCGTCTGGGCGAACCAGCCGTGCTTGGCGAAGGCGTCGGTGACGCGGGTCGCGTAGGCCCAGGCGGCGTTCATCCACAAATACTGCTGGTGGCGGCCCCCATCGACTTGCTCTTCAAAATCGAATGCCTCGATCTTCTTGAACTCTTCGCCGTAGGGCAGACGTCCCAGGACGTTCGGCAGGGTCAATGCCACGTAGCGGCTGTCCTCACTCTCGCGGAAGCTCCGCCAGCCGGCATACTCGACCCCTTGGAAGATCTTGGCCAGGTCACGCGGTCCACTCAAATCGGTGAAGTTGTCCATGTTGAACAACTTGGGGTCCGCCCCGGCGATGAACGGGGCGTGGGCAGCGGCCGCGACGTTGCTGATCAAGCGGACCAGGTTGACATCGTCCGCGGTTCGGCTGAAATGATAGTCACCGACCAGCATCCCATAGGGTTCGCCCCCGAGTTGGCCGTACTCCTCCTCGTAGCACTTGCGGAACAACGTGCTCTGGTCAAATTCGACCGCTTTTTCCAAGTCCTTCTGCAGCTCGGACTTCTTGACGTTCAAAACGCGGATCTTCAGCGTCGTCCCTGTTTCGCTGTTTTGGGTCAGGTAATGAAGGCCCCGCCAGGTGCCCTCCAGCTTCTGGAATTCCTCGCAGTGCATGACCTCGCTGAGCTGCACGGAGAGTTTGTGATCGAGTTCGGCGATCCAGCTGGAGATGGTGGTCACCACGTCCTTGCTGATGGTGGTCTGGCCGTCGAGAACCTTGCGGACAAACTGCTCGATGTAGGTTTGGTTTCGCTCCCGTTCGTTGTCGTCCAGGGCGCGTGTTTGATCGAGGATCTGGTCGATCAATGAGAGTTCGGCGACGGCGCCGCCGCCGGTCGCTTCGTTTTGAGCTTTAGCCATAGGTTTGCTCCGATGTGAGAAAACTGGTGCGGTTGGAAGTTACATGTTGGTGTCGAAGGGCGGATCTACTCCGCGTCCTTGTCAACACCCAAGTCGGTAGCCAAGGTTTTTGCGGTGTCGCTGTTCTCAAGCACGTCGCTCAA
>CAYWXT010000180.1:0-11763 GCA_964462125.1 uncultured Pirellulaceae bacterium | reverse complement strand
GGTTGCGGGAGATCCGCGACACCGGCGACATCTTCTTCCCGAGCCGCTGGCTCGAGGCCGCCCTGGCCGGGCACACCACACCCGAAGCCGCCGCGCTCGTCGAGGAGTTCATCGCCATGCAGGAGGACTACCCACCGCGGTTGATGGGGAAGCTGTTACAGGCCGCGGACCCGGTGTTCCGGATCGTGGCGGCTGGTAGTTCGCCACACGGGTTCTGACATTGGTGCGGCGATCCCGATGGTCGACGCGACTCGTGTTGCTGATGCGATTCGTGTTGCCAGGGCGTGGAGGAAAGCGATGCGGGAGGGGGCGGTTGCAGGTGGCCGTTGAGCGTTCGCAATCATTGGCTCGGCTTCCCTAAGCGGGATCATCAGGTGGGTAAAGGTCGGGGGGGCACGGCACTTTACGCTCTGTCAGAAATTTGCTGCCAGAGCCAAAGCCTCCGCCAGAGCATTCTCTAATGATAGCAAATTTCGATCCACCCCGTTTGGGATTAACTTCGGCAGGGAAAGGCTGCGAGCCGGGACGGTTTGTGGCATAATGACGGTTTGGAAAAGGGTGACCTTGGGCTGCGGATGCGATCGTTACGGTTGCGGACCCCTCGGGTTCGCGGCGTCCACGGACCCCCTTGGTCTCTCATTCCCGATTACTCATTCGAAACACCTTGCCTCGAAGGACCCACCTCGCATGCCCCGCCTGAATCGCCGCCAATTTACCCTTGGTCTGTCCGCCGCCACCGTAGCCGCCGCTTCCACCCGGATCGGCCACGCTCAGAGTCCGAATGAAACGTATGGCGTGGCGGTCGCGGGCCTCAACGGCCGCGGCGGCTCGCACTTGGACGCCTTCCACCGTGACCCCCGCACCCACATCGCGGTGCTGATCGATATCGACGAAAGCGTCGGTTACCGCCGCGCCGAACAGGTCGCCAAGATGCAGGGCAAACGCCCCGCGGTCGTGAAGGATGTTCGCGAGGCGCTGGACCATGACGACGTCGAAATTATGAGCTGTGCGACGCCCAACCATTGGCATGCCTTGATGGGCGTCTGGGCGATGCAGGCGGGCAAGGACGTGTACATCGAAAAGCCGATCAGTCACAACATCGACGAGGGCCGAGCGTTGGTCGCCGCCGCGGAAAAACATGGGCGGATGTTCCAGACCGGAACGCAGTGCCGCAGCAGCACCGCCTGCATCGACGCCGTCAGCTTCTTGGCCGAAGGTGGTATCGGCGAAGTCAAGTTCGCACGCGGACTCTGCTACAAACGCCGCAAGTCGATCGGCGCCTTGGGCGACTATCCGATCCCGCCGCAGGTCGACTTCGAGCTTTGGAGCGGTCCGGCGACCTTCACCGATCCCAAGCTGACGCGGCCGAGATTCCACTACGACTGGCACTGGCAACGGCACTACGGAAACGGTGACCTGGGGAACCAAGGGCCGCACCAGACCGACATCGCCCGCTGGGGCCTGGGCGTCGATCGCCATCCCCAAGCCATCATCAGCTACGGCGGGCGGTTGGGGTACAAAGCCGAACGAAACGATCCCTCCTACGTCGACGCCGGAGACACCGCCAACACCGAGGTCTCCATCTACGACTACGGCGACAAATGCATCGTTTTTGAAACCCGCGGTTTGGGCGTCGACGATTCGGCCGATACGGAACTGAACAAGCTGTTCCAATCCACCCGCGGCAACAAAATTGGTGTCGTCTTCTACGGCGCCGACGGTTACCTGGTGCAAACCAGCTACAACCGGTGCGTGGCTTACGACCGCGACATGAACGTGATCCGCGAGTTCAGTCACCGGACGCCACGGGACGGGAAGTACGGCGACCTGGAGGCCGGCAAGATCAACCTCAACGATGATCACTTCGGCAACTTCCTCGACGCCTGCGTCTCCCGCGACACCGGATCGCTGCACGCCGACGCCCTGACCGGGCACCACTCCGCCGGTGTCAGCCACCTGGGGAACGTTTCGTATTACCTGGGAGAAGACAACGAGGCGTCGCCGGACGACATCGCTCAGGCCATTGGCAAGATCAGTAGCCTCGACGACGACGGTGCGACCCTGGAGCGCACCGTGCAGCACTTGAGGGACAACGGAGTCGATCTGGCCAAGACTCCGCTTTCGCTCGGACCGTACCTGGAATTCGATCCGAAGGCCGAACGCTTCACCAACAATGAGGCGGCCAATGCGCTGCTCACCCGTGAGTACCGCCCTGGGTTCGAGTGCCCCTCCGCCGACAAGGTCTAGGGGACGATCGCGCCGTCGGCGAGCGCTGTGACGCCCTGGTCGCGGAACTCGCAGCGGGTTTCGCGGCGTTAGAAGATTCCGCCGTGGGTCCGGATCGGCGTCATGTGGCTGGGCGAGTCGAGAAACCAGAACCGCTCCCACTCGTCGACCAACGACCGCAGATCCTCCGAGGTGAAAAGCAACTGCTGCACCCGCCGCTCGGGACGGGCGGAGTAGATCGGTACGAAGCAGCCAACCGTGCTGGTCAGGCAGACGGCCAGGAGTGTCAGTTGCATCAGGCGTCGCATCGAACGTTCCTCCGTGAACGGTCTGGACCGGCCTTGGCCAGTCGCTTGAATCGGTGCAGTGGGTCGATCTCGGTTTTACGGCTGGTCCCAGCGGCCGATCGGCCGCGGGGACGCATCCGGTCCCTCGGACGGATCCGAGCCGGCCGGTGCCTCTGGGGGAAGCTCCGGATCACCCGGCGAATCGTCGAGTTCCCGAACGCGAGCCTCCATGTGCTTGCCTGGCTTGAAGGTCACCACGTACTTCCGTGGAACATTCACCTGTTGGCCGGTCCGTGGGTTCCGCGCCTTGCGAGCCGCCCGCGGCTTGACCTCGAAAACGCCGAAGTTCCGCAACTCGATCCGATTTTCCCGCACGAGAGAATCGATGATCGCGTCAAACGTCCTTTGGACAATTTCCTTTGTCTGCTGTTGAGTCAGCCCGACCTCTTCGGAGATCGTTCGCACGATGTCTTTTTTGGTCACGCGTGACTCCTGCCGCCCCGATTCGAACCGGTGACGATTGTTGTAAACCCTTTGCCGCTTTCAACTTAACCGCGAGGCAAGTGTAGGAAACGGGAACGGGGCCGTCAACCATGCCGGTCGAGGTCGGCTCGCTGCCAAGGCAGCCAGTCGGTCACATGAGTCGTTATCGGCCCAAACGACCGTCAACTTTGGAACAATCGCGCAAATGCGAACAAAACGATCAGCCGTCGATTCCAGAATCCAGCAGGTCGATGACTCCCTGCAGGTCCGCTGGAAGGGGAGCCTCGAAGGTCATCGGCTGGCCGGTTTGAGGGTGACGGAAGGTCAGCCGTCGTGCGTGGAGGGCTTGTCGCTGCAGAATGACGGGGTCGTCCGAGCCGGTCGCGTGACCGGTCAGGGCGGAGCGGTGCAGTTCCGCATGGCCGGCGTAGAGCCGGTCGCAGAGGATCGGGGCGCCGATGTGGGTGAGATGCACTCGGATCTGGTGCGTGCGTCCCGTTTTCGGCCGCAGGTGCACTTGGGTGAACCGGCCGTGCCGGGCGATCACTTCATAGAACGTTGACGCCGGCCTGCTGGTGCGGTCCCCGGCGCGGATCGCCTGCTTGTCACGCTGGTAGGGGTGCCGCCCGATCGGCGCCTCGATCAGGTCGCGGTCGTGGTCGATCCGTCCGGCCGTGATCGCAAAGTATTCCTTTTCCACATCCCGGTCGTGGAACTGGTCGGCCAAGTCCATGTGAACGGCGTTTGTTTTTGCGACCACGATCACGCCGCTGGTGTCCCGGTCGAGCCGGTGGATGATCCCTGGACGGGTCGGTCCCCCAACGTCGGAAAGGGATCGGAACCGGTAGGCCAGGGCGCTGGTCAGCGTTCCCGTCCAATTCCCTCGGGCCGGATGCACGACCATCCCAGCAGGCTTGTTGACGACGACCATCCCATCGTCCTCGAACAAGATATCCAGGGGGATGTTCTCCGGCACCGTGTCGTCACTGGGTGGAGCTGGCAATCGGAACCGGATCTGCTGTCCTGCCCGAATGCGGTAACTTGGCCGGACCACGCACCGGTCAACCTCACAGCCCTCCTCCTGCACCGCCTGGCGTATTTGCGAGCGGCTGTACCCGTCACACACGTGGGTCAGAAACAGATCGATGCGTTGGCCGTCTGAAGCCTCCGGAACGACGGTCTCGCGAACGAGCTCTCCCTTGGCACCTGGGGTGACCTCCGGGCAGGCATTCTCATCGTCGCCAACCGCGTCGTCACGAAAGTTCGGGCCGTCCCCTCTGGAGCTCACGTATCGCCGTCAACCTCGTCCCCAGCTTCGTCAACCGACTCGCCATCGGCGGCGGTCCCGACGTTCTCCTCGTCCGTGGGTTCGGGCTCGTCTTTCGGCTCAGGTTCGTCGGTGGGCTCAGGCTCGTCGGTGGGCTCAGGCTCGTCTGTGGGTTCGGGCTCGTCCGTGGGTTCGGGCTCGTCTGTGGGTTCAGGCTCGTCGGTGGGCTCGGGTTCGTCGGTGGGTGTGGTTGGATCAAGCCCAGGCGGGGTGAAATCGAGATCTTGGAAGTCGACATCGGGTGCCCCGGGGAGGGAGTCTTCGTCGGGGAGGGCGGGAGGCATGGCTGGGTCGGCGGGGGCGAAGTCCTGTTCGCCGAACCAGGCGAGAAAATCTTGAGTGCGATCTTCGGAGAGCGACTCGATCCTTTCTCGGGCTTTCTCGACCATGGCATCGGACTCATTCGCCGCCTCGGACAGTTCATAATGCCCGATTGCATCATCGGTCTTACCGAGGGCTTCGGCAATCCTGGCGAGCCCGAAGTTGGCGCGGGAGCGGATCACCGGCTCGTCGGTCCCCTCCAGCGCCTTGCGGTAGTTATCGCTCGCTTGTTCGAACAGGGCTTCCGCCTCGCTGCGGCTACTGAACAGCGCCATCATGCCTTGGGACATGTCGTGGTCCGCCTGGTACAGCCTGGCCCAGGCGGCGGCAGCGGTGTTGGGATATTGCTCGGCAACCAGCGCGAGTTCTTCGACGTTTCCGGCCTTGGCGGCCCGGATCAGCCGGAAGGTGGAATCGCTTCGATCCTCCGACGATCGAGCCTGATAGACTCCCAGGGCGATCACCGCCAGCAGGACCCCCCCAATCGCGATCATGATCAGCTTGGCATAGGGTTCGATCGCCGCATTGATCCGCCCCAGGTAGGCGGCGAGTTCGTTTTCTTGGAGTTCGTGCCGTCGTTCGCTTTTCATGAAATCCGTTTACCTCGAAGCGGCGCTTCGGGAAGGGCGGCCTGGTTGGAAACTTGGAGTATAAAAATGGGGGAAAGTGAACGTCAATAGAGCCAATCGCCTCCCCTCGACCGATACACTGGCGACAGATTCGAATGATGGGCTGGTTTATCGTCCGTTTCGTTGGGTGTTTGTTGGGTCTTTGTCGAGTGGCAACGTCGTCGCGTGGCAACGATCGAGTTCTGAGATTGTCGTGAATACACCATCGGTCGAGCCGATTCTCCGCAGTCGCCTGCTGCCGCCGATCTCCTTCCGTGCGTTGTTCGCTTTGATCACATTTGGTGCGGTAGCGTTCGCACTGGCACGGGCGGCGGGGCAAGGGGGGGCGTTTGCCTTGGCGGTCCAGGTCGCGGTGGGGTTTTTGTTGGTCTGTTTTCTCCTGTTCGCCCTCTTGTTTTTCATCGCCTGGCTGTTCGCTGCCTTGGTCATTCGGCGTGCGGACGATCCAGATTGGGGAAGTCCATTTGCGGAGGATCGGCTGCCGCCGCAGTTGCTGCCGCCGCGGGAGCGTCCATCATGAGCGCGCCTCCCGGTTGGTTTCCCGAGGTGACTTGCGTGAGAAAATCGATCGCAACCTGCGCCGCGAGGAGGGTCCTGGCGGTCGGGATCGTGGTTTTACTCTCGCTGCCGTGTTGGTTCGTGGCAACCGCTGGGGCCCAATCACGTTGGAACCCTTCGCGGTCGAGTCCATTGCTTTCCAGCGGGCGGCGGACGACGGAACTGCCGGTCACCGGCGGTGCGCCCAGCTTTCAAGCCCAGGTCACAATCGATCCCCTCCCTCAAGCCGGGTACTTGGGTTGCCGGGTGGAGTTGGATGCTCCGTCCGGTTTTCCTGCCGACGGGCGTTTCGTCTTGCGATTGACGCCGTTGCCCGCTGGCACGCTTCCGGTCAGCCATGGCATCGTCGGCGAGTTGCCGATCGCCGTCGCCCAGGGGGACCGCCGGTTGACGGTTCAGCGGAGGATCCCGGCTGAAACCATTGGCGATGGCTATCGCGTGGAACTGCTGGAGGATGGGCGGTTACTCGATGGTTATGCCGACGAAATCGGCTCGCCGATACCACGGAGATTCCGCCTGGTCGACTATTTGATCGACCGCGATTCGGAGGTCCGTTTGCTTCCGATCTTCGACCCCGAGAGCGAGGAGAAACTGGCGGCGGGCGAGACGCTGGGAAGCGGCACTCCGGTGCCGTTGGGATCGCTACAGCTCGCCGACTGGCGTGGCTATCAAGCCTACGACGTGGTCATGATCAGTCCGGCATCGATCACGAAGCTCCGCGAGGTCTCACCGGAGGAATTCGAAGCGATCCGGGACTGGCTTTTTTTGGGTGGGATCTTGGTGATCCCCGGGGCCGATGATCATGCCGCCAGTCTCGAACTGATCGAGGCGGGGGTGATGGTGGAGTCGTTTGAGGGCGGTGAACCGGTGTGGGGTGCCCCTGTCGGGAGCGGGCGCGTCATCGGGCTGCCGGGCCGCGGACCGGGAGGCCGCGTCGCCCGTCGCGATTGGGCAGCGGCTGACAGGCTTGTGGAATCGGACGAGCGTCGATCGCTGACCCTTCGCCGCGGCGTCGAGCCGGTATTGGGCGACACTCGTTTTGGGCGGTGGTTGATCCCTGGGGTTGCCGAACCGCCGGTTTACACTTTCATCGGATTGCTGACGGCGTTCGTCGTGTTGGTCGGGCCGGTTGCGTATCGCCAGACGATTCGGGTTGGCCGCGGTTACCTGATGTTTTTAATCGCACCGCTGCTGGCGGTCGCGACGACCGCAACGATGCTCACCTACGGGATCGTATCGGATGGTTTCGGGACGCTGGCAAGGGTTCGCCAATTGACTTGGATCGATGGCTTTTCGGGGGATGCCGCGGAGCGGGTCCGCGCCACCTATTTCGCTGGGCTGCGCCCCTCCGACGGGTTGAAATTTCCGCAGCATGCTGAAGTGTTGACGTTGCGGGAACCGGACCAGAGAAGGTGGCGGAGCGGCGGCGGTGAACGCCCGGAGATCCACGGGACGGTAGCCATCGCGGAGTCACCGCAATGGTTTTCGCCCTCGTTCCTGGCCGCTCGCCAACAGCGGCAGTTCGTCTTTCATCAGCCGCGCCGCGATGTCGGGGTGGTTCGCTTATCTCATGACCCGGACGGCGACGCTTGGGTGTCGAGCACGCTCGGGTTCCCGCTGGAGAATTTGATTGCCCGCGACAGGGACGGCGTTTATTGGACCGTCCCCTCGGTTGCCCAGGGGGCGACCGAGGTGCGTTGTCAGGAGTTGGACGCCCCGGCGGCGGCCAACGTGCTCGGCAGGTTGTATGCCCGCTCGCGGCTGGTGGATGTCACGGGCCAGTCGCGGTCGCGGTCGCAGTCGCGTAGCAATAGCTCCGGGCCGGCTGGCTGGGCGCAGTTGCTGCCGTCACGGATGGGGCTGGCTCCGGAGGCCGCTGACGGGGTGTTTGAACATTGGTTAACGGGTCATTTGCAGATCGACGGGATGCTTCCCGAATCGACCTTCGTGGCGGTGGCGGAGGTCAGCCCTGACGTGGTCGCCGTCGAGTCGGCAGAGCTCGTTGAAAGTATTCGCTTCGTGTTTGGAACGATGCCATGATCGAAGACGCTGTGCATGAGGAAGTGGTTCAGCGAGGTGGCGTCCATTGCGAGGCAGCGACCTGCATCGAACTGCGGCGTCTGCACCGGTACTTTGGTGAAACGCGGGCGGTCGACGACGTCTCCTTCAGCGTCGGCCGGGGGCAGGTTTTCGGGTACATCGGTCCCAACGGTGCGGGCAAGACGACATCGATGCGGATCTTGGCCACGCTCGATTTGCCGAGCTACGGAGACGCCTTCGTGGACGGTTTTTCGGTCGTCAATGATCCGGAGTTCGTACGGTCGCGGCTGGGCTTCATGCCCGATTCCTTCGGGACCTACCGCGACGTCAATTGCCGAGAGTACTTGGACTTCTTCGCCCGCGCTTACGGACTGGTGGGGCGGGACCGCCACCGCCGTCTGAACTGGGTCCTGGCGTTCACCGGAACCGATCGGCTGTCGGACAAGCCGATTCGGGGATTGAGTAAAGGGATGAAGCAGCGTCTCTGTTTGGGTCGGGCGTTGATCCACGATCCGTCTGTGCTGGTCTTGGACGAGCCGGCTGCTGGTTTGGACCCCCGTGCTCGGATTGAACTTCGCCGCATGATCCGCGATCTCGCGGACCGCGGGAAGACTGTATTGATCAGCAGTCACATTCTGACCGAGTTGTCCGAAATGTGTGACGCCGTTGGAATCATCGAATGCGGGAAACTGTTGGCGACCGGCAGTGTGGAGGAGATTCAACGAGCGCAGAAACAACACCGGGAGCTGACGGTCCGCGTGCTCGATCGATCGGAGGCGGCGGCCGCCCTACTGCGGCAGCGGGATGATGTTGACACGCTGATCCTCGACGGCCAGCTGGTAAGGTTTGCCTTCTCCGGTGACCTCCACGATCAGGCCGGCTTGGTGTCATGGCTGGTCGGGCAAGGATTCCAGGTCGCCGAAGTCGCCTCGCACAAGAAAAGTCTCGAGGATGTCTTTTTGCAAGTGACCGCGGGGTTGGTGCAATGAGCGGCTCGGCCGAAGCTCCGCGGTTGGGTGAGCAAGAGGCCGTGGTGAGCCGCTTTGCCGCCGCTCGCTGGATGGACCAGATCGATCAGTGGTGCGAACGGTTCGGCGACGCAGTCAATCCGATCTTGGTGAAGGAGACCCGCCAGGCGCTCAAGAGTCGTCAATTCATCGTGACCTTCTCCATGCTGCTGGTGGCCGCATTGGGGTGGACCGTGATCGGCAGTCTGTCGCTGATGCCGCAGATCTACACCTCACCATCGGCCCCGCGAATGTTGGTCGGCTATTACGTCCTGCTTGCCGTCCCGATGCTGTTGGTCGTTCCGTTGGCCGCGTACCGATCGATGGAAGCGGAGATCGACGACGGGACCCTGGAATTGCTGTCGATCACGGCGCTGAGTCCTCGGCAGATCGTGTTGGGCAAGCTCGCCAGCGCGATGCTGCAGATGCTGCTGTATTTCATCGCCCTGTTTCCCTGTGTCGCCTACGCCTACACGCTGCGGGGGGTCGACCTGCCGACGACTCTGTTGATGCTGGGGATTTTGGCCGTGGTGGGGGTGACGATGACGATCTACTCCCTGTTTTTCGCTCCCTTGGCCCGTAGCCGCGGCGGCCGCATCGGGACGCTGCTGACGGTGTTGTTTCCATTGATGATGGTCGAGTATTTGGTCGGGGCCCTGGTCATCACGATGATCCACTACGGGAATCCCTTGGAAACCGAGTTGACGGTATACCTGGTGGTCTTTGTCCTGCTCCACGCGTTGACCTTTGGCCATCTGTTGCTGACGGCAACCGCCGCGCAGTTGACTCCCGAGAGTGAAAACCGCTCCACCGGTCTTCGGATGTCGTTGCTGTTGTTGACCGCCGTTTCGGTCGGCTTGATCGGCTATGCCGTGGCCGCATTTGGCGAAAACTCGGAGTCTTTTTTCCTGCCCACGCTGATCGTTTTGGCGGTCCTTTGGACCGTCACCGGCGGTTTGTTCGCCGCCGAGTCGCCTGCGATAACGCCGCGCATCCGCCGGGAATTACCGAGCAGTTTCGCTGCCCGGATGCTGTTCACGTTTCTAACCCCCGGCCCGGCGACGGGGTTGGTGTTTGCTTGTGTTGGGGCGGTCATGGTGGCGTTGGCAGGCTACCTTGGGGCGGAATATCTGCGCGGGGGCGGGTTCGCGGCCGGCGGCGGGATTCGCTGGCTTGAACGGCTCGACCCGATGTTCTTGTTGGTGCCCAGCTACTTGATCGGTTTTTTCGTCGCGGTCCGCTGGGTGGTGGCGCTGGTGCGCGTGAACAACAACGCCCGCGTCGAAGTCGGCTTGGCGGCCTTGGTCGCGATTGCGGTCCTGGCCGCGCTGATTCCTTATTCGATGGGGCTGCACTACAACGACTATCAGCCGTATGCCTATTCGGCGTGGCAGGCGACCAATTGGGTCTGGACGTTGGCGGAGGCGACCGATGGCAACGTCTCGGCGACCCAGCAATCGTTGATGGTACTGACCGCCGCGGCGCTGTTGCTGGTGCATGTACTGGCGGTGGGCCGAGCGACGTTGCCGCGCCGGACCGCGATCCCGGAACGCGTGCGGGTTGAACGGGAGCGAGCCGCCGCGGCGCGGGCGAGCATGTCAAGGACGGAGCTCAGCGGTTCTTGAACAAATCGAGGAAGCGATCCTCGTAGTCGGTGAAGACTTGGAGTCGATCGAGTTCTTGTTTCAGTTCGAACGCCCGCGATTGGTCCTGCTCCGCTTGGCGAAATAGTTCTTCGATCCGCGCCTCGTCGTCGGGATCGAGCCCTTTTTCCTCCTCCGGTTCGGGCAGGAACGATTCTTCTTCATCGCCCGATTGCTCGCGTACCGCCGCCTCCATCTTGGCGATCAAGGCGGAGAGCTGCTCGTCGGTCGCGGCGGCCTGTTTTGCCAATTCATCGAGATCCAAGTCGATTTCCGCGATTTTGATGAACGCCTTGAGCACCGCCAGCGAGCCTTTCGGGTAGGGAAGCTGGGCGAAGACGTGAGGGATTTCACCCAACAAGCAGGCCCCTGGAAGTCCGCGGTCGGCAGCCGCCCCGAGCAAAACTCCATTAAGCCCTCCGATATGGCCGTCGTCGAGCGTTTGCAACTGCTCCTGATTCAAGGATTCCAGGGTCGGTGAATCGGTGGCGGCGCAAAAGACGCGGGAGGGTTGATCGGGCCGCATCTGGGTCGCCATGGCCGCGAAGGTGAAGACCCGTTCCACTCCAAAGGACTCGGCCTGCTCGATCAGCTTGCGGCAAAACAGGTATTTCCCCACCGGCGGCTGGGCCTCTCCGATGAACACCAGCAAGTCATGCTCATGACTCGGGTCGGTCCAAGAAAAAAAGCGGTTTCGCGGCATGCGTGTCCGTTGCAACACACCGCCACGGACTTCGATGTGGTCGATGTCGAACAGGTCGTCATCGCCGTATTCCGCCAGGCCGGTCATGCCCAATTTAGCCATCAGATAATACCCGGCACTGATGGCAACATTCCCCATCCCCGGCCAAACAGCAACAAGCCAGGGACGATTCAGTTGATCGGGGTTGTCCATCCTGTTTCTCCTTGGGGCGGGTCAGTGTGCGGGCTGCATTGTAGCGATCCGGCATCCGGGAGAGGTCACCCGCAAATCGCGAACCAACTGCCGGTCGGCTACCACACCAATTCAGCGGCAGGTTTCTTGATTTCATTCCGCTCAACGCTGGCAATCTCCCCGCCCGACATGTGAACGACGCGATCGGCCATCTCGGCGATCGTGGCGTTATGGGTGATCACCACGGTCAAGGTCCCCAATTCTCGGTTCACGCGGGCGAGCGCTTCGAGAACGACGATTCCCGTCTTGACGTCGAGCGCCCCGGTAGGTTCGTCACACAGCAGTACATCCGGGCGTTTGGCGATCGC
>CAYWXT010000179.1:0-11773 GCA_964462125.1 uncultured Pirellulaceae bacterium | reverse complement strand
GCCTGAGTCGGGCGCCGGTGAGGAGGCGACCGGTGGAATGGCGGCGTGGATGCGGGAATGGTTACCGCAACCTTTGCGTTTTTAATCGATAACACAGTGCTGCGAGACGATTGGTATGGCACGATGGTTGAAGCGGATCGGATGGGGGCTGGCGGGTTGTGCCGCAGTGTTTGCCTTCGCCTCCTGGTGGGCGGTCCGGCAAACGCGGTACGTGCCCGATTTTTATCTCCGCGCTGCCAATGAAAGCCCCGCCGATGCTGAGGCGGCGAGAGGTCGTTTGCGGGCTGATGTCGAGAAGTTGAAAGCGGACGCCGCCGAGCATGGGGCCTGGAGCGCCGCGTTCAGTGACGAGGAGATCAATGCCTGGCTCGCCGAGGAGGTGCCGAAGACCCTGCCCAGGCTGCTCCACAGCGGCGGCCGCGAGCCGCGGATCCTGATCGAAGACGGCAAGGTGTTCGCCGCTGCGCGATACCAGAAAGACAAGATGGATACGGTGATCTCCTGTGAGGTTGAGGTCGAGTTGACCGAGCAACCGAACGTGCTCGCGATTCGCATTTCCAAGCTGCGTGCCGGCGCCCTGCCCATCCCCTTGGAGCAGTTTCAGAAACGCATCACCCAGGAGCTGGCCAAGGGGGAGATTGATGTCCAATGGGATCGGACCGACAGTGGGCCCGTCGCCTTGCTGAAAATCCCCAGTGAGCGCCCCGAATATGTTCGCACGCCCGTGGTCGTCGAGTCGGTTCAGCTTCACAACGGACATCTCGTGTTGGCTGGAAACACGGGTGAACACGCGCGGCAATCCTTCGACCCTCAGGGACCGGTGCACCGCTTCGTCTCTTACCGCCAGGGCGATAACCGCAACCGCCAAGCGGCTCGTGCCAGATCGTCGTCCGAATCAGCCAAGCATCTCCGGTAGAGCGACCAGGCTGCGGTTCGTTCATCCCCCGCGTCGCTCCACCACAGCTGACCGGACCAACCAGATTCGGTTTGCGCCGTGGTTTCGTAAGTGCCGCGCACGATCTGCCGCACCCAGCCGCGTCCTCCGGAGATCTCCCCTTCGTAATCAAGATACGCCCGGCGGTGATCGGCCAGGGCGAAGGCATCGATTTCAAAGGGCAATTCGAGTGACGGCGTGATCTCGGTCGCCCAAGTCTTCAAATGGTCTCCCGCGTCGAACATCCAGTCGAAATGGGAGCCCAGCGGCTGGGCACGGCGGTCTTCGGGGACCGCAGCTCGGGCATCGTCCGCAGGGACTTGGTGGTGCAGAATGACGAAGCGGGGCAAGTGGGTCACCTTTCCGCGTCCGGTGGTACGGTCGGAACTAAGCAATGAGCGGGGAATATGCCGGTTCCCTGAGAGGCTTTTATTCGTCGTTGGTCGTGAACTGCTCGTACCGCTGGCGGACAGCCGGCGATTCGGGAGGGTTGGTCAGCAGGACATATTGGGCACGCCGGCTCGCTTCCTTGCCGTTCCCGGATTGCTGTAGCAACTGGCAGACGGCGAGTTTGGCCTCATGCCATCGCTCGCGTCCCTTGGGCATGCCATCGGCCAGTTCCTCCCACAAGACGATCGCGGCGGTCTTTGTTTCGGCTGTTCCGCTGCCGGCGAGGACCTCGGCCGCATCACGGAGAACGGTTCCTGGGGAATCCGACCGATCGGCGGCTTCGCGGTAGGCGTCCAGAGCATCATCGATGCGGCCGAGCCACACGAGTCGCTCCGCGCGGTCGGTCTGGGCCTCCAGCTCCGCTGTTGCTTCGCCGCCACTGTTGCCAGGCGTTTCGCGGTGGGCCGGTTCCCGGGTCGGATCGGACGGCGCTGTCGGAGGCCATCCCTCCAAAAGCTTTGCGACGGTTGTACGGAGACTGGGGTCGGCGCGTGCATCCCGCATCAGACGCCACCGCGCCTCGCTCGCTCGTTCGCGTGGTGGTTGTTGCAGCGGAGTCGCCTGGGTGCCGCTTCTCCGAAACGTATCCAGGGCTCGGATGAAGGGGTCGTCGGCAGTGTCGCCATCAAGGGGAGGGAGCTGGCCGAGCGTGTCGCGGTCGACGAGTGGGGTGGCCGCGGCGAGCCAGCGTGGTCCAAACTTCTCGTGATCCAAGTGTGGTCCGACTGCTTGAAGGAATCGTTCACCGACGGCTGCTTCGGCATCGACCGCGGTGGAGCGGTAGGCGGCGCGCCACTGGTCGACCGCCTGCTGCCATCGGGAGCCGGTCAGCTGGTCGGTCGGTCGGGAGGTGAGCACTTCGGCGGCCGCGACGTCCTGGCCGTTGCCGACCAGCAGTTGGGCGAGCCAAAGGCGGGCCGACTCCGCCGCCTCGCTTTCCGGCCACGAGTCGATGGTGGTGCGAAGCTGTGCTTCGATCTCGTCCCGCTCAGCCGCCTGGCGACGGGCGGAGAGGACGGCGGCTTGCAGATGGGCCGCCGCCGCCTCGGCCGCCTCCGGTTGCTGCTGGGCCGTTTCCGCGAGCACCGCTGCGGCGCGGGAAAATTCTTCGGCGGAAACGAACGCGGCGGCCGCTTCGCTGGCCCTCTGGATCGCGGCGTCCGGATCGGCTTCACGCCGTGCAGCGGCTGCGAGCAGGTTTCCACCGCGGCGTGGATTGCCGCGGCGGAGCCAATCGCGGCCTTGGGCAGCGACGATCGACGTGTCGGCCGCCGCCGAGGGACTCTCTGGGTCCGCTTCGGATTGGCCGGCGTCGGATTCAAGCTCGGCGAGCGCGATCGCTTCGGCCCGACGGCGGGCATAGGGTCCGTGCCGTTGCTCGATCAGATCGATCCATCCACCGATGCTGGTGAACGATTCGTCGTCCGAGGCCAGGCGGAGCCGCAGCGCGGCCAGATCCATCTCCAACGACCGAGGCGCGTCGCTCGGGGAGTTCCCGTAATACTCGCGAACGCGGTTCACCGCGTCGTCGCGTCGGTTCAGCGCCAGATCAATCAGCACAGCGACAGCCTGAACACGGGGCGCCGGTGGGCGGGAGGGTTCGGAGAGCAGGGGCTTCAACCGCTCGTCGGCTTGGACTGGGTCACCGCTGCGAAGCGTGGCCAGGGCCCAAAGCCGCTGAAGGTCCGGTCGCGCCGTGGAGCCGGGGGGGAGCCGCCCGATCGCTGCGGCGGCGGCCCCTTCGGCGGCCGACGCGGCGGCGACATGATCGTCGCTCCCTGCGGGGAAGAGTTCGGATCCGAGCAAGGCGACTTCAACGCCCCGCACCAGCAGTCGTTGTTCGAGTTGCAACAGGTCAGCGGCCAAGTCGGTCTCGGAAGTGTCCGAGCGGCGGTGACCGAGTTCGATCCGTGTTTCGCTGACGGTCGCGGCCAACCGATCGACCTCGGCCGAGAGCCGTGCGATCCGTGGCGCCGCCCGGTCCGCAGCATCCTTGAACTGATTGTCACCTTCCGGTTCAACGTCGGCTTCGGGCGTGACATCTCCTTCGAGTTTCGGGGAACCGTTGGGGGTGATGGCCGCAACGATCACGTCGTGCCGAGCGGCCTGGTACTCAACGGTACGAAGTTCGGCAAGCAGGAACAGGCGTCGGGAATGATCCTCGTAGTCCTGGAGCAACTGCCGAATCTCCTGTTGAGCTTGGTCGACCGCCGCGTCATCGAAATCCTCGCCGTCCATCCGCCGCGCCGTTTCGACCCGGCATCGTTGAATCGCCCACCACGCGGCCTGGTCGCTGCTCGGCGCCACTCGTTCCCCCGCCGCCTCACACCATGCCGCTGCCTCGTCGAAGCGTCGCTGAGCGACCAGCGCGGCGAGCAGGTCGGCGCGGCGATCACTGGTGGTGCGTCCCACGCCGGGATGCCAGGGCGATGCGGCAACCGCCCCGGGGGGAAACAATCCGGCGGCGAGGAACAAGACGATCGAAATCCAAACGTGTCGATTCATGGGTTGGATTCATTCATTGGTCGGCCCCGGCAAGTCGTCACCAGCGGCGAACAGCACGCGGTCGGCCCCGGCGGCTCGGGCGGCGTCGTAGGCACCGATCGCAACCTGCATGATGACCTCGTCATCGGGATCGACAATCACCGGTGGTTGCACGTCCAATGCGAGAATCTCGCCAATCCGCCGCTGAAGCTCGTCGTCCCCGTCAACCACTTGACCATTGAGTTGCCGGACGACGGTGCCGTTGTCGAATATCAAGCGGATCACGATCTCGTCGTAAATCTCCGCTGTCGGGGGATCTTCGGCGACCGATTCCGAGGCCCCGGCGGGCAACTCGGCGAGGGAGCTGGGCAGGTCAAACTCGGGGAGGGTGAAGCTGCTGGTCCAGACAAAGAAGATCAGCAGCAGGAAGACGACATCGATCATCGGCGTCAACTTCACCTCCAGCGGTGCGGCGGTCCGAGTCACGCAGGGAGAACGCATCACGGTTCCTCCCGCAAGACCGAGATCGAAACGTCGACGATCCCGGCCCGCGCGGCGGCCGTCAGGATCGGCGCGACGTGACGATAAGGCACACTTCGATCGGTCCGAATTCGCACGGCCGCGGACTCGCCATCCCGATCGGCATGGTCGTCCAGGATCTGGCGGAGCGTCGTTTCGGTGACCACGTTCCCACCGGCCCGCCAGCGATGTTCGGGATCGACACTGATCGTCAGCACGCCCCGTTCGGGGTCAGGGGCCCCCGAGGTGGTTGCGGCGGGCAGTTCGAGCGGCAACTGCGTTTCTTGGCGCGCCAGGTGGCTGGAAACCAGGAAAAAAATGATCAACAGAAACACGACGTCGATCATCGGCGTCATGTTGGCTCCGGTGCTGCCGCGACGGTCAGTGGAAGGGATCCGCATGAGCTTTATGGTAGCACGAGTTCCCTTGGCGCCGCCTCGGGCGAGACGAAATCATCGGGTGGCGTAGCTGACTTTCCAAGGCCACCGTGGTACGTTGATTGCTGTCTCGGGACGAGCGCTGTCTCGGGTGATGCATCAGCAGAGCCGGGGTTGTTCCGGCGGGGTCCCTTCAACACCCGCCGGCTCCCTTCAACGTTACGGAGAAGTTGACAACAAGATGTTCGACGTCGATCCCTTTTCAAAACGTGAACGTGCGTTGGAAGATGAGTTCTTTCACCGCGTCGATGAAAAATTGCGGGAAAACTTGCGCAAATCGATGGAGCGGGAGGAATCCCGTAAGGCGATCACGGCGGCGACCGGGATCGATGATCAGACGTTGATCGATGAGTTGCTTGACGCTGGGATCGGACCGGAGACGTTGGTGGCGATGACCCTCGTGCCGAGCGTTTTTGTCGCCTGGGCGGACGGCAACGTGACCGACGCCGAAAAAGAGGCCGTGATGAAGGCGGCCGCGGAACGGGGAATCGAGCCTGGGGCGGTGGCGCACGAGGTCCTTCAGGGGTGGTTGGAATCACATCCTCCCCGATCGCTCTGGACGACCTGGAAGCATTACGCCTCGGTCGCCGGGAAAACGCTCAACGATGCCACGAGCGCGCGGTTCTCCGAAGAGATCGTCAAGCACGCGAAATGGGTCGCCAATGCGTCGGGCGGCTTTCTGGGAATCGGAAAAACGTCCGCGGAAGAGCAGGCGATCTTGGACGACGTCACCGCGTCACTTTCCTGAAAATCGGTTTTTCGAAGCAAGCCAAGTGGGAGGGGAACGCAACCGGAGTCGCAAAACGTCAACGCGCAGGACGCCGGCTTCGGAGGCCGGGCGACGCATCCGGTCTGTGTTGCCGTGGGCGGTTTCTTCGCGCCCCCAAAAGGTCCGATCTACGTGCGCTTGCTCGCCAATTTCGCACACCGCTATTGGCGACTCAAGTTCATCACTCCGATTCGGCAAACGCGTCCAGGCGAGAGCCATTGGACCAATTTGCTGCCACCGGTGATCCGTACGGTTGCCTCCCCGGTTTCTCGATCGAAGTCGACGACTTCACAGCCAACGGATTCGACGACGCCGCCGAAACGGATCTCGGCGTTGGCCATCAAGCTTCCCCCAGCTGCCTCCAACGCGCTGGCCCACTGATGGCGCATGGCGCTCCAAGAAGGCTGTTGATCGGCGAGGCGAGACATATCCTTGGACGGTTCACTGGAGTCCATATAAATCCCTGACCACATGTGGGAACCCACCGGTACGCGGTCAACCCAGCGAAGTTGCTCTGCCAGCGCCTCGCCACTTGCTGCGACCCACAACATCGGCTCGTGGGCAGAGACGTAGCACGCTCTGGCGGACTGGCGGATGTTGGAGATTCCGGACAGCGATTCCAAGACCTGCCACGCTTGGCGACTTAGCTTGGTGGCGTCGCCCAGCGGCGTCACATCGATCGTCCAGTGGCACTGGTCCAGTGTCGCCTCGGCGCGGGGATTCAGGGGGGTGTGGCGGTTGCTGTAGGTCGCCTTGCGAGCGGACACCAAAAACCGCTCTGCCGGCGGCGTCAGCGAGAGGAGCCAGGCAGGTTCGCGGGTGCCGATCTCCAGCGGTTCCACCGTCACCTCGTCTCCAACGGACGATCGCCACGCGGACGTCAATTCCTCCCTCGAAAGCTCGGGCTCGGCCGCCAACAATAGTGTGATTGGTGCGATTCGGTGCACCGCTTCCGAAACGCGAGCTGGATACTGCTGGAGCAAGCGTTCGCGGACGTCCGGGTGGTCGGCCAAGACCTGCTGAACGAACGGTTCAACCAACCACTGTCCGACTTGCTCCGCATCCGCCCGTTCCAATACCGCGTCCAGCTCATTCCAATCACGTTGAGCCAACAAGACTTCGGCGACCAGCGAAACGGAGCCAGAGGCTGGCTCGCTGATTGGATCTGAATCGAGCTCCACACGCGCCGCTTCGAACTGGCCCTGGCGGCACAGGAACCGAATCAAGTCACGCTTGACCGGCATTTGAGTGTAGCTGTCAGGGTCTTGTTCCCGTTCAACCCGCCGCCGCAGGTGCTCCTCGGCCACGGCCGTATCACCCCGCGTTTCAGCGAGGCGAGCGACGACCGCGTCAAACCGGTTCGCTTCGGAACGGGCATGCCATTCCGCGTCACCGTCCACTTCGCTCGACGGTTGTCGATGTTCCAGTCGCTCGATCGCTTTCCGATCGAGCGATGTCGCAGCCGCCGACCGCATCCCCGTGACGACCATGTCCCAGCGCGGTTCGTCGCGAGTTCCCAAGCCCGCGTCAACACGGTCCCGTACGACCCATTCACCCCGTTCCCGAGCGATGCTATCGGTCATCCATGTCGATTCTGCATCGGCTTCCATCGATTCATCCGACTCCGCAACGACATGTCTTGCCCCACGTGACTGGCCCGACACGCTTCCATAAACATCGGTTTGCTGGTGGGAACCGAGGCCCTGTTGTCGAGGTAACCGCTTACCACTTGCTCAAACCAAAGTCTGACTTCTTGTTCTCGCGGATGCCTCGGGCGGTCCTTCGTCGCCCCGTCGGTTGCCGGTTCGCCCTCACGCGGCGCCGTCATCGATCGGTGGGCACCGGCCAAGTGGTCATTGAACCGTTGCAGATCCGCGCCGTAGGAAGCTTGACGCTGCGAGAGGGAAGCGGGAGGCTCCGGCTCCGCGAACTGACTGAGCGACCGATAGCCAATGAATCCGACGCCCGAGCAGATCACCAAGACGACCGCCGCAATCGATCCCAACAGAAGCAACCAACCCCGTATCGCATGACGACCAGCTCTTGAAGCCTGGGAGCCGCTCGCGGTATCAACCGAACCCCAGGGGTTGTCCCGGGGAGCATCTGAAGGAGGAAAGTTCGGAGGCGGAAAGTCTGGAGGCGTGGATTGGCTCATGACGCCGGTCTCGGATTAGGGGAGAAGGCGTTGGATCCCGCCTCCGGAAAAGCTTGCCATCGCCAACGAGCGGTGTCAACAACGGCTAAACTGCAGGGGTATCCTCGCGTGAGGACTCGACGGACAACGCGACGTCGTCGGAACGTGGACCGCGGGCGACTTTGAGAGCGACGGACGTTGAGGCAGCCACGACTTTTGAGAGATCAACGCCATGTGTTTGGGAGTCCCGGGAGGCGTGGTTCGCTGGCTGGAGCGGTCCGAGCCGTTCGGCCGGGCGGAGATCGAGTTCGACGGGGTGCGGCGAGTGTGCCAAACGCATGGACTGCTTCGGCACGGGATTGAGGCGGAGTTGGAGAGGGCGGTGGTGAAGCGGAGAACGGACCCGGTATTGATCGAGCGGATGCTTGGCGGGGCACAACCGGTCGACGAGCCGTCGGGGGCGCCGTTGCCACGAATTTGCTGATCCTGGAGCCACAAGGCATAGGTTTTGCCGTACAGTCCCCGGCCCATCGACCGCGGAGCGCAATCCCAGGAAGACCGAAATATCCCAGGTAGACCGAGATGAACCATCCGTCACCCCCTGACACCACCCTCGATCAAATGATGACGCGCGGGCCTGTTCGCGTGGGCCCGACGACGACGGTCGGCACGGCACTGGACCTGATGTTTGATAAGAAGATCTCCGCGTTGCCGGTGGTCGATGACGGCCACTGCGTCGGGATCGTGACCGCGACCGACTTGGTCGTCTTGATTCGGGCGATCACCAAGGTTCTCAAGAGCGACTATCCGCACTACGACGATTGCCTTTGGGCGGTCGACCTGGTGCAACAACAGGCCGGTACCGACCCGGTCCGCAACATCATGAGCGAGGTGCTGGTGGAGGCCTCGCCGGGGATGTCGCTCCAACAGGCTGCCGAGCTGATGATCCGCGAGCGGGTGCACCATTTGCCGGTGACCGAAGACGGAAAACTGGTCGGCTTCGTCTCGTCTTTCGACCTGATGCGGGCGATGATTCAATGAGCGGGCGACGGTTCGTTGGGTGGTCGATCAGGGGCGGAGCACGAGCACCGGGCAGCTCGCGAGCCGGACAACCCGTTCGGCGACCGAGCCCAACAGCAGGTGTTTGACGAAACCTCGGCCGTGCGACGGGATGACGATCAGGTCGGCCGACTCCCGCTTGGCATAGTCGGTGATCTCGCGACCGGCATCGCCGATGAACACCTTCAGGGTCACGCCGCTGTGATTGTGTCTGGCGAGTTCCTCCCGCAGGTACTGCTCGCTGGAGGTCACGCGGGATTCGTCGGTGATCGTGCCGTAGACGACGCCCGGTTCCATCGCCATCAGTGGCGGCAGGACGTGCACCACGTGCACCTTGCCCTCCTCGCCGGCTATCTCAATAGCGCGATCGAGAGCCTTCCAGGCGATCTCGGAGTGGTCGAGCGGGACGACGACTTTTTCAGCATTCAAACCGGGCATGACAGGGCGTTTCACTCCAGGAGGTTCCGGGGGGCGTTTTCAACGGCGCTTCACCGCCGAGAGTTGAGATTCTTAACCGGTCGGCTGATCGGCGTCCAACGACACGTGCGAGGCTAGGTCAGGTGAGCAAACGGTGCGCCACGGGGCCAGTCGCGGGGGGTGGACCACGAAGGGGCACGAAGATCCCTTCGTGCCCCTTCGTGTTCTTCGTGGTGATCCCTGCTGCGCCCCGGTGCACAGGGCCCGCAGCGAACGCCGTCGTCTCAATATGCCTTGATCCGCGTTGATCAGACCGTGCCTAGACCGCCACGGCCCGGGGATAGGAGCCGAGGACCTCCATCCGCTCGGTTTGCTTTTCGAGGGTCGCCAGGGCGGACTTGACCGTTCGATCGTTGCGGTGTCCGGTCAGCTCGACGAAGAACAAGTATTCATTCGGTTTTTCGGGTTCCGGGAACGACTCGATCCAGGTCAAGTTGAGGCTGCTCCGTTTGAAGATCGCCATGGAATCGGCCAGGGCGCCCGGCTGGTGTTTGACTTGAAACAGGACCGCTGTTTTGTCCTCGCCGGTCAGTGCAGGCTCATCCCGGCCGAGGACCGCGAAGCGGGTGACGTTGTTCGGGTTGTCTTCAATATTGGCGTCGATCACATCCAGATCGTATTCGCGGCCGGCTTCCAGGCTGGCCACCGCGGCGGCCCCCGGCTTTTCGGCCGCCAGGCGTGCGGCGGCGGCGGTGCTGCTGATCTCGACCAGTTTGGCCTGCGGTAGCTGATTCGCCAGCCACCCACGGCACTGCGACAGGGCTTGCGGTTTGCTGTAGACCTCCATGATCTGTTCCCGCGGAGTTCGCGAGAGCAGTTGATGATGGATCGGCAACAGCACCTCCCCACAAATCTGCATCCGCCGTCGGACGAACATCCCCAGAGTATCGACCACGCGGCCGTCGGTGCTGTTCTCAATCGGCACCACGCCCCAGCTGGCGTCATGGCGGGTGACGGCATCGAACACCGCGGGGATCGACGCGACCGGAGCGAGGTTGGCCCCGTCACCAAAGAACTTGATGGCCGCCAGGTGGCTGTAGCTGTGCATCGGCCCCAGGTAGGCGATCCGCAGTTCATGCAGCGACTGCAGGCAGACGCTGGAGACGTGTCGCAGTAGGTCGGCCTTGGCCTCCTCGGCAACAGCCGAGCCGCTGGCGTCGGCGGCGACCACGCCGCGGATCCGCCGGGCCGCTTCGGTGACGCGGTCGACCAACGGCCCCCGTTCGACCTTGCCGAGCTCTTTGACCAGCCGGGCCCGCTGCTCGATGGCCTTCAAGAGATCCCGATCGGCGCGGTCGATCGCCGAGCGGATTGCCGTCGGCGTTTTCGTGACCCGCTTGCCGACCCGCACCGCTGGCTTGCGCCCCCCGGCGGCGCGTTTCCCCGCACCGCTCGTCTGTTTACCGGCGCTGGCGGCACGTTTGCGACCGCCGGTGGCACGCGAGGTCGACTTGCCGGCGGCTCCCGTCTTTTTCTTGGCAGCTCGTTTGGGCGTTTGACGGGAGTGGTCCTTGGCCATCGGTGAGTGCCGTGCTGGGGTTGGTGGACAGGCGACCCGGGACAGGGTTTGGGGACGATTCTAACGCCCGGATCTGTCCCGTGGTGCTCGCGGCCGCTGTCAGACTCGCGGCTGCTGTCAGAATGGCATGCTGAGGAAACTTGCGAGCTGCCGTTCAGGGAGGCCATTTCCATGGCGGCAGAAACCCCCCGCTTTGAATCGTTTTTCGAGGGCGAAAACATGCCGATTTCATTGGTTTTCTCAGGAAAGTCGAAACTGGCAGGGAGCTGCCACCGGGGCTCTGGCACGCCCTTTGCCCATGACAGGATTGTCCCGCCAGGTGGCTGACGAAAGCGCCGCGAGGGGCGATTGAGCACAAAATCGACGCACGCGAGAGACACGCGAAATAGACGAAAGGAGATTTCCATGCCGCAGGGCGAAAAGATCATCGGCATCGACCTCGGGACGACCAACAGTGTGGTTGCCGTGATGGAGGGAACCGAACCGAAGGTGATCCCGAATGCCGAAGGGAACCGGCTGACGCCCAGCGTCGTCGCGTTCACGGACAAACAGGAAACGATCGTCGGGGAGCCGGCCCGGCGGCAGGCGGTGACCAACCCGAAGCAGACGGTTTACTCCGTGAAACGCTTCATGGGTCGCCGTCACAACGAGGTCGAGTCGGAAGAGAAGATGGTCCCCTATGGGGTGACCGGCGGGGCGGGGGACTATGTCAAGATCAAGGTGGGGGACAGCGAATTCACCCCTCAAGAGATCTCGGCCAAGGTCCTTCGCAAGCTGAAGGAATCAGCCGAGTCGTACTTGGGGCACAAGGTCAACAAGGCGGTGATCACCGTCCCGGCCTACTTCAACGACGCGCAGCGTCAGGCGACCAAGGACGCCGGTCAGATTGCAGGGTTGGAGGTGGCTCGGATCATCAACGAGCCGACCGCCGCAGCGCTGGCCTACGGGCTCGACAAGAAAAAAGACGAAAAGATCATCGTCTATGACCTCG
>CAYWXT010000178.1:0-11782 GCA_964462125.1 uncultured Pirellulaceae bacterium | reverse complement strand
CTGGTCACCGACATCGCCGATCTGCCGCGGGTGATGAAGGAGGCGTTTCATGTCTGCTCCACCGGTCGCCCTGGTCCGGTGCTGGTCGATGTCCCGAAAGATATTCAGCTCTCCGGGCATCAGATCGACATCGACGCGCCGATGGACCTGCCCGGCTACGATCCTGACCCCCCTGCCGTTGCCGGGGAGGCGATTCGCCAGATGGCCGCAGCGATCAAACTTGCACGACGACCGATGGTCTACGCCGGCGGCGGAATCATTCTCGGCAACGCCAGCGACGAGCTCCGATCGTTTCTTGAGAAAACCGGGATTCCCGCCGTCACTACCGTGATGGGAATCGGCGCCATCCCGCCGGAACATCCCCAGTCGATGGACTGGCTTGGGATGCACGGTGCCGCCTACGCCAACTATGCCGTTCGCGACTGTGACCTGTTGATCGCCCTCGGCGTCCGCTTCGACGACCGCGTGACCGGCAAGGTCGCAGAATTCGCCAAGGGGGCCAAAATCATCCACGTCGACATCGACGCCTCCGAGCTGAACAAAAACAAACCCGCCCACATCCCTGTCCGTGGTGACGTCAAGCAGGTTTTGACAGAGCTGAACCGGGTCGTCGAAGCCCCCGAAATCGACGAGTGGCAGAAGCACTGCCGGGAACTCAAGGCGAAGTTCCCCTTCAAATACGACGAATCGTTCGACGGAATCCTGCAACAACACGCGATCCGGACGCTCAGTGACCTGACGGCCGATCGGGAGACCTACATCACCGTCGGCGTCGGTCAACACCAAATGTGGGCGGCGCAGTTCTACAAGTTCCGTAAACCGAGAACCTGGCACAGCAGCAGCGGGCTGGGAACGATGGGCTTCGGCTTGCCCTGCGCCATGGGCGTCCAAGCGGCCCACCCCGGAGCCCTGGTCGTGGACATCGACGGCGACGGCAGTTTCCAGATGAACATCCAGGAACTCGCCACCTGTTTCTGCGAAGAACTCCCCGTGAAGGTGCTGTTGCTCAACAATCAACACCTCGGCATGGTCGTGCAGTGGGAAGACCGGTTCATGGAACGCAACCGCGCCCATACCTACCTCGGCCCGATTCACCACGACGAGGCCAAAGGGAAGAGCGAGGCCGACCGCTTCACCTACGCCTCCGAACGCTATCCCGATTTTGTCCAAATCGCCAAAGGCTACGGCTGCGGCGGCGGGACGGTGAAGAAGAAAGGAGACCTGGAAGCGGCGCTCCGCGAAATGATCGAGTACCCCGGCCCATTCGTTCTCGACGTTGAAGTCCCCTACCAGGAACACGTCCTGCCGATGATCCCCGGCAACATGACCGTCGACGACATGATCCTCGATTAGGCTCTGTCAGAAAACGCGAACGACGCTCGCGAAGCGACAATCATCACCCTCCCGCTCGGAGGTCGTGCGGTTACTAGGAGGGCGGCCGCACTTCTAATCATGGTGCGATCGGTGTTTTCTGACAGAGCCCAAGCCAAACACCTCGATCGGGCGCTCCGCCGCTCGTAAAATTCCTGCCTGCCGGGCGCGCCCGGAAAGCTCTTGCAGCGCACCGGCACCGACGGGACCCAAATCGACCGTCCAGTCATTGACGTATAGCTCGACGTGTTTCATCAGCACGTCGTCATCAAACTCTTGGGCATGATGCCGCATCGTCGGCAGCGCCCCAGCGGGATGAGCCAGCGCATGTTCGAGTGACTCGCGAATCACTCGCTGTGCCCTCTCCATGACCTCCGCCGGCAGGTGTCGCCGCGCGATCAACCCTCCCAGCGGCAATGGATGACCCGTCGCGTTCTCCCACCGAGTCCCCAGATCCTCCACCAAATGCAGCCCCTGGTCCTGCCAGGTGAATCGGCCTTCGTGGATGCAGACACCAAAGTCGGCCTCCTGACGAACCAGCCCTGCCATGATCTCGGAAAAGACAACCTGCCGGAGCTCGGCCGTGTGGGGATAAAACAGCTTGAACAGCAGGGTCGCGGTCGTCTGCTTGCCAGGACACAGCGCCGTCTGGCTCGGCCCGCTCGGCACCGAATCAGCCTGAGCCGCCAATAACAGGGGACCGACGCCGAAGCCCAATGCCGACCCGGAAGGCAACACGACCGTCTCCTCGGTCAGCATCAGGGCGGCGTGAAAACTCGTCTTGGCCACATCAAAGTCGCCAGCGAACAACCGCTCGTTGAGCTGTTGGATATCCAACAACTCAACGCGAAAGTCGAGTCCCCGCCAATCGACCTGGCGGCGCAGCAGCGCATCGAACGCAAAAGTGTCGTTGGGACAGGTCGAGATTCCCAGATGGATCGGCTGCGTCATAACGCCCTCCTCGGCGCGCTGGAAAACGGAATGCCGACCCATAGCGTACATCGGTGGATGTTCGAGCTAGAATGGGGCGTTCCCCAGGGCCCCTGCAGACCTGAGCCCCTGCAGACCCGAACAGCCACCACTTGGAGTTTCATCGCAGATGAATGATTCAGCTGCTCGCGATCGTATGGCGACGCTCTCCCTGGCCGCGTTGCTGCTGGCCCTGCCGGCAGCCAACGGCGTGGCCCAAGATCCGACGTCCACCGAGCCGACCGAGGGACTGCGACGCAATCCTCCAAATGTCTACGCCCTGCGCGGCGCCCG
The DNA here is from genome assembly GCA_964462125.1 of uncultured Pirellulaceae bacterium. Lineage (GTDB taxonomy): Bacteria > Planctomycetota > Planctomycetia > Pirellulales > Pirellulaceae > JAWLFY01. Next base: position 9,148 of record CAYWXT010000178.1, on the reverse strand, counting down.
TGTTGTCACCGAACCGGGACAGGCAATCGAGGGGGCGACGGTCCTGATCGACGGCAGATCGATCACCGCTGTCGGCACCGACGTGGAAATTCCTACGGGAACCGAAGTCATCGATTGCTCTGGGAAAACCATCTTCGCCGGGCTGATCGACGCCTGGTCGGAGGTTGATGTGCCGCGGCCCGATGCCGATGCGGGGTACTGGAACGCCCACATCACCCCGGAACGCTCGACCCGCTCCAAAGCCGCCACGTTACCCTCCAACGCAAAGAAATTGCGGTCGCAAGGGATCACGGCCCGGTTGATCGCTCCCGGCGGCGGCATCGTCAAGGGAACCAGCTGCGTCGCACTGCTCGGTGGCATCGACCCGGGAATCCGGCTGCTTCGCGATGATGTCTTCACCCATCTGCAACTGACCGTTCCCCGGCGCAACCGTGGTTCGAGTCCCCGATATCCGAATTCACCGATGGGCGCCGTTGCGCTGCTAAGGCAAACGTTGCTCGACGCCAATTGGTACCGCGACGCGTGGCAGGCGTACCGCAGCCAGTCCGGCGTGCCGCGTCCGGAAGCGAACCTGGCCCTGCAGACGCTCTCCGAAGCGACTCTCAAAGGGAGCTTCGTTGCCGACGCCCCCAATGAGCGGATGGCGATTCGGGCTGACGGGATTGCGAAGGAGTTCTCCTTGAAGTTGTTGCTCCGCGGCTCGGGGCGTGAGTATCAACGACTCGAGGAAATTCACCGGGCGGGCCGTCCGATCCTGCTCCCGGTCGATTTTCCTGAGCCACCCAACGTCGCGACACGCCAACGGGCAATGGAGGTGTCACTTCGCGATCTGATGCATTGGCACCTCGCGCCGGAGAACCCAGGGCGACTTGCCAAGGCCGGCGTGAAATTCTGTTTGACCAGCGATGGCTTGGACGATGCCGGGAAGTTTTTGAAACAGGTTCGCCAGGCCGTGCAGCGGGGCTTGCCCGCCGACGATGCTCTGGCCGCCGTGACAACGCATCCGGCGGAGTTGTTGGGGATCGACGAGGTCGCCGGTCGCGTTCGCCCCGGTATGCTCGCCAACTTGGTGGTCGCCGACGGTGACCTGTTCGCTTCAAAATCAAAGGTGATCGAAACCTGGATCGCTGGCCAACGATTCGAGGTCGAGCCGGTCGCGGATGTCGGCGTCGAAGAGATCGTCGGACGGTGGGACGTCTCATTTCAGCACAACGGAACCTCGCACCGCTGGCTTCTCGATCTGCAACGCAAAAACAATGGACTCACCGGAAAGGTCTCACTACCGGAGTCGGACGACGCACAACCCTCCGACACGGACGCTGAAAAAACGTCGGAGTCCGTTCCGCTGAAGGATTTGATCCGCCACCGGGACCGGCTCACCGCCTCGGTGGACGCGAAATCTCTTTCGGATGAATTCGCTCCGGGCGTCTATCGGATGGCGTGGGTCACGGTCACCGATGACGCCGACGCTTTGACCGTGTTCGCGACGTTGGTCGATCCCGCTGGCAACGTGATCCCCTTGCAGACCCACCGCGTCGGTCCGTTACCGGAGGAGGCCGGCTCGAAGGACGACACCCCGGATGACGCCCCATCCGAAAACCCGGAGACCGAAGACTCGGTGGTGGAGGAGGACCACGAAGAGACTGAGCAGGAAGATACTGAACAGGATGCCCCCGAGGAGCGCGAGGCAGGCCGGGAGGAGCTGGCGATTGACCTGCATTACCCCCTCGGAGCGTACGGACGGACCGAACGTCCCGAGCAGGCGCAGGCGGTGCTCTTTCGCACCGCAACGATCTGGACCTGCGCCGAGCGGGGCGTCTTGGAACGCAGCGACTTGCTGGTTGTCGATGGCAAGATCGAGCAGGTGGGGGAGAACGTGTCGGTTCCCGAGAACGCGATCGTTGTCGACGCCAGCGGCAAACATCTCACACCAGGCTTGATCGATTGCCACTCGCACATGGCAACCGATGGTGGAATCAATGAGTCGGGCCAAGCGGTGACGGCGGAGGTGCGGATCGGTGATTTTATCGACAACACCGACATCCATATCTACCGCCAACTGGCCGGCGGTTTGACGATCGCCAACATCTTGCATGGATCCGCCAACCCGATTGGCGGGCAGAACCAGGTGATCAAACTTCGCTGGGGCGGTTCGATGGAACAGTTGCGGATGCGCGAGGCGCCGCCGGGAATCAAGTTCGCCCTGGGGGAAAACGTGAAACGGAGATCCTCCCGCTATCCCAATACGCGGATGGGGGTGGAGCAAATCATCCGGGATCAACTGCTCGCGGCCCGCGAGTACGCGTCGAAATGGCGGCGGTGGAACGAGGGTGAACGCAATGGTCTGCCCCCACGGCGGGACCTGCAACTGGAGGCCTTGGCAGAAATCCAACGTGGCCAGCGCTGGATTCATTGTCACAGTTACCGCCAGGACGAAATCGTCGCGACCTTGGACGTCTTGGAAGAGTTCGGGATTCAGATCGGAACCCTGCAGCACATCCTGGAAGGCTACAAGGTTGCCGATCGAATGGTCCGCCACGGGGCGATGGCTTCCGCTTTCTCCGATTGGTGGGCGTACAAGTTCGAAGTCTACGACGCGATCCCTTACAACGGCGTGTTGATGCATGATGCCGGTCTCGTTGTCTCCTACAACAGCGACGACCGCGAACTGGCTCGGCGGATGAATACGGAAGCCGCCAAAGCGGTCAAGTACGGGGGCGTCGCGCCGGAGGAGGCACTCAAGTTCGTCACCACCAACCCGGCCAAACAGCTCCGGATCGACGACCGCGTCGGGACCTTGGAACCTGGCAAGGACGCCGACCTGGTGCTCTGGAGCGGACCACCGCTGTCGACCACCACCCGATGTGAGCAGACCTGGATCGACGGCCGCCGGTACTTCGACACCCAAGCCGACCAGGAACTGCGTCGTCGCGACGCGAACCTGCACGCCAAGTTGACGCAGCGGGTGCTCAACAAAGGCGATCAGAACGAGGAAGCCGACAAGAACAATTCATCGTCAGACGCCTCGCGCGGCAACGACGAATCGCAATTGGCGGAGGAAGACCGCTGGGTACGCTATGACGTTTTTTGTAACGCGCTCGGATCGCAAGTGTCCGACCGGGAGGATCGTTGATGAACGCCAATCAGAGCACCTTCGTTGCCGCGCTCGCTCTGGGACTTGCCGTTTGGCTGTCCACGGCTGGCTCGGCCCATGACCAAATTCCGGGGCGGCCCCAGCAGCAACCGATCCTGATCCGCGGGGCGACGGTTCATCCGGTCGATGGGGCGACCCTGACCGAGGCGTCAGTGCTGTTCGAGGAGGGCCGCATCGGTGCGGTGGGAAAGAACATCGATCCCCCGCCGAGCACACAGGTGATCGAGGCCGAAGGACAACACGTCTATCCAGGGCTGATCGAACCGCTGAGCGACCTGGGACTCCGTGAAATCAATGCCGTCGACGCGACGGTCGACACGACGGAGTATGGCCAGGACAATCCCAATGCCCGGGCGTGGGTCGCGGTCAATCCAGACAGCGAGCTGATCCCGGTTACCCGCGCCGGCGGTGTGCTGCTGGCCAACGTCGCACCCCAAGGCAGGTATCTGCGTGGCCAATCGGCGGTGATGCAGCTCGACGGCTGGACCGCCTCGGAGATGATCTTGCGTGCCCCCTCTGGGCTGAGCGTCGCCTGGGAATCGATCCAGCCGCGCGACTCCGATGACAAGGCGTTGGCCAAGAAACGCGAGGAGAAGTTCCGCGAGCTCGACGACCTGCTCGATCAAGTGCGGCGTTACCGAGATCGAAGGAGGTCAACGTCACAGGAAGTGCCCAGCGATATCCGGTTGGAAAGCCTGATTCCAGTCGTCGAAGGGGAACTCCCGCTGATTGCCGAAGCGAACCGCCAACCCGCGATCGAAGCTGCCGTCGCCTATGCCCAAAGCCAGGGACTGAATCTGGTCATCTTCGGCGGCTACGACGCCGAGGCGTGTGCGGATTTGTTGGTTCAACATCAAGTCCCGGTCATTCTCGCCGGCATTCATCGTCTGCCGCAGCGGCGAGATGACCCTTACGACGCGCCTTACACGTTGCCCGAGCGGTTGCGGCAGGCCGGAGTCCGCTTTGCGATCGGCGGCGATGGCCCAGGTGGACCGGGAGGAGCAGCCAACGCAAGAAACCTTCCCTACCACGCAGCAACTGCCGTCGCCTACGGCCTGCCACGAGACCAGGCGATCCGGGCAATCACCCTGGCCGCCGCTGAAATCTTAGGGATCGATGATCAGGTCGGTTCCATCAACGTCGGCAAACACGCCACTTTGATCGTCACCGACGGCGATGTCTTGGAATCGGAGTCGAACGTCACCCACGCCTGGATCCAAGGCCGCGAGGTCGACCTGCGGAGCAAACACACGATGCTGTACGAAAAGTACAAGCAGAAGTACCGCGCTGAGAACGAATAGTCGGTGGTTGGTAGAAAATCCGGGAAGCGGATCGTTTCAATGCCGGAACGTTTTCCAGTGCCAATACGCCCTGGCACCCCTTGGCCTCCTCGCCACCACGCGCCGTTTCGGCGACGCGAAGTACATCCGTCCCGCCGGGCCGGATCGTCCCCGCGCGCAAAGACATCCCCTTACAAGGCGCGCACCACAATGTCATCGAACTCATTCAGGTCATCGAAGGAACCGATTCCGATGCGGCCGGCGCCGAAAGTCTCGTCCACCACTTCCATGTGCGGTGTTTCCATGTCGTCAAAAAAGACTTGAATGCGACCGGTATCCAGATCACGCGTCACCCGCACGGTGTGCCAGTCATCCGTCCAGGGAATCGGCTTGGTGTTTTCCGTGAGCGCCCGGCGTGGGGCATCGTGGACGATCATGATCTGGCCACTGTGCGGGTCCGGCTTCGCCCCCACGTGGGCATAATAGAAATGTCGGGCGTCCTGGTAGCCAAAGAAGACGCAACAGTCACGGTGATCGCCGGTGTCGCGCGTGCTGCGGACCCGAAACGTGATCTCGAAGCTGCCGAGCTCCAAATCTTTGATCAACGCCACATGCCCAGGACTGCGCGTCGGCGGCTGATACTTGCTCTGGCGAGCCGTGATTTCGAAGGTGTGATCGCCCTCTCGTGACGCCCGCCGCCACGTCGTCGGATCGAGCACGTCCCAGTGGTCGATTCCCTCCTCAAAGTCCTCTTCAAAGACAACCGTGCCAACGGCTTTTGACGATTCTGATCCAGCGTCAGCGTTTGGAGGTTCGGCGGCCGCAGGGAGCACCATCGCAAAAAAGAACGCAGCGGCGAGGCCGGTCATGGCACTGGCGGCAGGATAGGTCATGCAGCATTTCATCGTGATTGAGCCAAACATGGAGGGAGCGTCGGGGTGGTGAACGAGGGGAGCGAATCCCCAACCACCAGTTGAACGAACGTGTTGCCAGAACGCCAGGGTTTGGGAAGCCACGAAAAATAGGTGGCCGGTGGAGCAAACGGCACGAATCGTGCACGATGGGAACCATCATGACGACTTCCCCTGATGATCCGAAGCGGCCGGATCTTGCAAAGCGGATCGTGATCTTATCTGGCGGAACCGGCCGGACGGCGACCCAGGTGATCACCGCGGCGCTAGCGCAGTTTTCGGATGTCGAGCTGGAGATCGTTCACGCGGCGGGGATTCGCAAAGCGGACGCCGCGGTCAGCGTCGTGCGAGATGCGTCGGCGACCGGCGCGGTGATCTGCCACTCGTTGGTCGATCCCCAAGTCCGCGCGGCGGTGGAGCAGGAGGTTCGACGGCTGGGGGTCCCCACCATCGACGTCCTTGGCCCCGCACTTGCCATGCTCGGAGACTACCTGCAGACAAGCGCCAAAGGGCGTCCTGGGTTACTCTACGAATTGCACTATGAGCAGATGGACCGGATGGACGCGGTCGATTTCACCCTGGCCCATGACGACGGCAAGCGGTTGGAGGATTTGGGCCAAGCCGACGTCGTCCTGGTCGGAGCGTCACGCACCTCCAAAAGCGTGACCTGCTTTTTCCTCGCCTCCCACGGCGTCCGCGCGGCGAACGTCCCGTTGATCCCAGGCCAACCGCCACCGCGAGAGCTGACCCGCTTGAGCCCCCGCCGCGTGATCGGATTGACCATGAACGCTGTCCGTTTGGAGTCGATTCGGCAGACGCGGCTGCAGCGAATCTCGAAACTTCCCGTGGCCCAATACGGAGAGCTTCGCGAAATTCAGGACGAGCTTCGATGGGTCCGAAATGTGATGGCCGAGCAGGGTTGGGAGTGTCTCGACGTTTCCTACAAAGCAACCGAGGAGGTGGCCAGTCAGGTCATCGAAATGCTTCCCCCGCCCCGTCGCCGCGACGGTCGACCGCGAAAGAAGCAACCCGTACCGATCACCTGAACGGTCGACAAGACGCTGGCGGTCAGCCTTCCGACTTTGGTAAGCTGACCCTCGATGGATCACCCGGAAATCACCAATCACCGATTCATCCTCACGAGGTGAAGTGAGATAACTTGATGTCAGCCGATGCAGCATCGGGCAAGGTTTTCGTCGCGCGCCATCGGCTTCCCCATGCCGAAGCGATCTGCCAGACGCTCCGCGCCGAGGGGTTCGAAGCCGTGACCGTCACGTCGCCGCAATCGGTCGCGGTCGACGCGCATGCCTCGCACCCAGGCTGTTTGGTAGCGGCCAACACGCCCCATCGCGCGCAGACCACTGGAGCTGCGGCGGATCACTCGTCCGACGGCGGAATGTTGGTGGTCAGCCTGTCTCGGGTTTATCCTTGGGCCGAGGCAGCGGAAAAAGGGGCGTTGAATCTGGTGCCCGCGGAAGGGAGCACACACCACTTGTTGCGTGCGGTCCGGCAAGCGATCGCGGACGACGCTCATTCGTCCCAAGAAGAAAGGGGGCAGCAGGAATTGTTCCGCCGGATTGACCAACTCAGTCCGCGCGACCGCCAAGTCATGCGGCTGATCTACGACGAGTACCCCAACAAGGCGATCGCAGCGGAACTCGACATCAGCCAACGCACGGTGGAGGGAATCCGCGCGAAGATCTTTCGAACACTCGGCGTCGCCACCGGAATCGGTTTAGCCCGGCGGCTCGCTGAATCCCACTATTTCTCCTAGTCGACAAAGCCGGCGAGTTCCGAGGCGCAATTGGGGGCCTGGAGCTTCATCATCGCCCGCTTTTCGATCTGACGAATCCGTTCGCGGGTGACGTTGAATCGCCCCGCTACCTCAGCGAGTGTGCAGCGGTGGTAGTCACCCAGGCCGTATCGGAGGCGAATGATCTCCCGCTCTCGGCCGCTGAGTTTGGTCTCCAGCAATTTCTGCAGCCGGCCGCTGAGCATGGTCATGCCAACCTCATCCGACGGATCATTCAGATCGTGCTGTTCCAGGACCGTGCCAAGGTCGGCATCCTCCGCCGACGGTGCGGGCTGGTCGAGGCTCGCTGGCGGCTTGTTCATCAGCACAATCGTGCGGGCCTGCTCCACCGACAACCCCGCCTCGGTGGCGAGTTCCTCCGCTGTCGGTTCGCGTCCCAATTCGTGCACCAACCGCATGTGCAGCTCTCGCACACGCGTCATCTCCGGCACCACGTGGGAGGGCACTCGGATCATCCGCCCCTTCTCGGCCACCGCCCGGAGAATCGCTTGACGGATCCACCATGTCGCGTAGGTGCTGAACTTGAATCCGCGACGGTAGTCAAACTTTTCCACCGCCCGCATCAGCCCCGCGTTGCCTTCTTGAACCAAATCGGTGAGGCTCAACCCCCGGTTCTGGTACTTCTTCGCCAACGAGACGACCAAGCGAAGATTGCCTTCGGTCAGCCGCTGTTTCGATCGCGTGTACCGCCCGTGGGCCTTCTCCATCCGCCGCAGCAACAATTCGAAGCTGGCCGGGGTATGCTGGACCCGATCGAGATGTTCCCGCAACTGCGACTTCAGCTGATCCCGCGCCGCGGCCGACAGCCGAGCGTTGGCCTCTGGCCGCAACCGATGCGAGATCTTCCCGATCTCCTGGGCGATCCCTTGAAGAGTGTCCAGCCAGGGTTCGAGGAACTCGATCCGCAAGCCGAGCTCCTCCACCAGCGTAACGGCGTTGCGCCGCCGCCGCCGCAACCGTTCCCACGCCTGCCGCTTGGTCCGTAGCGAGGCCCGCGGGCGGGCGACTTCGGCAAAATCAGCCCGGTTCAGCTCCAGCAGCGAATCGAGCGTTTGGAGGTGCTGGGGAAGCCATCCGAGAACCTGCGGTTTTTCCCCGGTTTCTCCCGAATTGAGTTGGACAGTTCGGTCAAAGACCACTTCCTTCCGGGCAACCCGGTGGAGCGTATCGACCGCCCCCCGCAACACATTGTCACAGGAAAGCAAAAACGTCCGGAAAAGTTTCCGGTTGAGCTCGATGCTGCGAGCCAACCGAAGCTCCTCGTCGCGCGACAGCAACGGAAACGCCGCCATCTGGCTGAGATACAAGCTCAACCCATCGTCGGCGTCGATGCTGCCCACCCGCTTGTTCAAGACGCGGTCAACCGGCGTGACCGGCGGGCGGTGGTTTTCGTTCAGAAATTCGTTGGTAGCGATCATGGTCAGTAACTATGGAAAAGGGTTTGACCCGAACTCACTTTCCGGCTTGGTGGCCGACGTGATTGTCACCACAATGAATCATGGGCTGACACGTCCCTATCGACCGTGTCGTCGTCCCAGGAAACCGAAAGGAAAAAGCCGAGCCACTTGGTGGGTGGGGATTTTTTGGCGGGGGACGGTCGGTTGTGGTCGCCACTGGCCGAGCCGTCGCCGGAATTCTAGACCGGCCAGCCGTTCCGGCAATGCGGAAACGGCTCCCTTCAATCCAGCCCGCCGCTTCCTACCAGGAAACGCCGTGAACTGGTCTGCTACTTGAACCGCAGCATTGCCCGCCAGGTAACGGCGGCGGAGCAATTTTCGGCAGCGATTGAGGGAAAACCAATCGCAGCGGTCAATCTGGGCGATTCCCAGTAAATGGGCGATTCCCAGTAAATTGGTGTGGAAATTGCGACATCTTTGCTTCGAAATATCACGTTGCTTCGAGACGTCTCGTTGCTTAGAGCAATGTCGATCCTTCGAGAGTCCCCGCCAGTGTCCAGCCGTTGCGATCCGGTTCGTCGCCGATCCCGATC
>CAYWXT010000177.1:0-11964 GCA_964462125.1 uncultured Pirellulaceae bacterium | reverse complement strand
CGGTGACCCTGCAGGAGGTCAACTTTGAAAATCGGAAGATTCTAAATCGGATCCAACAGGAGCTACCCCAAGGACAGGTTCCAGATGTCCGACTGCGAATCCAGGCGGTCGACTTGGCGTAGCGTGTTCAGAGCTTCTCCGGAATCGACTTTTTCCCCGCACTTAGACACCTGGGGTAAAAGGTACTTCAGGCGGGGATGGGAGCGCGAAACACCGCGGCCATGGTGTGTTGTTCCGGCATCTTTTCTCGCGGGCACATCAGCACGCGACCGCCGGTGCGAAGGGTGAACACGGCAGCTTCGTTTCCCAGGTCGACGGCGCCGTCTGTTTCTCGCTCGACCAACTCCAATCGTTCTCCTTCGTCGCAACGAATCCCCCAGCACTGTTCTTCGTTGGACAGGAGCAGGGATTCGACGAGCCCGTCACGGGCTGCGGCCATGATCGCCGATGGATCGTGTCCTGCTTCCTGTCTGCCGATGGCATCGTGATAGGTTTCCAGTGCGCTATCGCGGGCTCGTTCCAAGCTGGGTTGTAACGCCGCCAAGGCCCGTTTCTGAAGTTCTGCTGGCTTGCTATGGTCTGGATTCCCTTCGACGGGGCGGTCGAGGAGCCACTTGTAGTCGGAAACTTCCTGGTACAGCGGAAACAGAAAGTCGACTCCAGCGAAGATCAGTGGCAGCTGTTGTTCGCCGAAATGGGCGCAGAAAGCACGATCGATGCGACGGAAGAAGGGCAGGATCTCGTCTCGCTTTTGCACTTCCATCCCTGCGCCGCCTTGGCCGTGAAACGTCATATCGCCAGCATCGCCGGGTGGTGCGGTTGAATGCTGTTGTATGCTTTGGACAAACTCGTCGATGTTCAATGCTGTGCGCAGGTCCGATGGCAGATCATCCGGATGCAATTGTTCCATGTCAAAGCGGTTGCCCTGGAAAAGCCGAACCTGATTCTGGCTGACCGCCAGCAGGAAAAATGGCCCGTTTTCTTGAGGCACCTGAATGAGCGGTCTGAGGTAAACATGTTTGCCGACGACAAGCTGCTCGCTGAGTTCAACAGGCAATCGATAGCGGTGCGTCTCCGTTGCGGTTGCAAACCAAGCCAACCCACGGCCTTGATGCTGCCACCAAGGATCGTCGTTGATCAGCGCCGATGCATCTCGCAGTCGCGACTTGATCTGATCTTCACCGAATCCTGCTTGCTTGAGTTCTTTGTGAAGCTGGTTGACCAGGTTTTTGAAGCGGATTGAATTCTGGCGGACATCTCGCCCCGATTCAAACGTTGGCATCAACAGTGTTACGGTGGCGGGATCGTCGATCTCGGCCAATTGGCGTAAGTCGGCCCAGGTGATGCTGTCAATCATCTGAATCTCCTCGTCGACACTTAGGAGGCTCTGTACGAGCGGAGGCGCATTTCCGAAGATGGGCACTAGCTGCAAATCACATACCGGACGAAAAAAGGGGTCACCACTGAAAAAAGAGTCCTGACCCCTTTTTTCGCGGAACAAAGCGGACGCAGGTTTGAGATGAATGATCGATCAGAAGGATATCGCCAAGCGATTGACCTGGTGCATCGCTGTTTGACGGACTCTGGTTACTTGGCGACACCGACGCGGCTTAATAACTACCGGCGGATCTGGGGGCGTGACAGTACCATTATCGGTCTGGCAGGACTCCTCTCCGGGGAGGTGGAGTTGATCGATGGCTGTCGTCGAACCTTGAAGACACTTGCCCGCTACCAGGGACCCCACGGGGAAATCCCTAGCAACGTCGATCCGGAAACCGACCGGGTCAGTTACGGCGGGACCGCCGGGCGGGTCGATTCGAATCTGTGGTTCGCGATCACCTGTGGCGAGTATTGGCGAGTGACCGGTGACGATGCTTTCATTGAAGCGATGCTTCAGCCGTTGGAACAGGTCCGTTCCCTGCTCGGTAGCTGGGAGTTCAATACTCGGGGACTGCTTTATGTCCCCCCGACCGGCGACTGGGCCGACGAGTACGTGCAAAGCGGCTACGTGCTCTATGACCAATTGCTCTACTTCCAGGCTCAGCAGGAATTCAGCAACATCCACCGGCACTTGCACGGTTCGGAAGATCATCTTCTCGACGACCGGATTACCCGGCTCAAGCATCTGATCCAAGCCAACTATTGGTTTGCCGATGACGATCAGCTCCCGGATGATGTCTATCATGAGATCTTGTTTCGCAAGGGGCGCAAGGCGGCGCCGCACCGTGGTGGATCTTATTGGATGCCGTTCTTTTCGCCGCTCGGCTACGGTTACCGCTTCGATGGAATGGCCAACGCCCTGGTGATGCTGTTGGGGATCGCGAATCAATCTCAGTGTCGAATCGTGAATGATTACATCGTCGAACGGATCTGCTGCGATGACGTGAGGATGTTGCCGGCGTTCGATCCGGTAATCACGCCCAAGGACGAGGATTGGGAAGAGTTGCAGATCACGTTTTCACACACTTTCAAGAATGCGCCGTACGAATACCACAATGGTGGGCTGTGGCCGCTGGTGACGGGCTTCTATTCAGCTGCTCTCGCTCTGCGTGGCTACGATGACCTGGCTCGCCAGTATTGCGAAGGAGTTCATGCTGCGAACCGTTCTGTGGTCGATGGGCAGGAATGGGGGTTCCCGGAGTATTTGCACGGGAAGAAGTACACAGCGGGTGGGACAAGTCCGATGGGTTGGAGTGCTGCGGCGGGAATCATCGCGGAACAGTATCTTCACGGGCATCGACTGTTTGCAGTGTGATCAGTGACAGTTCGGGCCGGCAGAGGACTCGCATCAAGTGCACACCGCCGATTCCACGTGAGACGTGCATCGTCGTCGGCCGTTTGTAGAAGTCGCCAGAGGCAAAACGGCTGCCATGCCAGCTCGGGCTAAGCAAGGGGCCGGCCAAGGGTAACTGTCCTTGGCCCCCGTGGGTGTGCCCGGCCAACATCAGGTGGACGTGGTGTCGACGGGCCCAGCTGAGCTGGTCTGGGCTGTGGCTGAGCAATAGTCGAAACGGCTCGTCCCCTGCGGGTTCTACCTCTGGCCGCTCAAACCAAGGGTACTCGTTCCCAATGATCAGGGACCGAACCCCTCGCAATTCGCGTTGCAGCGAGCGACTGCCAAGGTCGGTCCATCCGGCTCGGTCCATTGCTGCCCGTGTCTGACGGGAATCAATGATCCGCGTGTCGTGATTGCCGAGGATGAAGTAGCAACCATCGGGCGTTTCGGCGGGTGAGAAAATCTGATCCAGCCAATCGATGCACGCTTGATGGTCGATCAAATCCCCGGTCAACGCAATCAATTCTGGCTGCCAATCTGCCGCGCGTTCAACGGCGTAACGGGCGTAGTCGGGATGGATGTCCCCGGTCAAATGCACATCGGACAGTTGGGCGATGCGGTAGCCATTGAGTTCAGCCGGGAGCCCGTGAACGGGGAGCTGGATTTTTTCTACCGCCAGATCGAGAACCTGGTTCAATGGTAGCTGTGTTTCCAACCTGGATAGCCAGGACTGGGCTAGCGGCCGGTCGAGTTTTCGTTCGACCTGGACGACTTCGATCTCTCGCGGGGCATCGACCCACTCCAGACGGAACGACGGCCGCCACAGCAACCAGGGAATTCCGAACACGATCCAGCTCGCAAGGCAAACGCCACCATAGACAGCCAAGTGTGGCTGTACCGCCAGCGGTTCCAGGTCTCCCGTCCAGACGCGGCGGAAAAACTCATCGTCCAGCCAAGCCAGCAGTGGCGGGGTGATCAGCATTTCGACGAACAATGCTTTCTCGATCCCCTTGATCATTCGTCGCGGCCACCCAAACGAATTCAATCGGTTGTACAGCGCCAGATGCAAACCGAAATGCCCAACGATCGCCATCGCGACGAGAATCCACCAACCATTGGGCGTCATGAGTCTGGTAATTTCTTCGGCTGGATCCATTCGTGAAGGACGATCAGGACGTCCGAGCATAACTCTCCCCAATCGGCGATTGCCACGTCAAAAACGGCGATCGTTGCTGTGGGAACGTCGATCTGTTGGCCGGCCAGTTGAGATATGAGCTGTCCCAGACCTGGGTTGTGCGCGATGACCAGCAAGGGATTTGCGTCACACCCATCACTGCGGATCACGCGGAGGATCGATTCAGGAGACGCCAGGTACAACGCCTTCGAGCTACTGACGGGAACCTCTTGTGACCAGCTAGCCTTCATCAAGGCTGCGGTTTCCTGAGTCCGTTCCGCGGGTGAGCAAAGGATCAGTCCCGGGACATTTCCGGTCTCCGCCAGCCAATCAGCCATTCGTGGTGCATCCTGGCGGCCCCGCCGGTTCAGTGGCCGCCGGTGATCTGACAAACTGGCGTCAGCCCAGTCGCTCTTGGCGTGCCGCATGAGGATCAACCGGCGGGAATCAGAATTGGAAGATTCGAACGGGGACATCTTGAACCTGGGAAGAAGGCACTATATTGCTAGTTTCGTTTCGATGGATCCAATTGCAGAGAGATGATGATGCCTGATCGTTCCAGCACCTTGCCTGCCGCATTCATTCTGTTCGTGGTCGCCCTGTGGGTGGTCGCCTTTGTCGGCAGCGGGTTGTCGCCGGCCGGCGCGGACGACTGGCCGGGCTGGTTGGGACCTTCCCGGGATGGAGTGTATCGCGAAACGGGGGTCATCGACGAGATCCCGGAATCGGGGTTGGACGTGAAGTGGCGGGCGGAGGTCGCGGGGGGTTATGCCGGACCTGCCGTCGCCGGCGGCCGGGTGTTCGTCTTTGACTACGTCCGGCATGCCGGTGAAGCGATCAATGATCCGGGTACCAAGCCGGCTCTGGAGGGCGAAGAACGGGTGTCGGCATTCGACGCGGAGACCGGAGAGCGGTTGTGGCGCCACGCGTACGAATGCTCCTACGGTATTTCATATCCTGCCGGTCCCCGTTGTACCCCGACGGTGGACGATGATCGGGTTTACACACTTGGCAGCGAGGGAGACCTGCGTTGTCTGCAGGCCGAGACGGGTGAATTGATTTGGAGCCGAAGCTTCAAGGAGGATTTTGGTGCGGAGGTCCCGATTTGGGGATTCGCCTCGCATCCGCTGGTCGATGGGGAGCGTCTGGTCTGCATGGTCGGCGGTCCTGGCCAAGGGGTCGTGGCGTTTGACAAGCGGACCGGCGAAGTCGACTGGCAAGGGCTTGACGCCAAGGCTGGTTATTGTCCCCCCTCGATCATCGAGGCGGGGGGAACACGCCAGCTGATCGTTTTCCATCCCCAGGCGGTCGAGAGTCTGAACCCTGAAGATGGTGCGCCCTACTGGGAGATCCCGCTTGCCCCCGATAACGAGATGTCGATCGCCCGCCCAGTGGTCGAGGGCGATCGGATGTACGCCAGCGGGATCGGGGAGGAATCTGTGATGATCGAGCTGGCTTCTGACCGTCCGGCGGCGAAGGAACTGTGGCGAGGGGAAGGGAGGCGCCACGCGGTCTACTCCTCCAACAGTACGCCGATCTTTGCTGCAGGTGTGATCTATGGTGCTGACTGTGGCAAAGGAACGTTCGTTGCGGTGGATGCCGGTGACGGTACGCGGCTATGGGAGACGTTTCAGCCCATCCGCCCGGACGAAGAGCGGCGGCTGAGTCACGGCACGGCGTTTTTGACTCGAATTGGCGAGTCTGAGCGTTACTTTTTGTTCAGTGAGATCGGGGACCTGATCATCGCCAGCTTGACTCCGTCGGGTTACCAAGAGCATGGCCGATTCCACGTGTTGGAACCGACAGGGGAAGCATTCGGCCGCTCGGTCGTATGGAGCCATCCTGCCTACGCTGGCCGCACCGCCTTTGCGAGGAATGATGAAGAGGTTGTCGCCGTCGATCTAGCAAAGTGACCGGTCAGGGGTGCCCTCTCCCAGGACTCACAGCCCTTCGTGGTTTGTCACCGAGTAACGCCACGGCGCGAGCCGTGCGGCCCCATGCGTTGCTACGCCGGAGCCGGGGAGGTTTCGAGCAGACTGATGATCAGGGGCAATAGCTGCTTTTTGCGGCTGACGACGTCGTCGAGTTTGTAGAGTTTGTCTTCCAGCTGGGGATAGTTGATTTCATCCCAGCCCTCCGGCTCGCTGCTCATCAGCAACAGCGATCCGTTACTGGCGATATCGGTTACCAACAGGGCGGAGAACTCATAGCCCTGTTCCCGCGCCAGGCTCTGCAGGGCTCCGGCGAGTTCCTCTTTCCGCTGCCAGAACAGATCGAATCCGATCTCTTCGATTTGTGAGATGGAAAAACAGTGTCCCGCTTCGTCGAACTCTTTCCAGTCTTCCCGCACGACCTTGTCGGCGGTTCCCGACTTGAGGGCCGATCCGATGTGGAAGAATTCGTGGGCGTACGCCTGAAGGTCCATCTCACAATACTTCTGGAGCCAATCGAGGATTTCCCGGTCGGTGTCGGTGGTGGTCGGGGATTGCAGGCAGAGCGTGTCACTGATCATGCCAGAGGCCATGCAGAGGGCGATCCCGGGTGACGGATCGATCTGGGCTTGCCGGAACAGGCGGGCGACGAGTGTGCAGGTGGACCCCACTGGTTCCATGAAAAATCGAATCGGCCGGGAGGAGCGGAGGGAGCCGCCAAGTCGATGGTGGTCCAGGACTTCGACGATGTCGGCCTCCTCGGCGCCTTGGACCGCTTGGGAGATCTCATTGTGATCGACGAGGACCAATTCCGGTTTCGGCGGCGTCACCAGGTCACTTTTGCTGAGTACACCGATCAGCCGGTCACCTTCGAGCACAGGAAAGATGGTTTGCGGCGACCGAAAGATTTGCTGGCGGGCTGTGGCGACCGGCATCTTGGCCGGCAGGGTCACAATGTCTCGTTCGATCACCGTGTCGATCAGCCGCGCCGCTTTGATCAACATGGTCGTCGTCGCGGTGTCGTAAGGGCTGTTGATGACATTCACCCCGCGGGCGCGGGCCAGTTCCGTCAAACCTTCGGAAAGTTTGTAGCCGCCGGTGACGATCAGTCCACGGACCCCCATCTCCAAGGCCGGGAGCTGAATCGTCGGGCGATCCCCGCTGACGACCAACAGCCGATCGGCGGGGAACTGGTTCATCCGTTCGGTGAACCCGCCGGCGCTCATTGCCCCGACGGTCAGGATCAGGTCATCGGTCTGTTCCGGCTCGACGGCCGTTTGGAACGTCCCGCCAAGCACCGAGACGACTTTGGCCAGATTGGTGCGCACCTCGCGGGCACGCAGCGGGTCGACGCCGCCTTGAAAGACCAACTCCAGCAGATCGAGCAGCGTCGCGATGCCGACGAGTTTCTGCTGATCATCGGTCACGGGGATTGCCCGCAACCCGTGTTCGTTCATCCGCTGGTAGACGTCGTAAAACACGTCGCTCTGATTGGCCACGATCACGTCGCGACGGCAGATGTCGTCCAACTCCGGACGAACATCCATGATGATCCGCGGCGGTTGCAATTCAGCTTTGCGTAGCGCGAATTCGGTGCGGCGGTTGGGGGCGCCGCAACAAGCGGCGACCGCGTCGGGGCGGGTGGTCTGGCGGAGCAGGTCGGCATAGGCGATCGCGCTACAGATCGCGTCGGTGTCGGGGTTGCGGTGGCCGAAAACGAGCAGGGGCATGGTTTCGCTATCTGTCCCCTCGTTCCCGGCTTGGCGAGGCAGAGGGATGGGGTGATGGGTCAAGCAATCGCGCCGCATGCTGAAGGATCGCTTCGGGTTCACTCATTCGCCCCTCGCCATGGACACGGCAACTGAGCCAGCCGCTGTCGGGGCCGACGATGTGACAGCCATCGTTTTGAATCTGAACCACGTTGCGAACCGTGGGTGCTTTGCGCCACATCGGGTCGCTCATCGCGGGGGCGACCAGGACAGGCGCTTGTACCTGCAGGTAGAGCGTGCTGACCAGGTCGTCAGCGATCCCGGCCGCGAACTTGGCGAGCAAGTTCGCGGTGGCTGGGGCAACGATCATCAGGTCGAGATCCTGTGCCAGTTCGATGTGGGGTCCGAGCGGTGAACCGGTGGGATCAAAACGGTCAGTGGCCACCGGTTTGCCCGACAGGGCCGCGAATGTCGCCGGTCCGATGAACTCGGTTGCCGAGCGGGTCATGGCGACGCGGACCTCATGGCCGGTCTGCACCAACCGGCTGCAGAGGATGGCGGACTTGTAGGCGGCGATCCCGCCGCCGATGGCGAGCAACACGGTGCGCCCCGGCACACTCATAGATCGGACGCATCCAAGTCGGGACCTTCTGCCGCGGCGATCTGGGCGTTGAGGTCATCCATGATTTGCACCTCGTCCTCCATGTTGAGAACGATCTTGTTCTGCATGATCTCCTGCAACACGATCGCCATCTTGTCGTGGGTGTCGACATTCACCAACGCCCGGCTTCCCTGATTCAGTTGCACCAACCGCTTTTGGATCAACGTACTGAGCTTGAACCGGCCGCCGACTTTGTTGACGATCTCTTCTTCTTTTAGTTCTTCGAGCATGCTTGGGCTTCCTTTTGATGTTTTAGGATCTGGCAGATTTCGGTGACCGCCTGGTCCACCGATTCGTTGATAACTTCGTATTGGTATTTTGGCAGATATCGCATTTCGGCGGCTGCAGTTTCGAGCCGGGCCGCGATCACCTCCTCCGACTCGGTTTTCCGCCTCCGCAACCGCCGTTCCAGTTCCTCCATGCCGCCGGGGTGAAGGAAGAGAGTGATGGGCTCCCATTCTCCCTGCGCTAAAACCGTGAGGGCTCCCTGCACATCGATTTCCAAAATAACCCACTTTCCGTCCGCGAGACCAGTGGCGACCTCTTCGCGCAGGGTTCCGTACCAGCGTTGGAGTCCGAAGACTTGCTTGCATTCCAGGAACTCGCCGGCAGCCCGACGACGGGCAAACTCGTCTTCACTGAGAAAATGGTAGTGCACCCCGTCGACCTCCCCACGCCGCGGCGGCCGGGTGGTGGCCGAGACGCTCAGCTTCAGCGGCAGGCTGCAGTCGCGAAGGAGTCGTCGCACGACGGTCGACTTTCCGGCGCCGCTGGGCCCCGAGATGATAACCAGCCGACCTCCGGAACCGTCGCTGGGCCGTGGCGTGGCGGTTTCAGGAAAGTTGTCCATCATGGGATTGCGACTCACTCCAGGTTCTGGACCAGTTCGCGCATCCGCTCGATCGCGCACTTGATCTCGACGACGTGGGAAGAGACTTCGGCGTCCGATGCCTTGCTGCCGATGGTGTTCGTTTCGCGAAACATTTCTTGCGTGACAAAGTCGAGTTTGCGCCCCGCCGGCTCCGGGTCGGTGTCGCCATTGCCCGACAAGATTGCCTGGAACATCCGGAGATGGCTGTCGAGCCGCGTGACCTCTTCGCTGATGTCCGAACGATCGGCATAAATCTGGACCTCGCGGAGCAGGTCGACCGCTGGGATCTCGAGCCGGTGCTCCTCCAACAACCGCCGGATCTTGCCCTCAAGTCGATTGCGGTACAGATCGACGGTCCTCGGGGCCAACTGGCGAACGGCCTGCAAACGGTCGCCGATCGCCTCGCACTCTCGGATCAACGTTTGGGTCATCTCCGACCCTTCGGCGAACCGCATTTGATTGAGATTCTCGATCGCGTCGCAGATGGCGGTTCGAACCAATCCCCAAAGTCCTTCGTGTTCGCGCCAACATTCACTCGCCGGGACCACCACGCCGGGCAGATCGACCAGCGCGGTCAGTTCGATCGGCGCCGCTTCCCCGACCGTCTCGCGAACCTGTTGGAGTTCCCGGTAGTAGCGTTGCAGGGCCGCCCGGTCGATGCTCGGCAAGCCCTGGCCAGGAGGGCGCTGCCACTGGACGGTCAGGTGCACCGCCCCGCGACGGATCAGCGAGCGGGTGAGTTTCTCGATTCGGCCTTCCAGCCAATTCAGCGGTTCACTGGTGCGGGGGACGCATTTGAATCCGCGATGGTTCACGGTTCGAACTTCCACCGTGATCGTTCCCAGCTCGTCCGGCCGCTCCGCATGGCCTTGGCCGGTCATGCTGCGAAGGCGACAGGTCGTCGTGGTCATTGAATTCATCGAGGCGGAATCGGCGGAGGCGCGTTGGGACGAGGCGAGATCATTGGGGCGTGTCGTTCTCCGGCGGCGGCTCGGGCGCCGGGTCCTCTAAGTTGGCATCCTCGATATCGCTTTCCGCGTCCGACGCTTCGTCAGCGCTGTCTGCATCCTCGCTCTCATCCGCCGGGGTCAGCTCCAGATCGAAATCGAGCGGATCGTTGAGATCACCATTCGCTGCGTCCTCCTCCGCCGGATCGCCCTCTGCGCCCCTGAGCAGGTCTTCGATCTCATCGCTGCGAGATTGGGCCGATTCGTCGTCGGACGGCACGGCGGTTACCGTCGGGTCGGTATCCGCCGTCTGCGGCGTATGGGTCCCCAACAGCCACATGGTGAAGGCACAGGAAAAACCCCACACCGAGGCGACCACGACGGTGATCACGGTGAATGTGTCCCCCGCCTTGCTGCCGAAGGCACTCTGCCCCCCGGCTCCACCGAGCGCACCGGTCAAACCACCGCCGCGACCCCGTTGGATCAACACGAGCAGGATCAGAAAGACGGACAGGAATCCCATCAGCCACCCGAGGAGGGTGCTGGTGATCGTTGCGAATAGGAGCATGGACATGTTCGATTCCGTCAAATTACCAGAGATCGGTGAACCCTCTGCGAGTTCAGCTACCCGTATTCTAAAGCTCGGCCGCCTATTCGAAAGCTAGGCCGCGTTGATGATCGCCAGGAAGTCCGCCGCCTTCAGACTCGCGCCTCCGACGAGGGCACCATCGATGTTCGGCTGGGCGAGCAATTCGGCGGCGTTGCCCGGTTTGACACTCCCCCCGTACTGAATTCGCATCTGGCCCGCGATTTCCTCGGTATAGAACTGCCCCAGCAGCTGACGAATGAAGGCGTGCACCTCCTCGGCCTGCTCCTTGGTCGCCGTCTTGCCGGTTCCGATCGCCCACACCGGCTCGTAGGCGATCACGATCCCGGCCGCCCGCGCCTCGTCGAGTCCCTGCAAAGATCCGCGGAGCTGGCCTTCCACCACCGTTTCGGTCCGCCCCGCTTCGCGCTCCTCCAGCGTTTCACCGACACAGACGATCGGGATCAAGTTTCCCGCCAAGGCGGCATGAAGCTTCTTGCTGACCTGGGCGTCGGTCTCTCCCATCAACTGCCGCCGTTCACTGTGACCCAAAATCACGAACCGGCAACCGACGTCGGTCAACATGCCCGCATTGACCTCGCCGGTGAAGGCTCCATCCTCGGCCGGGTAGAGATTTTGAGCGCCCAGCTCGACCTGGGTCCCCATGGTGACGTCCGCGACGCTGTGCAGATAGACCGACGGAGGACAAACCGCGACCTCCACCGGTGGGGTGCTGCCGACCGCCTCGACGATGCTGCTAGCCAACGCGACTGCCTCGTTCCGCCGCAGGTTCATCTTCCAATTGCCAGCGATTAAGGTTCGGCGGGTCAAGCGAGTGCCTCCGGGATGGGGGAAATGGTTTTGCCGAGCAACTCGGCCAGCTGTCTCATTTGGGCGGCTAGCTCACGGTACTGCTCCGGCAGCAGCGCTTGCGGGCCGTCGCTCTTGGCCTCCTCCGGGCAATCATGCACCTCGACATGCACCCCGTCGGCACCGGCGGCCAATCCCGCCATGGCACACGGCGGAATCAGGTCGGGGCGACCGGTGGCATGGGAAGGATCGACGATGATTGGCAGATGGCTCAGTGCCTTGACGGCGGGGACCGCGGCGACGTCGAACACGTTGCGGGTGCTCGGGTCGAAACCCTTGATCCCTCGCTCGCACAAAACCACCCTGGAGTTGCCTTGGGATAGCACGTACTCGGCACTCATCAGCAGGTCGTTGATGGTGGCGCTCATGCCCCGCTTGAGCAACACCGGCCGTCGCGACTTGCCCACTTCGGTCAGCAATACGAAGTTCTGCATGTTGC
>CAYWXT010000176.1:5109-11969 GCA_964462125.1 uncultured Pirellulaceae bacterium | reverse complement strand
ACGAATGAGTTCCCGGCGACGCGTGCGGGGATGCCGCCAGCGTTTCCAGTAGCACATTCGAATCCGGCGGCGTAGCCATCCGTCAAGTCGAGCGAATAGCTTCAGCTGCGCTGCCAAGGCGAAGTAGCCCATCCAACCGAGGACGTAACTCCGCAGCTCGCTCATCCGCCGCTCCAGCGAGATACCCCGGCTACGGCCGGTGATCTCGCGGACACGACGCTTGAAGCGCTTGAGGGACTTCGCCGACACGTTGATCGTCGCCCGTTTGCCGCGAAAGACAAAGCCGAGGAATTCGACTCCATCGGACGCGACCACGCGGCTCTTCTCCTGGTTGACCACCAGGCGAAGCTTTTGCGTCAGGTAGCCGCGGCGGATCGTCCGCTGGACTTGCTTGGTTGCTCCATGAGCAGAGCGTTCGGGCCGAAAACCGTGGCTCGACTCCGAAAACCCGGGATCGAACATCCCTTCGGGAGTGGATCATTTGGTATACTGAGCTCCTATAAGTTTCCAGTGTCGTACAGGGGACTTGCACCCCACGACAATCACGCCCATGTCGGGCGTACCGTTCGACCGGAGACCTCGTCAGACCCTTTGGGTGATGGTTGATCGTCCGCTCGGTCCCGGTCAACGTCCCCGTTCGCCGAAAGAGCCGCGTTACGGGCGGTTTTGCCTGCGTTGCCAGCTTCGGCTAGAATGGCAGCTTAGGAGGCAATATGAACATTTACACAGACACAATTCGCAATCTCGGGCCGGCGGAGAAACTGCGGCTGGTCGAGCAGATCTGGGACGATCTAGCGGCAGAAGAAGCTCCTCTTCCGCTGCCCGACTGGGCGGTGATCGAAGCGACTCGACGGCGTGACGAGATGCTGTCCGACCCCAATCTTGGATCTACGCACGAGGCGGTTTGGAAGCGAATCTACGATTCACGTGATGGCTAGATCGTTACGTTACCATCCGCTCTTTGATTCTGATGTGCTTGACGCTGCTGAATGGTACGATGCTCGGCAGCCAAATCTTGGCTCGGATTTCTTGGCACGTGTTCGGAGAGCTATAGATCAACTGATTGCAGATCCGGAACGCCGTACACCGACTGACTATGGCGTTCGTTACTGGCCTGCGGAACGATTTACCGATTGGCTCATCCGTCGACACGGAATCCACTGCACCCACCAACGACCGGTTGAGAGCGAAGTTTGCGTAACAGGGGAACGGCTCGGGCGAACGAAGCGATGAATACGGAGCGGGGGTGGAGCGGCGCGCGGCCATCGCCAGGCCGTTTACGCCCGCCCGCATATCGCTAATGTTCTGGCA
Source organism: uncultured Pirellulaceae bacterium (assembly GCA_964462125.1). GTDB lineage: Bacteria > Planctomycetota > Planctomycetia > Pirellulales > Pirellulaceae > JAWLFY01. The sequence continues at coordinate 10,658 of CAYWXT010000176.1, read as the reverse complement.
CCGGGCTGACTCACCGCCAGTGATTGCTCGGCTGGGTCGTCCGTGGCTACAACGGGTTTGCCAGCTGACGCGAGGATCGACCGATGAACCACTCCCCTGCCCGTGCGAAGGACGCCGCTCAAGGGGTCGTTAACTCATTACCGGAGGACGCGTCGTGGGACGACGTGCAGTACCACCTCTACATTCGCCAGCAAATCGAGGCTGGCTTGGCCGACGATGAAGCGGGACGGCTGGTTGACGCTGATGAGGTGCGCAAGCGTCTGGACGCAGAAAAGCCGACTGGGTCCGCTGGGGAGCCTCCGTCGGCGGCTTGTTGTTTTTGCTCTTGCTGTCCGTGGTACTGGTACCCAACTACAAACTAATTCGCAATGATGGAACGGCCTGCTGGGGCTGTGCTTTTAATCCATCGTTTTGGCTGGGACTTCCTCTGCTAATGATCGGGGCTGGCGTCGGTTACATTTGGGCTGTCGCCACCGAGCTGCAGCAGCACGTTGCCACCTTCGGGAAGGACATCCATCGTGGCGCCGGATTCGAGTAACTTCTCCGTTTCCATCACTTGCATCACCGCTTCCAGGACTTCGGGATCACGGCGGGCGATTTTATTCAATTCCTGACCGACGGTGGCCGGGCGCACCGCCGCGGCTTCGGCCATTTTCTGCGATACTTTGTTCGCCGTTTCGCTGCGAATCAGCCCCACGCGATTCTCCCCATCCTGTTTCATCGCACTGGTGACCTGCACCAAGCGTTTGACGACTTTGTCCGTGATGTTGTCGACCATTTGCGCGTCGGTGAAGAAGACCTTGCGGATGTAGACTGACCCGAGCCGATAACCCCATTTTTCCGACAGCGGCGAGACCGTCTGCCGCACGGTGCGGCTGAGGCTGTGACGATCCTCCAGCATCTTGTCCATTTCCAAGTTGCTCAGGGTCGAAATCGTTGAACTGGCCACGTTGGCTTCCAACGATCCTTCGGGGTTCGTGTTGATGAACAAGTACGCGACGGGGTCATTCACCTGCATCTCGTACCAAATCCCCACTCCCATGGGAGTCCCTTCTTCGGAATTCACCATCTGGCCGCGGAGGTAATGCTGGCGCATTGCGGTGCTGACCGGGTGGCGTTTTCCGAACAACGGCATCAAGAGCGCTCGCGGCCCGAACTGGGCGACCGGGAAGTGCAGTCCCGGCTCATCGAGCACCCCGATGACCTTTCCAAACAGCGTGAACACCTGCGCCTGGCATTCTTCGACGACGGCATACAGGCCGAGGGCGCGGCCGAGAGCGAGCGACAGGGGAATCAGTGCCAAGCCGGCGATCCCCGGGATGATGAACAAAAGCGGTTCCATGATTCGGTCCTTGGCAATGAAGAAATGGCGGCGGACTATTCGGCAGACCGGACGAGTCGGCGGGCGCGTTTGAGCAGCGGCACACGCATGTTGCGGATGTATACCGGCAGGGCTCCCGAACCTCCCTCGTCTTTGATCGCCTGCAGCGTTGAAGCGAGTTCGCGGAGGGGGGCGATCTCTGCTTGGGCGTTGTTCGCAGCGATCTCGACGGCTCGGCTGCTCATCGTGATCTGTTGCTCCGAGTCGGCCCGCGCGGTGCTCAAGTCGGCAGCCACCTGGTTGCGCGTGCTGTTGATCGCCGAAAGAGCTCGGTCGACCTCCTGCGGCGGATCGATCGTCGTGATCAAGGCGGCATCGAGCTCGACGCCATACCGGCCGGGCGTCGACGCACATTGCTGTTCCATGTAGGCGTTCAGCATCGGCAGATTCTTGCGGAGATCGTTGATCGAGACCCCCTCGGACAATTCGACCGCCGTCTCGCTCTGCTCTTCGGCGACCTCGTCCTCGGCTAGAAAACTTTGCCCCTTGGGGTCGACAAATGTGGCAATCCGTTCCCGGAGAAGCGAGATGAAGTAACCCATGATGTGTTCCAACGGGCTCGTGACGCCGAACAGGTAGGCATAAAGGTTGTTCTCGCTGACCCGGAACCGAATCTGTCCACTCACCCCGGTGGTCAAATTGTCCTTGGTGACCGCTTCGATCGTCGATTGGTGTTTGGTTGGATCCCAAATCAGGTCGACCGATTGGGTGGCGACGCTGACCTTGTGGACCTCTTGCCAGGGCCACTTGAAATAAGGGCCGCCGGGTCCGATCACGCGGACCGCCGGGTAACGGTAACGCTCCCGCTCATCGCTGCTGAGGTTCGGGTCGTCGTCGCCCGCGGTGGCGCCGACGGAGAGTCGCTCGGCACGACCGAAACTGGTCAAGACGGCACGCTGATCGGGACGGATGACATAGAATCCGTTGATCAGCACGCGGAAGGCGGAATAAACCGCCAATCCAGCGACGAAGGAAAATAGGACGATCAGCATCGGCAGGCTCCTTGTTTGCGTTACCAGTCCCTGGCCGAAAAACGCGAGTCTCAGGGCGCAGATTTCTCGGCAACGATACGTGCCGCTTGCGCAAATGTCAAAACGACCGCTCCGGCCGGAGCGTGCACGGGCGATTTCCTATATGTTCCCATACAGGCTGCCACCCTGGCCTACGGCGACGTTTTGCGTCAGGGATTTGGTCCCGTGGCTTGCTGAATCGTTCCCGCGCGCGTGCGAATGATCTTGGTCGCCACGGGTGCCGGTAGCAGGGTGTCGCACCAAACCTCACCGTCAAAATGGTACTTGATCTGGATTGCGAGCGCTTCGCCACTGAGAAATGAACGGCGAGCTTGCTCCAGGGTCACCCGTTCAAGTTGCCGTGACATGAGGTGCAATTGTCTCGCATGAGTTGATCAGCTTGGTCTCGTCAAAAAACGGCACGAAAATTGTCCCTCGTGGCGGTTTCCCACGGCCTTTGATCCAGGCGGGCAATTCGGCCGTTCCCCGCCTCGTCTCGATCACCACCGTTTCGCCTTGGCGAACATTCAGCGCCTGGGCGTCCTCCGGGTGGAATTCGACGTAACCGGTCGGCATCGCCCGGGCGAGTTGAGAAACACGCCCCGTCATGGTTCCCGAATGCCAGTGTTCGAGGACACGGCCGGTACAGAGCCACAACGGGTAACCTTCGTCGGGCGTCTCGGGCGGCGGTGCGTATTCGTGACACCAGATCAGCGCTCGGCCGTCGCCGGTGACCGAGTGATAAAAGTCAAACGCCTTTCCTTCGGTCACGAACGACATTCACGTCGTAGTAATGCTCCCATTCCCAGATTGGCACTTCGGCGCCCTGCTCATCGGTCACCGCAAACAGGAGCTGTCCGTCTTGGTCGCGCATTCCCTCGTGTCCGAGTTCCATCAGGCGAAGGTTGAGTCCAATGGTGGGCGTCCACGCCTGGGCCACGCAGGTCGCCGAGGGGATGATCGTGACCCACATGACCGATCACGCCAGCTGGGGCCTCTACATTGCCAATTTCACCTTCATGGTTAGGCTGGCTGCCGGCGGCGTGATGGCCGCGAGCCGGGTGATCAGTCCGGCATAGCGATGGAGCTCGGTGATCGCCAGCAAGTCGGTCGTGTCGAGCAACAACTGCATGTCGACCAGCACGTCGCCTCGGCACGGCTTTCGGTTCAAGTCACTCAGCGGGCGGCCCCGGTCCAGTAGCGGAAGGCGCGGATCGTTTGCGTGGCCGCTTCGTGCTCGTCGGGCAATGGAAAGGCTTCGGCGGAGAGGTATCCGTGGTAGTTGATTTCGCGTAGGGCGTCGATGATCGGGGGGTATTGCATGTGACCGAGCCCGACCGGTTTGCGATTGCTGTCGACAAAGTGGACATGGCCGACGTGGTGGCCGGCGAGCCGCAGGGCGGCGGCGATGTCGGCTTCCTCGATATTCATGTGAAACAAATCGCACAACAGCCGCACGTTGTCAGTTTCGAGCGACTCCAGCAGATGGATTCCGTTGGCGACCGTGCAGCACTGGTTGGTTTCGTAACGATTGAGGGGTTCGAAGACCAGCGGAACGCCGTACTGCCGGGCATGTTCGCCGCCATCGTTGAGGGCTTCGGCTAGATAGCGGCGGGCGGTGGGCGGATCGACCTGAGCGTCGCTTCGGCCCTGCATCGAACCGATGATCGCGAACGCGCCGAAGGGTCCGGCAGCGTCGATGATCTGGCGAATGAACGTTTGAGCCTCGAACCGCCGCTGCGCATCAGGGTCGGCCAGCTGCAGCCGATGTTTGACCCATCCGGCGCCGGTCCCCAGTGCGGCCAACCGGAGCCCAGAGCGATCAAGAAGTTTGCCGAGAATGTCGGGGTCGATCGCGTCCGGCTCCGGGGCAAAGATCTCCACCGCGTCGTAGCCGAGTTCGCCCGCCAGGCCGATCGACCTTTCAAGACCATCCCAGAGAACGAATGGTCCGCCGCGGGCTTCTTCCACCAAGCTGATCGTAACGCAAGACTTCATGACAGTTTGGTTCCTTGGAACGCTTCCGGGTCGTTGTTCTCAGGTCGCCCTTCGGCGTAGACCCAATTGTGAATCGGCTTGAGGATCTCGATGACCTCGTCCAGTAACGTCTGGTCGATCGGCTCGTCCAGCCAGTCGCACCACTGGGCCACCCGCTCGGGATTGGCCGAGCCGGTCACGCAGCTGGCGAAGGCGGGATTAGCCACCGAGTATTGCAGGGCCAGCTTCGCGATGTCGCTCCCCGCCTGGCGACAGTGCTGAGCCGCTTTCGCCGCCACCGCCCGGACCTCGGGTGTCGATTTGTGCCACGCCGGAAGTTTCGAGTCGGTCAGCAGCCTCGCGGAAAAGGGGGCGGCGTTGATCAACCCCACCCCTTTCTCGCGGCACGGCTCGACCAGCCTCAGCAGCATGTCGTTTTGCAGCGTGTAGTGGTTGTAGCTCAGCACAACGTCGAGGTCCGTCTGGGCCAACATGTCGGTGAAGATCTTCATCGGGTAGCCGCTGATCCCGACGAACCGCACCTTCCCCTTTTCGACCTCGCGGCGGAGCGCGGGCAAGGTCTCCTCGACGATCTGCTGCGTGTTGACGAATTCGATGTCATGGCAGAACACCATGTCGACGTAATCAAGCTTCATCCGCTCGAGTGAAATGTCGACGCTCTCGGCCACGCGGCGGGCGCTGAAATCGAAATGGGCGGGGGCAAAGCGTCCCAGTTTCGTGCTCAACACGTACTGATCCCGCGGGATCTCGGGAAGGATCCGCCCCAGCATAATCTCGCTCATGCCGCGCCCGTAGTAGGCCGCGGTGTCGATGTAGTTCATGCCGCGATCGAAGGCCACCCGTACGCAACGGATTGCCTCCTCGACGTCAATCGGGCGAAACTCGGCGCCGATCGATGAGGCACCGAAGGAGAGGACGGAGAGTTCCAGGCCAGTGTTGCCGAGGGGACGTTTTTCCATGGGAGTGGCCGAGGGGTGGCGTGTCGAGGAAATCGGTGGGAGCCACAGCGTACCAGACTTCGCGGTGAACTCACCCCGGATGTACGTCCATTTCGCCGAAACGGATGTCGCAGCGGCAGGACGCCCACCAGGGCCAAAACGGCTTGGCGCCGGATAACATCTCCGCAGCACCACGATCCAGCTCGGCGAGCCGGATGTACT
>CAYWXT010000176.1:0-5009 GCA_964462125.1 uncultured Pirellulaceae bacterium | reverse complement strand
ACGATCCAGCTCGGCGAGCCGGATGTACTCCGAAACGGAGGCGTCAATGCTTGCCGGTGACGTACAACACGGAATCGGGGGCGACGGCGAGGAGATAGCAGTTACGTCCGTCTTCAATGGAAACGGAAACTTTTCGCGACGCTCCGACCGGGACGCCGCCAACCCCGACCGGAGTCAGCTCGACCGTGTGCGCACCGGCTGGCAGTTCGGCGCGGAGCACTTGGATTTCTCGCGGCAGCAAGCCCCAGCAGCGGGTGTCGGCATTCTCGCTGGCGCTCCATGCGGTCGCGGCGGCAAATTGGAACAGACTGCCGGCTGCCCCTTGCAGTCCAAGCCGATTCCGGGCCGACGCCACCGCGGACTCTTTCGTGGCTCGCCGGACCACGGCCCGGGCGATGGTCCAGGGCATCTCGAGGTCGACTTGCCGCTGGGCCAACTCGCCGACATCGGTCAGCGTTTCGGTGACACCGAGCGGCGCGCCGTCGACGCGGGCGTCGACCGCCGCCGCCCGACTTGGCGGGATCACGACTTGAGGCACCTTGACCGCCGCAATGTTCGGCAACACCGGCGCCGACCCCGAGCGGCGGGACGACTTGCCCGTTTGATCGTGCTGCTGGCTGGCCAGCATGCCCGAAGCAATCGTCAGCGCTGTCGAGGTGGTGGGCGCGGTCGTCTCGACCAACTGGGGGCCGCGGCCGACGCAGGCCAGCAGGTAAAGCACGCCATGGCCCGACTCACTATGCACGCCGCGGTCGGCACGTGCCAGGTCGGCTTGAGCGGGCAGGAAGTCGGGCCGGACGTGGCTGACCATCTGATAGGCACGTGCCGCATCGTCATAGTCGCGGTGGGTCGCCTCGCGGACGACGCCGCGGAGGTACGGAGCCAGGGCGAGCGGCTGATGGTCCGAGCCGGGGGACAACAGCCCCCGCTGCTCGGCCGCCCGCGCCAACTCCGACTGCTTACTCATCGCCTGCAGCGTGTAGCTCTCGGCGTCGGTCGCATCGCCGGCCAAGGAGCAGACAGCGAGCATCGCCCGGATCATGACCTCCTCGTATCCGGCTGGTCGGTACAGCCGATGAGAATCGTCGGTGACCAGCGAGGCGGCCTCTTGGCCGACCGCCAACTCGGGGGCGTCCTCAAAGCGGTCACGCAACGACCGCAACCGGCGTTCGGCCGATTGCGGATCACCGGCCGCCAACTCAACCATCGCGAGGTCGAGTTCAGCGGGGTCGGAATACCGCCCAGCGCGTTCGGCCAGTTTTCGATAGGTGTCGATCGCCGCGTCGGCCTGACCCGAGGTGAAGCTCTGGCGAGCCTCGTCGATCGCGCCACGCGGAGCGGCGCAGCCCCCGGCCAGCAGCAGACAACTGCTGACCAGCACCCAGATCACCACGGGGGCGTCTCGCCCGATGCTTCGGCTCAACCGTCGGCTTGGCCGAATGGACCGTAATTCCACCATTTCCCGGTCCGGTTCCGATGGTAACCCTTGCGAAGTTTGGCTGACTCTTTGAGGAAATCGCCGCTGTGGACGTTGACCATTTCGAGCGTCAGCAGATAGTCCCGCTGGGTGCTCTTGTTGCGATCGGTGGTGCCACTGGTGATCGTTCCGTAGAGCAGGTAGTCGACCGGGGCCCCCTGCCGGCCCAGGGCCGCGGCGAACATTTCGCGGTTTTGGGGCAAAAACAGCGAGTCGGGACGCAACCGCGTCTCCCGCAAGGCTGCCTCCACCATCCGCCGGCTGATGCCTCGAAACGACGCGGCGGCGTTGACCTGCGAGTCGATTTGCTCGTAGATCTGGTCTTTGAAGTCGCCGAGTTCTTCGGCGCTTTTGTTTTCCAGCCCGATGAAGCAGACTGTTGCCGGAGCGGCCAAGGCACCTTCGTCGGAGACGACGGTCGGTGAGAGCTCCGCGTTTGGATCAAAACCAACAGATTCGACCGTCGGTGGGCAACGTCCGAGCAGCTGGGCGACGGCGTTGTCGACCAAGGGGTTCCAGGTCGCCGCCCCGGCGGCATGACTGCCGGCCATGTCGGCATCGTCGGAAACCAGCACGTGACTGTACTGGCGTCCGGCGCAGCCGCTGACCGACGCCAAGCCGACTACCAGTGCGACTGTCGGTCCCCAGTTCCATCGGCGGCTGATGTTGCTCATCCTGTAGTGATGCTCCGTGGACACTCGGGGATCCCTGATTTCTGGGGTGATTTCCGACGACTCCGCTTGTCGACTCGTGGCCAAGTATCAAAATGGCCCTGCGGCTAGATCCCTGAAGGATTCCTTGCGGGGTGTTTTCGACAGTCGAACGTCGCGCGAACACCGTAGGGATGATTCGGCAGCCTGGGGCATGTATCGTGGATCCGATTTGTCCGCCCCCGAAAAACCGGCTGGTTTACCCCAGTTGCCGAAATCCCGCGGTCAACGGACTTCCCGCACTTTCATCCTCTCTGCAAACCCCTCACGCCTGCCACGCCACGCTTCACACCTCCAAGCTCCGGACAAAGCTCGCTTATGATCGTCGCCGAATGCTCTGCTGAAGCGATTCCCCACGAATCGCGGACCGCCGCCCTGCACGCTTTGGGCGCGGCTGCCCCCACGCCGGACGCTGGCATTGTGTCTCCCATATCCGACCCCGTCCCGATCCCCGCCAAGTTGGCTGAGGACGAAGAACTCGATGAAGAGGAAGAGGATGTCAGCGTCGGGGGGGGAGAGGAGCCCGCCGGGGCTCCCGAGGCGCCGCCAGGATTCGGGGATGAACTCGACGACGACATCGATGATTTCGATGACATTGACGAGGACGACTTCGACGACGATTTCGATGACGATTTCGAAGAAGAACTGGATGACGACTACGAAATCGAGATCGACGACGAGATCAGTGCTGAATTCGGGCTCGGCAGCGGCGACGACGAGGAGAGTGTCGCCGACGACCTGGATGAGTTTGAAGACTTTGACGAGGTCTAAAGCAGGGGCTGACCCACATTGAATCTTTCCATTTGCCGTCGCCCTAACTTGTTGTGCCGATGTCTACGTCCGTGAGTCCATTTCGTGCCGCCGCCGGCAGTCCCGACTTTCCTCGGCTGGAGGAGGAGATCCTTCAGTTCTGGGACGAACATCGGGTCCACCCGCGGACGTTGGAGCAACGAAGCGGCGCCCCTTCGTTTGTCTTTTATGAAGGCCCGCCGACCGCCAACGGATTGCCCCATCCCGGTCACTGCCTGACCCGTGCGATCAAAGACCTGTTTCCTCGCTACAAGACGATGCGGGGCTACCGCTGCCTGCGCAAGGCGGGCTGGGACACCCATGGGCTTCCGGTCGAGGTTGAAGTCGGCAAGGAACTCGGGATCCACAGCAAGGAGGAGATCGAGGCGTACGGCGTCGAGCCGTTCATCCAAAAGTGCCAACTGAGCGTCTTTCGTTACATGCAGCAGTGGCGGCGGTTGACCCGCCGCTTGGGGTTTTGGGTCGACCTCGACGACGCCTACGTGACCTACCACCAACCCTATGTCGAAAGCGTTTGGTGGAGCCTGAAAAATCTGTTCGATCGCGGGCTGCTTTATCAGGGTCACAAGATCGTGTGGTGGTGGGCGCAAGGGGGAACCGCCCTCTCAGCCGGCGAGGTCGGCCAAGGATACCGGCAAGTGGCCGACCCGAGCGTTTACGTGTTGTTCCCGCTGGTCGATCAACCCGATCGCCGACTGGTCGTTTGGACCACCACCCCTTGGACGCTGCCGAGCAATATGTACGCTGCGGTCCACCCCGAACTGGAATACTCGATCGTCCGCGACGGGGAGCTTCAATGCGAACTGGTGATGGCCAGCGACTTGGTCGAGACGATCGCCGGTAAACTGAAGCGACCGCTGGAGCTGATCGAAACGGTCTCCGGCCGCTCGCTGGTCGGCTGTCGGTACGCCCCCCCCTTCACCCAATACCGTGATCGTCTCGGCGATCCGGTCGGGACCCTGCAGACGGGGGACAAAGAGCATCTCTACTGGCGAGTCCTCGCGGCCGATTTTGTGACCACCGACTCCGGCAGCGGGATTGTCCATCAAGCCCCGGCGTTTGGGGAAGTTGACCATGAAGTGCTGGTCGCGGAGCAACAGCGGTTCGTCGAGACCGACCACCCGGAGCTGCTCTGTGCCGTCGGCCCCGACGGAAAATTCACGCACGAGTTCGGGGAGATGTTCGGCATTTGGGTCAAAGACGCCGACAAGCCACTGATCCGCCAGATGAAGGAGACCGGGCGGCTGCTGATTCAGGAGCAATACCTGCACGAGTACCCGTTCTGCTGGCGGGCCGAAGAGGATCCGTTGATTCAGTATCCGCGAAAGAGCTGGTTCATCCGGACCACCCGGTTCAAAGAATTGATGCTCCGCAACAACGCCCAAATCGGATGGCTGCCGGAACACATCCGCGACGGCCGGTTCGGAAATTTCCTGGAGTCCAACGTCGACTGGGCCCTGTCGCGCGAACGCTACTGGGGAACGCCGCTGCCGATTTGGGTCTGTCAACAAACCGGGCAAATGGAAGCGGTCGGCAGCTACGAGGAACTGCTGGCCAAACCGGGGGTCACCGGCACCGAGGTATGGGAGCAGGCCAAGGACGCCAATCCCAATCTCAACGACAACCTCCGCATTCACAAACCCTACATCGACGCGGTCACCTACGACTCGCCGTTCGCCCCAGGGGCGCACATGCGCCGCGTCCCGGAGGTGATCGATTGTTGGTACGACAGCGGTGCGATGCCCTTTGCCCAATGGGGCTGGCCACGTCAGAACGACGAATCATTCCGCGATCAATTCCCGGCCGACTTCATCAGCGAAGCGCTCGACCAGACTCGCGGTTGGTTCTACAGCCAGCTCGCCATCAGCACGATGCTGTTTGGAGAAGGGGCTGCGATCTCCGACAGCTCCCCCAGTACGTCCAGCCCCGCGAGTACGTCCAGTCCCGCCGGGCTGGACCGCAACGCCGCCGAACTCTCCACCCCTTCCGCCATCCCGGCGCTCGACTTCCCG
>CAYWXT010000175.1:0-12106 GCA_964462125.1 uncultured Pirellulaceae bacterium | reverse complement strand
CTGTTCCACCGGGATGGTTTCTACCGGGACGGAAGCGAGCATCCCCTTCCCCGCCCGTGACAAGAGCCCAGAGGGGACAGCGGGCGAGGGCTTGTTGATTTGGCCGAGTGTCTAACAGGCGTCGCGACGCCTACGGGAAAAATTCTTGCGTGTTTTTTCCCGTGTTTTACGACGCTTTCGGTAACTGAGCCTGATTCGGCGAAACGTGCGTTTTTTTATAAGAAAAGACCAGCGTTTTTGCTGTTCAGTATCGCAACTCTTAATCAGTGGGTCCTAGGTTCGAGTCCTAGTGGGGGCACTTCAAAAAACCGCTGAATTGCTCGGCAAAATGCCTCGTTTGACCAGAGCAGCTCCCAAGTACCGGAAGCACCGAGCCTCCGGTCACGCTCATGGACCCACAGATTTTGCTGACGAGGCTAGAGCAAGACAGGGTCAGGGTTTTGAGACGAAGCCGTGCTCAACGTTTCGGGTTTCGTTCAACGTTTCGGACTTTGGGCTGGGTTCCAGCCGTAGACTTCCGTCATGGCGGTGCTGACGAGTTCCCGGATCTGTTGCAACCGGATCGGTTTGCTAAGCACCCGGTAGGCCCGCACCTGCTCCGCCTCACGGCGGATCTGGTCGTCCAGGGCCGCACTCATCAACACACAGAGGGGACTTTCAGGCGAGTGGGTCAAATGCCGCATCACTTCCAGCCCCGTCATGCGGGGCATATGCAGGTCGACCAATGCCATGTGGACGCGGGTTTGCCGAAGAATGTCGAGAGCCTCCTCCCCATCACCTGCCTCGGTGACCTGGAACCCTCGCTCGACCAATGCGTCCCGCAGCACGCTGCGGAAAGCAGAGTCGTCATCGGTCACGAGTAAATTGGGTACGATCATGGCTGGTGTTTCCGGTCGACCGCCAGCATGGCAGCCCCTACTCCCTACATTATACTTGGTGCAATTTCAATGCCGACACCCAGCACAATTCCGGCCGGCGAGACGATCTTGGTGGGTGAGTTGGCCAAGCGGCTGATCGCCAACGTCGAATTGGCGATCGTCGGCAAGCGCAAGCAACTCGTGCTGTCGCTGGTGGCGTGGTTCAGTGGAGGCCATATTTTGCTGGAGGACGTCCCCGGCGTGGCCAAAACGATGCTCGCCAGGGCCTTGGCACGGAGCTTCGGCTGCAACTTCAAGCGGGTGCAGTGTACACCTGATCTGCTCCCCACCGATGTCACGGGAACATCGATCTTCAACCAGAAGACATCCGAGTTCGAGTTTCGTCCCGGACCGGTGTTCACTCAAATTTTACTTGCCGACGAGATCAACCGGGCGACTCCACGGACGCAGGCGTCGTTGCTTGAAGCGATGGGTGAGGGCCGGGTGACCGCCGACGGGACGACACGGACCTTGCACCCCCCATTTTTGGTGATTGCGACCCAGAACCCGGTCGACCATGAAGGGACGTTTCCCCTGCCCGAAGCCCAGCTCGATCGGTTCCTGATGCGGTTCAGTCTCGGTTATCCCGGAATGGAGGAAGAGCTGCGGATGCTGGAACTGCTGCAGGACACTCATCCGATCGATCGACTCCAGCCGGTCGCGACCGCCGAGCAGTTGTTGGAGGCTCAGAGCCAAATCCGCTCGGTCCACGTCGATCCCCGCGTCCGCCGGTACCTGCTGCAGATCGTCCACCAAACGCGGCAGGACTCCGACTTGGCCCTCGGCGGCAGCCCCCGGGCGACGATCGCCCTGTTCCGCTGTGCCCAGGCGATGGCGGCGATTCGGGGACGCGGATTTGTCCTGCCCGACGACGTCAAGCGGATCTTGCCCCCGGTGATGAATCACCGATTGATCGTCCGCCCCGAGAGCCGGCTGCGGAAAGTGACGGCTGAGAACGTGCTCGAACGGATCGTCGGCGAGGTGGCCGTGCCGACGATCGAAGCGTGATCCACCCATGCCGAAGGCCGCCGTTGGGAACCGCGAAGAGGTAAGCAATGAGCGGGAAAAAAGTGTCCGGTACCTTTTTGGGCAAAGCACCCGGAGGGCGAGTCCCTCGCAAAAGGCACCGGACACTTTTTTCCCGCACGATCCTAAAAGGGGGCAGGACGCGTGAATCATGGACAATATCCATCCTGAACGGCAGCCGGGCCACGACCCGGACTCTGCAAGCGACGCGGGAGCTGGCCGTTGGCCCGCCCTCTTGGCCGCCGGCGCCGCGCTGTTGCTGATCGGCATCCTGTTCGGTGCTGCCCTGTGGATCTTGGCCGCCGTGGCCGCTGGGTTGATGGTGGGAGTCAATCACCTTTTGGCGAAGGCTTGGTCGGAGTCGACGGTGGCCGTTCGCCGCGGCGGTGATGCGGAAGGGGGCAGCGACCGTGAGGTGAAGATCGGCTCGCGGGTCCCTGTCGAGGTTGCGGTGAGCAACCGAGGCCGCCTGCCGGTGCTGTGGCTGCTCGCCGAAGACTTGACGCCACGCTGGGCGACCGGAGCCGGGGTTCCCCACCTCCGCATCGAGGGCGAGCGGCTGCGGGTGATGATGTTGATGCCGGGTGAAACCAAAACGATCGACTACGAGGTGATCTGTCACCGGCGAGGCTATTTTCAGATCGGGCCGACCGTGTTGGAAACGGGCGACCTGATGGGCTTGTTTCGCCGCTATCGGGTCGGGGCCGCGCCCCAGTTCGTGACGGCATTGCCGCAGATTCACCCCTTGTCCGGTTATGACATCGGTTCGCGGCGACCGATCGGCGAGATCCGGATTCGAGACAGCGTGATCGACGACCCGACGCGGCTCCGGGGCATCCGCCAGTGGCAACCCGGTGACCCGATGCGGAGCGTCCATTGGGCGGCGACCGCCCGGACCGGAACGCTTCATAGCAAGGTCTACGAACCCTCCTCGATCGCCGGGGCAACACTGGTACTTGAACTCCACGAGACGACGAACCCCGTCAAACATGAGCCGGTCCGGTCCGACTTGGCAGTCGCCGCGGCCGCCTCGATCGCCACCGCTCTGCACGACCTCAATGAGCCCTTCGGCTTGGCGACCAATGGCCGTGACGCTGCCGAGCGGGTGCGGAATGAAGGCTGGGCGGGGGACCATCGGGTGCGGAATGACTTGACCGAAGCGGTTTCGATGAAATCGGCAGACGACCGTTTGCGGCCGCTGGTCATCCACCCCGGGCGCGGGCCGGTGCATCTCAAGCAGGTCACCCGTACGCTTGCCCGCCTCGACCGCACCGACGGGCTGACCCTGGCCGAGTTCCTCACCGAGTCCGAACCGAGGTTGTCGCGGGAAACCACGCTGCTGGCCATTGCCCAGGAGTGTCCCCCCGCGTCGATCGCCGCCCTGGTAGGGCTCGCCCGGCGCGGCTGGGCGGTCGCAGTGATTCTCAATACGTACGAAACCGAGGATTATTCGCAGATGGCTGGTCCGCTGATCGCGGAGAACATTCCCACCTTCCATCTGTCGGGCCCCGATGCCATCACCGACATCTGCCGCCAATTGGTGATGCGGTGATCCCACTCGGTTTGATGGGGAGTTCGGCGTTTCCCCGCACCGCGCCGTATCGTGCGAGAAGGTTGACGCTGGACGAAGTTGCCGGTGTGCAAGAAGCCAAGGACGAGGTGCAAGAGATCATTCGCTTCCTCCAAGCCCCGGAGAAACTCCGCCGGCTCGGCGCGCGGGTCCCGCACGCGGTGTGTTGATGCAAGGTCCGCCCGGCTGCGGAAAAACGCTCCTCGCCAGCGCGATCGCCGGCGAGGTCGGCAGCTGACCCCTGGCGGCGGGCGCCGGCGGGCACGGGGAGCTGGGACAGACACTCAACGCGATCCGTTCGCGAACTCATAGAGTTACGGGGCAGGCACAGGCGCAGAAAGATCGATCGGGGCTGCTGCCGGCCGCGCGTCGCCGCGGCGTTTGTCGGGTGACCCGTCGAGGATCAGGAGGTTTGCGTGGTCGCGGACGCAGATCAAGCGCTCTCCGTCCGCAGAGAAGCTCAGTGCCTCTACCTGTCCCGTGGGAACCGGGTACTCCCACAGCGCCTCGGCACTTTGGCCGTCCCAGAGACGCAGCATTCGGTCGGTGCCGAACGTGGCGATCCGCCGATTATCGGGAGCCATTGCCAACCCCGTCGTCGCGGTACGGTGGGCGATCACCGAATACTCCAGTTCGCCTGCGGGCACCGACCATAACTTCAGCGACCGATCGGCGGAGACGCTACCCAGTCGGCTTCCATCATGGCTGAACCGAAGAGCTTGGATCCCCGCTCGATGTCCCTTGAGAGAGTTGGCAAGGCGTCGGTGCTGAAGGTCGTACAGCTGAATGTCGTTGTTCGAGTCGAACGCGAGCCAGCGGCCATCCGGCGAGATGTCCAGTTGATTGGCTGACCAAACCCACCATCTTGAGATCAGCTTGCCGGAAGGAGCATCGACGACATGCAGATGGCGATCGCCACTGGACGACTTAAACGTTGCACAAACCGTGCGTCCATCCGGCGCCACCGCCAAGGCAACCTCGATTTCGTCGTCCTGCGCCAGCCACTGAAAGATCTGTTTTCCCGTGTCCACGTCCCATGCCGCCAGGCGATTAAAATTCGTCGCGAATAGCTGGCGTGCGGACTTGGCCGTCGTGATATCCCAATGCGCCGCCGGACCGATGTCTTGCAAAACGGTTCCGGTCCCGTCGCAAATCGACATCCCCTCATGTCCGCTGATCACGAACCGATCAGCGTCGACAATCGCCAGCCTCGTGTATCGTCGCGGCAAAGGGACGATTTGATCCGGTGCACCAGCGAACGGTTCCCATGCCATGAACCGGCCATCGGCGCCGCCGGAATAAATCCGCCTTCCATCGCGTGCGACGCTCACTGCGTAGAGCCGCCCCTCGTGGGCGGGCCATTCGCGCGAAACGGATAAATCCCATTCCCCCTCCTCGAACGGAACCATTCGCAGGTGTCCCGCGCGATCGCCCACAGCCAGCCAAGCTCCGAGCGGTGAGAACGCGAGGGACTGAATCCCCTCCGCAAACCGGCGTCGGAACGTGGTCGTGTACGTGTCCGTATTCATGATCTCAAGCAGGCCGCCCACCGTCCCATGGGCCAGGTAACCGTGGTCGGAGAAAACCACCGAGCTAATGGGGTCAAACACGTCGTCGTCCTCGTCCCAGACCGCCTTTTCCTGGCCTAGGTCCCACAGGGAAAGCCGCGATCCTCGATCGCCAGCTGCGACAATTCCTTCGGTGGAGACGGCGATGGTCTCCAGCCCAGCTTGGTGTTCGTTGAGCGTACCCAGCGATTCACCGCTGAACGCATCCCAGAGCCGGACTCGATTGCCTTCTCCACATGTCAGCAACGTCTTACCGTCAGGCGAATACCTCACCTGATAAGCGAGCCCTTCATCCACCGGTGTGGAAAACCGCTGCTTTCCGGAATCGAGATCCCAGACGCGAACGGTGCCGTCGTCGCCGGTGGCTGCGATCTGACTGGAATCGGGCGAGAAAGCGATGCCGTTCGTTTCTCCCTGGTGGGTGGGGATCGTGCGCCGCAGTTCGTCGGTGGTGGTGTCGAAGAGATGGATGACCGCGCCCGCTCCTGCCGCAGCGATCAGTTCTCCATCGGGCGCAAGAGCGATGTCGTACACCGCGGAGCCGAGATTGGCGATTTCGACTCCCGGGACGTCCTGCTGCTTCCAGAGGTAATGCCACTCAAATCCGCGGAGATCGCGCTGGCCGTGCTCGGGAATGTGGCGGGCGAGCCGCGCGTGCCCCTGCTGCACATCATTGTCTCGCCAAGCTTGCGACGCCAATTTCACGTCCGAAGCATACAGCAGTTGGCGCATCCGCTCCGCCGTAACTTCTGCCTCTCCCTGCGCCTTCCGCGCGGCCTGTTCCGCATTGGAAGCCCGTACCGCCAGCTTGGAACTGACGACGAGTCCGAACACCATCAACAGCACCAGCAGCGCCGTCGCACCCAGAACTTTCTTGTGACGCCGGGTCAGCTTGCGCAGCCGATAGACCGTCGATGGTGGGCATGCTTGTACCGGTTCGTCATCCAAATACCGCTTGATGTCGGCGGCAAACGCACTGGCCGACTCATAACGGCGGTCGCGATCTTTCTCCAGCGCCCGCATCACGATCCAGTCCAACTCGCCGCGCAGCACGCGGCGGATCGCCTGGGGATGGAGATGGCGGCAATCGGAAATTGCAGCGATGCGGTCGGCTTCGACTGCACTGAGACGCGAACTGGGAGGTGGCGGGTCGTTTTCGCGGAGCATTTGCCGCATGCCGTCGAAGCCGGCCTGTGCCAGCGTCTCCCGGTCAAACGGAGTGAGGCCCGTCAGCAATTCGTAGAGCAGCACGCCGAGCGAATAAACGTCGCTGCGAGTGTCGACGTCCAGACCGCTCATCGCGGCCTGTTCGGGACTCATGTACAGCGGCGTCCCGATCAATTGTGCGAATTGGGTAAGCAGCGTCGGCTCGGCCAGCGCCTGATCCAATGCCTTGGCGACGCCGAAGTCGATTATCTTGACCATTGGGCTGCCATCGTGCAGCGTGACCATCACGTTGGTCGGCTTCAGATCGCGGTGGATGATCCCCTTCTGATGAGCGTGCTGGACGGCGCGGCAGACATCGATGAACAGCCGCAGCCGAGCTTCGATGGACGATCGGCTGTCATCGCAATACTCGGTGATCGGCTTGCCACGGACCAGTTCCATCACGAAGTAGGGGCGACGTTGGGCTGTGCTCCCCGCGTCGAGCACGTGGGCGATGTTAGGGTGATCCATCATCGCCAGGGTCTGTCGCTCCGATTCAAACCGAGCGATCACTTCGCGGGAGTCCATACCGGGCTTGATCAGCTTCAGCGCCACCTTTCGCTTGACTGGGTGCGTCTGCTGGGCCAGATAGACGACGCCCATGCCCCCTTCACCAAGCTGCTGGAGCAACTGGTATTGGTCGATGGTTCCTTGGCCGGACAGCACGAATTCCAGGGAAGCTGATGTGTCGTCAACACTTGTCTCTGCCGGGCTGAAGTGTTCGACAGCTCGATCGATGGGGCAGCTGCCTTCGGCATCATGCGCGGCCAACAGCCGCTCAACCTTGCTGCGTTGCTGAGCATTCCCGGTACAGCCGTCTCTCACGTAGGCGGCACGTTCCCGCTCGTCGGTGATTTCCAGAGCGGCCAGAAAGATCGCTCGAGTGGACCGGCCAGGTACGGTGCCGAACGGCATGCGATCCTCCGTGAGGAAACAAGGCGAACGGTCATTGCGAACAAAACGTCGTCGGCACCTTGTCTTGGGAACCCATCGGCAGAATCGGGTTCACGGGGAAAGGGGTGATTCAGAGCGTGCCTATTCTAAGCTATCGGTTCGATCCACCGTGAACCAAGCACGGACGAATTGCCAATTTTTATAGGCCTGAGTGCGGGACATACCCAGCATCTTTCCTGCGTCGGTGATCGACAGCCCTGCGAACAGCCGGAGTTTGACCAGTTCGGCGACTTCCGGATCGTCTTCGGCCAACCGGGAGAGGCCGGCGTCGATATCGAGCAGCAGGTCCGGCTCGTCGGTCATCGTGGCGACGCACTCAAGATGCTCACTGCCGACCCGCCGGTGTTCCCCGCCCCGTTTTTTGCTGTTCCTGCGGCGAGCCGAATCGACCAGGATCCGCCGCATCGCCTCGGCGGCCGCGGCAAAGAAATGGCCGCGACTCTGCCACTGCCGAAGCTGCCGGGCGTCGACCAGCCGCAGGTAGGCTTCATGGACCAACGCGGTCGTTTGCAGCGTGTGATCGGGACGCTCCTCGAACATCTTCGCCGCTGCCATCCGTTTCAGCTCGTCATACACCAGCGGCAGCAACCGCTCGTTCGCCGCCGAATCGCCCCGTTCGATTTTCTGAAGAATCTGAGTGACATCGCTCATGCCCCCCATTGTAACACGACGTGGGGGAACCATGGTAACCCGGAAGATCCGCCGCTCCTGCCCCACCGCTCCCCCCTGGCCGCCGTGGGGCCTCGCTAAAATCGCCCATCATGTTGGTAGAAATCTTTCGTAGAAACGCGAAAGCGAGTAAGCAAACTAACCTCCCTGCCGGAGTGGGCGGCGGGTAGAAACCAACTTTGACCGGACGGAAGACGGGGTGGTAGAATGAGGACCAACGGAGCAGATCCATGCAGATAGAGCTACCAGAAGACGCTGAACAGCTGTCGCGAGCCGCAGGTTTTGCAAGCGTAGAGCACTACATCCTCAACCTGATCCGCCAGGATCAGGAGCGGCTAGCGATTCAGGCCGGGATCGACTCCATGGAGTCCGGGGACGTGCAAGACCTCGAGCAGTTCGACGCGGAATTCCGAACGCGGCACAAGGTGACGCAATAGCACTCCAGTATCGAATTCAGATTACCGGTCCAGCTCAGGCTGACATAGAGCAGTCCTACCATTGGTGGGCAGAGCAGCACTCACCCGAACAGGCCTGCCGCTGGTATCAGCGAATTTTCGAAGCGATAAGTACCCTCAGAAAGATCCCTGACCGCTGCCCGCTCGTTCCAGAGCGTGGTCTTTCGATTCCTGGGGTAAGGCAGATCCTCTTCGGACTCGGTTCTCGACCGACACATCGAATCATCTTTGTGGTGCGGGAGGACGTCGTAACGGTCCTCCGTATCCGCCACCACTCACAAGACTCGCTCTTGTTCTAGATGTCACCCGCCTCGTTGATGCCCGAGTAAACGCTGTTGGCCATTTCGCGTAGCGTCGCTTCATCGCTATCGATTTCGCCGTCTCCATCTTGGTCGTACAGCAATGCACTCCCTTCGATGTTGTCGGGGGCATCAGTCAAATTGTCGCTAGCTAATAACAGCTGCATGATCGTCAACTCCATCGGGTCGGAATCACACAGCCCGAACGCAGCGCCATTGCTGCCGACATCAACGACCTTCGTACCGATTCCAGTATCGGTGACGTTGAACCCGTAGCCAGCGGCGACGTTCCCGGCCAGGTGGTTACTGGTGAAGTAGGTTGCCAGCGCCGCGGCCATGAACTGGGCATCGACCTTCGCTGGGCCGGCCGATTTCTTCGCCTTCTGCCTGAAAAGCTGGTCGCGATAGAAATCGGCGACATCTTCTCCGGTTGCATTGTCCAAGCTATTGCCGAACACGTTACTGAAGTTCTCGGACAGCCATCCCGCCAGCTCAGTGCCACCTTCGGCGATCAGTGCCTGGCCGTGTTTATTCTGCCAGAAGCCGATGGTCGCGGTATCGCCTGAACTCACCTCCTGGCCGATCTCCGCGAAGGCGTAGTCGAACGCGTCGGTCCGCTGGAGCGTCACCTGCATCACATCATCAGCCACGATCGTTCCGCCGAGGGACCCGAGCGACTCCTCGCCATCGTCGACTCCCGTCGGCTGCAGCTGATGCAACTGGTAGTCACCCGGGTCGAGGTCTTCGAACAGATAGTATCCCCCGTTGCTGGTGATTGCCTTGATCGCCTCGCCCAACGCGTCGAGCACAGGGTTGCCAGCCGCATCGCGGAGCTCCATCGTAACGCCATCGATCCCCGGCTCATTCGCTTCCCGCAGCCCGTTCTGGTTGATGTCAACATACACATCGCCAGAGATACTGGCCTGGTTCAACACGTCAACCGTAAACGTCAGGGACACTGCGGCACCCGCTGGATCTGTCGAGGTGACGATCACGTCAACATACGTCTCGGTCTCGAAGTCCAAGGATTGACTCGATTTCAGTCGCAGTTCACCGTTGACGACTTCGAACCGAGCATCGTCTACCAAGTACGAGTGTGTGTCACTGGTATCCGGATCTGTTGTACTCAGCGAGCCGATCAAGGCACCTTCAGCGTTTTCAGCGACGACGTTGCCGCTTAGTTGAATATCAGTAGGCGCGTCGTTTACACCCGTGATCGTGAACGTTGCGGTCTGGGCCACGCTGCCGCCGTTTCCATCGACGATGTCGTAGCTGTAGCTGATCACCTCGCTCTCACCCACCGCCAAGTGGTTGTAGGCTGAGGGGTCAACCGAAAGGCTGTTACCGCTGCCCGACACGCCGGAGGCGTCACCGCCGGTGAGGGCCAGGCCGCTGACGTTGAGCACGTCCGAAGTGTCCGGATCGCTGGCTCCCGCCAACAGATCGACGCTGAACACCGCATCGTCTTCAGTCTGCGTGGCGCTGATCGCACCGCTGACCGCCGGGCCGTCGTTGACGCCGGTAATCGTGATCGTCGCCGACTGCGTCACGCTGCCGTCGTTGCCGTCGACGATGTCGTAGCTATAACTGATCACCTCGCTCTCACCCGCCGCCAGGTGGTTGTAGGCCGAGGGGTCGACCGACAGGCCGTTGCCGCTGACGCTTACCCCCGAGGCGTCGCCGCCGGTGAGGACAAGCCCGCTGACGTTCAGCACGTCCGAGGTGTCGGGATCGCTGGCTCCCGCCAACAGATCGACGCTGAACACCGCATCGTCTTCGGTCTGCGTGGCGCTGATCGCCCCGCTGACCGCCGGTCCATCATTGACGCCGGTGATGGTGATCGTCGCCGTCTGGGCCACGCTGCCGCCGTTGCCGTCAACGATGTCGTAGCTGTAGCTGATCACCTCGCTCTCACCCACCGCCAAGTGGTTGTAGGCCGAGGGATCGACCGACAGGCCGTTGCCGCTGACCGACACGCCGGAGGCGTCGCCGCCGGTGAGGATCAGGCCGCTGACATTCAGCACGTCCGAGGGATCCGGGTCGCTGGCTCCAGCCAAGAGATCGACACTGAATGCCGCGTCGTCTTCCGTCTGCATGGCGCTGATCGCACCGCTGACCGCCGGGCCGTCGTTGACGCCTGTGATGGTGATCGTCGCCGTCTGGGCCACGCTGCCGCCGTTGCCGTCGACGATATCGTAGCTGTAGCTGATCACCTCGCTCTCGCCCACCGCTAAGTGGTTGTAGGCCGATGGGTCGACCGACAGGCTGTTACCGCTGCCCGACACGCCGGAGGCGTCACCGCCGTTGAGGGACAGGCCGCTGACGTTGAGCACATCCGAAGTGTCCGGATCGCTGGCTCCCGCCAACAGATCGACGCTGAACACCGCGTCGTCTTCGGTCCGCGTAGCGCTGATCGCCCCACTGACCGCCGGGCCGTCGTTGACGCCTGAGATTGTCATCGTCACCGTAGCGGTATCTGCTCCACCATTACCGTCACTGACTGTGTACGTGAAACTATCCGCCGTTGACTCTCCTTGTGCCAAGGCATTTAGAGTACTGGACGTGCTTGGGTCGTAGTTAAAGCTGCCGCTGCTATTGACAATAACCGTAGCGCCCGAAGCCAACACAGAGGCGGAATTCACGTTAGCCCCAGATCCATTGACGGCGCTTACGAAGAGCACGTCAGTCGTGTCAGGGTCGCTATCAACTCCGGACCCCGTGTCATCGGTGATAACATTTCCGCCGACAGCCGTATCTTCGTTTGTCGTGTAGCTATTGTCGGTGGCGTTGGGAGGAAACGCAAAATTGGCAAGCGATGCGATCTCAGAGGACGAGAGGAACGCAGTCGCTTGACCTTCAAATCCGCCGTCAGAGACCAAGGCGTTGGCGTTCGCAATCGCCGTGGATCGGTTGTTCGCTTGGATTGTAAAGGCTGCAAGACGAAGAGTTTCACCCGGTGCTACAGTGACAGAGTAAGTCCACTCGATGTTGTCGTCTGTCACGCCAACAGAAGCGGGCTGCAAACCCAGCGGCCCACCGATGAAGTGAAGAAGCGACGGAGATCCACTGCCGTCCGCATCATCTGTGCCGATCCATTGATCCGTGGTCTCAACGACCGCGTCACCGTCCGAAGTCGAAAACACCGTCGTCGCTCCGTCAGAACCGAGATTACCAAAGATCCGGACATCAGTGGTAATACTATTGGCTGTCGGGTTCTGCAGCACATCGATTGTCCGAGCAAAGTTTTCGCTGCCGGCGTTTGGCACCGTGAGCTCACGGTGAACGTTCAAGCCAGCCAGATTTTGAGTGCCTGTAACAATCGTCCGTCCCCCATCCGTCACTATTGGGTTTGGATGGGGGTTAAACCTGACGACTTGGAGGTCATGTGTCTGGGAGAAGGAGGTTCCGCCGATGCGAGGCCCTCCCCCGGTAAGGGATCGCA
>CAYWXT010000174.1:0-12202 GCA_964462125.1 uncultured Pirellulaceae bacterium | reverse complement strand
TCGCGCCGGTGACCACGGTCCGCGGTGGCGAAGAGGTGAAGAACTCCCCCCGGTTGATGGAGCGATTCCTGGAACAGATCAACGCTGCGAATCTGGACCGCCGCAGTTATATCGTCGCGATCGGTGGCGGTGCGATGCTGGACGCGACCGGTTTCGCGGCGGCGATCGCCCACCGGGGGATCCGCCTGATCCGGATCCCCACCACCACGCTGGCGCAAGCCGATTCGGGAGTTGGCGTGAAGAACGCCATCAACTTTTTCGACAAAAAGAACTGGGTCGGTTCCTTTGCGGTCCCCTGGGGCGTGATCAACGACGCGAGCCTGCTGGAGACATTGCCCGATCGCGATTTCTGCAGCGGCTTCAGCGAGGCGGTCAAGGTGGCGTTGTTGAAGGACCGCCGGCAATTCGAATGGTTGGTCGGCAACGCCGCCGCCATCCAGCGCCGTGACCGTACCGTCGCCCAAAAAGCGATTCATCAAGCCTGCGTGCTGCACCTGCAGCATATCACCGAAGGAGGCGATCCGTTTGAAACCCGCGAAGCCCGGCCACTCGATTTTGGACATTGGTCGGCCCACAAACTGGAACCGCTGACCGACTACCGGTTGCGGCACGGGGAAGCGGTCGCGATCGGTGTCGCCATCGACTCGCTTTACTCGTCACTGAAGTTCGGTTTTCCCAAAGCGGAGGCGATCCGCGTCTGTGAATGTTTGGCGGGGATGGGGATCCGGCTGTGGAGCCCCGAGATCGAGCCGATCGATCGCTTGCTGGAGGGACTCGAAGAGTTCCGGCAGCACCTCGGCGGCCGATTGACGGTGACGATGCTGCGCGACATCGGCGACCCGATCAACGTCCACAAGATCGATACGGAAGCGATGCGATCGGCGATCGACATGTTGAAGGAAATCAGGGTTCAGGTTTCGGGATTCAGGGTCCAAGGATCTCGCCGGTACACCGGCGGCGCGCGGGCGCTTTGATCGATTGGGAGAGCTGGCATGACGATGTCTCGACGTCAGTGGATGGTTGCCTCGGTCTTCCCAGGCAAGGACGCGCGGAAGATCGAGACGTTGCTCGGTGAACTGTATCGCGTCGGGAGCAACTACAAGTGGCAGGGGTTGGCGTATTGGGTCTGCGTCGCTGCCGCCGAGATGGCGGTGCTCGATCTACTCGGCCGCCTCAGCGGCCAGTCCATCGGAGAGCTATTCGGGGGGCACCGCCGAACGCGGATCGGTGTCTATCGCGCCAGCGGCAATCGCGGGAACACGGCTGAAGCGGAAGTCGATTATTTGCAGCAGTTGCTTGAAGAAACGTCGGGCAACGCCGTCAAGTTCCGGCTCGGTGGGCGGATGAGCAACAACCGGGATTCGTTGCCAGGCAGGAGTGAGAAACTGATTGAATTGGCGCGGCGTGAACTCGGTGACCAGGTCGCGTTGTATGCCGATGCCAACAGTTCGTACGACGTCGAGAACGCGATCCGCATCGGGCGGCTGATGGAGGAGCACGACTACGCGTTTTTCGAGGAACCGTGCCCCTTCGACCACTTGTGGGAAACGAAGCGAGTCACGGACGCATTGACGATCCCCGTGGCTGGTGGAGAACAGGAATTCAGCATGCGGCGTTTCCGGTGGACTGTCGCCAACCGCGGCGTGGACATCGTCCAGCCCGATTTGCATTATTTCGGGGGACTGATTCGAAGCACCCGCGTTGCCAAGATGGCCGAGGCTGCCGGCATGCCTTGCACGGCCCACATGTCGGGAGGCGGGCTTGGTTATGTTTACGCCCTCCATTTCGCCTCCTTCATCGCCGACCCCGGCCCCACCAGGAGTTCAAGGGAACCAGTCCGATCCCGTTGGATTGTCCGACATCGTCGCTTGAGTGCGAAGAAGGATTCATCGACGTGCCGACCGGCCCCGGATTGGGGCTGACCATCGCCCCCGATTACTTGCGCCGCTCCGAGCGAGTCGGTTAGAATGGGAGATCACGACTTCATCTCCCCCCTCGCCTGTACCCGCCTGAGAATCATGCTCCGAGTTCTGTTTGTGGTCGTCGGTATGACGGTCGCCACATTCGCCGTCGCCGACGATGCCGCGGTCGAGTTCAATCGCGACGTCCGCTCGATCCTGTCGGACAACTGTTTCTTGTGCCACGGTTCGAACGAGTCCGACCGCCGCGCGGGGCTCCGTTTGGACGTGCGTGAGGAGGCGATCGACGCATTCGCGATCGTGCCGGGAGATCCAGAGGCGAGTGAGCTTTGGGCGCGGATCACGTCGGACGATCCCGACATGGTGATGCCACCTCCTTCGACGAAGAAAGAACTGACCCCGGACGAGGTGGAGGTACTCGGTCGCTGGATCACTCAAGGGGCCTCCTATGATGAGCATTGGGCATTTCTTCCGCCGGAACGTCCCGAGGTGCCTGAGGTGAGCGACCCCGATTGGGTACAAAATCCGATCGACCGGTTCGTGATGGCGCGGCTTGATCGCCAATCGATGGCGCCCTCGCCGCCTGCCGATCAGGTCAGCCTGGTCCGCAGGCTCTACCTCGACCTGGTTGGCTTGCCACCGACGCCCGAGCAGGTCGATGCGTATTTAGCCGACCCCGACACCGAGCGGCTAATCGAGAGACTGCTCCGCTCTCCCCACTTCGGCGAACGCTGGGCCCGCTGGTGGCTCGACGCCGCCCGCTACGCCGATTCCGACGGCTATGAAAAGGACAAACCGCGGAGCGTTTGGTTTTATCGCGACTGGGTCATCGACGCGCTCAACCAGGACATGCCGTACGACGAATTCGTGATCCAACAGATCGCCGGTGACCTGCTCCCCGGCGCGGGGCAGGCCGAGCGGGTCGCGACCGGATTCCTCCGCAATTCGATGACCAACGAGGAAGGTGGAGCCGACCCGGAGCAGTTTCGGGTCGAGGGGATGTTCGATCGGGTGGACGCGATCGGCAAGGCAATCTTGGGGATCACGACGCAGTGCGCCCAGTGCCACACCCACAAGTACGACCCGCTCAGTCACCGGGAGTACTATCAAATGTACGCGGCGCTGAACGATTTCCACGAAGGGACAATCTCGGTCTTCACCCCGGACCAAGACGAACGACGGCGAGAGGTCACCGCGCAGATCGCGGAGATCGAACAGGGGTTGAAACAGCAGCAGCCAGATTGGGCCGAGCAGGTCGCTCAATGGGCTGATCAGGAGGCCGAACGTCGGGTCCGATGGCAAACGATCGTCCCCACCGATCGCCCGTACGAGGGCCAGAAATTTCGGGTTCTGGACGATCGCTCGATCTTGAGCGAGAGCTACGCACCGACGAAGTCGAACATCACGATGAGCCTTTCCATGACCGCCGAAAAAATCACGGCGGTCCGGATCGATGCCCTGACCCATCCTCAATTGCCTCGGGGCGGTCCCGGAAGATCGATCTTCGGCACCGGAGCCTTGTCGGAATTCGAGGTCGAGATCACACCTCTGGATCAGCCGGACAAGAAGCGCAAAGTCAAAATCGCCCGCGCCGTCTCGGACGTCAATCCGCCACGGAGCGAACTGCCCGCGGTGTTTCGAGACCGGGAGCCCGACCAGGACGATCGGGTCACCGGTCCGGTCGAATACGCGATCGACGGGGACAACAAGACCGCCTGGACCACCGCGACTGACCCAGGACGCCGAAACGAAGACCGGCATGCGATTTTTGTGTTCGAGGAACCGATCACCGAACCGGGGGAATTCCGTCTGTCACTCACCCTCCGCCAACTGCACGGCGGTTGGAACTCGGACGACAACCAGAATTACCTGCTCGGCCGTTATCGTTTTTCCATCAGCGACGCCGAGGAGATTCCTGACACCACGCTCCCGACACGATTCGAGCGGGCGTTGGCGGTCGATCCCGAACAGCGGACCGAGGACGATTTGGCGGTCTTGTTTCGTCATTGGCGAACCACCGTCCCGGAGTTCGCATCAGAGAACGAACGAATCGAAAGCCTGTGGCAACGTTTTCCGGAGACCGACACCCAGCTGGTGGCGATCGCGAAGGACCAACCACGGACGTCGCACGTTTTTGAACGTGGTGACTTCTTGAGTCCGGGCGAGGAGGTGACCGCGGGCGTTCCCGAGTTCCTGCACCGGTGGTCCGAATCGGACGAGCCAGCCCGGCTGCGTCTTGCCCGCTGGTTGGCTTCCAGCGATTCCCCCACGACCGCGCGGGTGATCGTCAATCGGATTTGGCAGAGCTACTTTGGCCGTGGACTGGTGACGACGCCGGAGGACTTCGGGTTTCAGTCGGCGTCGCCGAGTCACCCGCAGCTGCTCGATTGGCTGGCGACCGAACTGATCGATAGCGGGTGGCGGTTGAAACACGTGCATCGTCTGATCACCACCTCGGCGACCTATCAACAGTCCTCGCGGATGACCGACGAATCGTTGCAGGCCGATCAGTTCAACCGCTGGCTCGCCCGCGGCCCGCGTTTCCGGCTCGACGCGGAGCTGGTGCGCGACGCGGCGCTGCACGCCGGCGGACTGCTCGATTTGCGGATCGGCGGTCCCAGTGTGTACCCGCCGGCCCCCGACTTTCTGTTCCAGCCGCCGGCGAGTTACGGTCCGAAGGTGTGGGCCACCTCCAGCGGCGGCGATGCCTACCGCCGCAGTCTCTACGTGCATCGCTTCCGGAGCGTCCCCTACCCGGTGACACAGGCCTTCGATGCCCCCAAAGGGGACGCCGCGTGCGTGCGCCGCGAGCAGAGCAACACGCCGCTGCAGGCACTGGTGATGCTCAACGAGACGCAATTCGTCGAGTCAGCGCGTGCGTTGGCGGCCCGGATCCTTCGCGAGGCGGGACCCACCGACCAGGAACGGTTGCGTTACGCCCATCGAGTTTGCACCAGCCGTGATCCGTCCTCGCACGAGCAGGAGGTGCTGCAGCGATTGCTGGAACAACAGCGGGCCCGCATCGCAGCGGACGAGGTCGACGTGGCCGGACTGGTCGGGACCGAACGGGCCTCGGTCCGCCAGTTGACCGGCCACGCGGCGGAAGAACTCGCCCCCTGGGTCGTCGTTGCTCGCGCCCTGTTGAACCTCGATGAAACGATCACCAAACCATAATCCAACACCGTACAACGGCTTTCCACGTGCGACAGCCTTGCAAGGCCGTCGAAACAGCATCCAGCCCCGCATCGAACCCGATTTGCATTTGCCATGAAATCCACGTCTCCCTTGGCCCGCCGCCGCTGGTTCCTGCAGCAATGCGGCATCGGACTCGGTCACGTCGCCCTGACAAGTTTGCTTGCCGAATCTGCTGTGGCCGGAGCGAATCCGCTGGCCCCCAAACCGCCCCATTACAAAGGCAAGATCAAGAACGTGATCCTGCTGTTCATGGGAGGTGGGCCGAGTCAGTTTGAGATGTGGGATCATAAGCCGGCGCTGGAGCGGTTGGATGGAACGCTCCCGCCAGAAGAATTGCTGGAGGGCTACCGTGCGGCATTCATCAACCCGAACTCAAAGCTGTTGGGACCGAAGTACGGGTTTGAGAAACGAGGTGAGTGCGGTGCGGACGTCTCCGAGTTACTGCCGCACACCGGCGGGATCGTGGATGAGTTGTGCGTGGTTCGCTCGATGAACACCGACGCGTTCAACCACGCCCCGGCGCAGTTGATGATGAGTACCGGCTCACAGCAGTTTGGCCGTCCCAGCATGGGATCGTGGGTCACCTATGGGCTGGGGAGCGAATCGCGAGACCTGCCCGCCTACATCGTGCTCAACAGTGGTCAGAAGGGCCCAAGTGCCGGCAGCGGCAATTGGAACGCCGGTTTTTTACCCACCGTTCACTCGGGTGTGGAGTTTCGTAGCGGCGGTGAACCGGTCCTGTACTTGTCCAATCCGGAGGGTGTCGACGCAACGATGCAACGTCAGACGCTCGACACGGTCAATCAGCTCAACCGGGGCCGGCTCGATGTCGTCGGGGATCCTGAAATCGCCACCCGCATCAACTCCTATGAAATGGCGTTCCGGATGCAGACCGGCGCGCCGGAGGTGATGGCGATCGATGATGAACCCCAACATGTTTTGAATTTGTACGGAGCCGAGCCGGGGCAAAGCTCGTTCGCCAACAATTGCCTGCTCGCCCGGCGGTTGGTCCAGCGAGGCGTCCGCTTCGTGCAACTGTTTCATGAATCATGGGACCAACACGGCGGCTTGACCAAACAGATCCAGGTCAATTGCCAGGACACCGATCAGGCCTGCGCCGCGCTGGTCAAAGATTTGAAGCAGCACGGGTTGCTCGATGAAACGCTCGTGATCTGGGGGGGTGAATTCGGACGGACGCCGATGGTCCAAGGGGGCAATGATGGCCGCGATCACCACCCGAACTCGTTCACGATGTGGATGGCCGGCGGCGGCTTGAAACAGGGGCTGGTCTACGGCGCCACGGATGAGCTGGGATTCAACGTCGCGGAGAACCCGGTCCATGTCCATGACCTGCACGCCACGATTCTGCATCTGCTCGGCTTCGACCACGAGCGGCTGACCTATCGTTTCCAGGGCCGCGATTATCGACTGACCGACGTTCATGGCCACGTGGTCGATGACCTGTTGGCCTGATCCGGCAGTCCTTGTCCACTGTCTTCGTTCCTTCCCTCCATTTCAGCTTCGATTCCATGAAACGCCTGCCTGTTTGTCTGATATTCCTCGCCTTGACCGGCATTTGTACCCTCGTCCGTGCCGAGGAGCGCCCCAACATTGTCTTCATCTTTGCGGACGATCAGTGTTTTGAAACGCTTGGGTCGCTGAGCGACGGCGAGGTGGAGACGCCAAATTTGGATCGGCTCGCGAAGCGCGGCACGACCTTCACCCATGCTTACAACATGGGATCGTGGAGTGGTGCGGTGTGTGTCGCCAGCCGCACGATGCTCAACAGCGGACGATTCGTTTGGGACGCCAATCGGGTGTGGGACCAAAGCGAAGCAGAGCGTCGGCAGGGACGCTGGTGGAGTGAGTATCTCAAGGGCGCCGGCTATCGGACCTACATGACCGGCAAATGGCATTGCAAGGCGAGTGCTGAAGCGTCCTTCGATGTCGCCCGGGACATCCGACCCGGAATGCCGAAGGCAACCGAAGCGGGATACAACCGCCCCCAAGGCCCTGACGACGATACCTGGTCGCCGTCGGACCCCAAGTTTGGCGGGTTCTGGGAAGGGGGAACGCATTGGAGCGAGGTCGTCGCCAACCACGCAGAAGATTTCTTCGACGAGGCCGAGCAGCGCGACGAACCATTCTTCATGTATCTCGCCTTCAATGCACCCCACGATCCGCGGCAATCGCCCGAGGAGTATGTCGAGCGTTATCCGGTCGACGAGATTCGCGTGCCGTCGAATTTCATGCCCGAATACCCGTATGCCGGGGATATCGGATGCGGCAAGTCGCTACGGGATGAACGGCTCGCCCCGTTTCCCCGCACGGAGTATGCGGTCCAGGTCCATCGGCAGGAATACTTCGCGATCATCACGCACATGGATGAGATGATCGGCCGCATCCTCGATGACCTGGAGGCGAGCGGCAAGGCCGACAACACCTGGATCTTCTTCACCGCCGACCATGGGCTGGCGGTCGGCCAGCATGGACTGCTGGGGAAGCAGAATCTGTACGACCACTCCGTTCGGGTCCCCTTCATCGTGGCCGGCCCGGGCGTCGAGGAGGACATGATCCATACGCATCCGATTTATCTGCAAGACGTGATGCCGACGACGTTGGAATTGGCGGGTGTGGAGAAGCCAGACCACGTCGATTTCCACAGTCTCCTGCCGCTGCTCGATGACGGCCGAAGCCCCTACGAATCGATCTATGGGGCGTATCTGAACAAACAGCGTTCGATCCGCAACGACCGGTACAAATTGATTGCGTATCCCGATGCGGGTGTGCTGCGGCTGTACGACATGCATGAGGACCCGAAGGAGACGAACGATCTGGCCCAGTCCGCTCGCATGCGGCCGGTGTTGACCGAACAGTTCGCCAAGCTGCAGCAATTACAGGCCGAGTTGGGGGATGAGCTCGACCTCAGCCCGTTGGCCCCCTAGGCTCTGGTTGAAAAATCGCCGGCGCTGGGAACCGTCCAGCTCGGCGAGCCTGGACGTACAATTCCCCCCAAGAGCTGCCCCCATGTCTCGTCGCCTGTCGATGCCTACCCGTTTTGCCCTCTCCTTGTCCCTGGTGCTCCTCGCGATCGGTTCGGCGGCGAGGGGAGCGGAGCGTGATCCGATCCGCTTGACCCATGGCCCGATGCTCGGTCATGTCACCGACCAATCGGTCCGCGTGTGGGCCCGGACCTCCGAGCCAGGCGAATTTGAAGTTCGTTACGGCACGGACCCGGACCAGTTGGACCAGGTCGGGCCGTCGGCGACCACGCGAATCGGCCAGGACAAAACGGGGGTCACCGAACTGAAAGAGCTGCGTCCCGACACGCGGTACCACTACCAGGTATGGGTCAACGGCCGGCCGCACGGATGGCCTGGCCGCTTCCGTACCCTTCCCAGTGCGGCCGAGTCGCGCAACGAGGAACACAACCCCGAGGGGCTGTTCAATTTCCGTTTCCAGATCGGTTCCTGCGCCAATCAGAATCCGTTGCATGGCATCGGGCACCGGGTCCCCACCTATGAGAATCTGAATCGAGACTGGGCCGAGAAAGTCCATTTTCACATCATGAATGGCGACTGGCTGTATGAGGAATTGCGGACCTATCCGCCGGAAGCTTGGCGATTGGCCGAGGGGGTCGATCGCGTTCCTCCGGTGGTCGACACAATGCCCTCGATCGTCGGCGTCTGGGAGAATTACAAGCTCTATCAAAGCCGCGGCGTGGACTTAATGCAGTGGCACCGCAACGTCCCCAGCTATTTCACCTTCGACGACCACGAGCTGGTCAATGACATCTGGGGAACCGGGGAGGCGGGCAAGCGGCATCGGCGGACCGTCTTCCGTGACATCGGGACGCGAGCCTGGTTCGACTATCTCGGCTGGGCCAATCCGGTCGAGCACGATCGGCGCGTGCACTTTGGCAAGGGGCAGATGAAGGCCGGCAATGACTTGTTGGTCGACCCGGATACCGATTTCACGAAGCTTCCGCTGGACCGGATGCTGAACTTGCACGTTCACTGGGGCATCGAGGCAGCGGGGGTGAACGACATGAAGTACGACAACGACGAAGGGCATCCCAACGCCTATGTCTACGACATCGTCGAAGTGGTCGACCCGCATACGCTGCGACTGCACATGCCGGCCCAGGTGGATGATGACGACATGAGTTATTCCGTCGGGCGGCAGAGCCACGCCAAGTTTCGCGTCTCCAACTGCGAGTTCTTTCTGCTCGATACCCGAGGCGATCGCGACATGCATGACGTCCGCGATCGGGGGAAGCCGGGCGTTTCGATGCTGGGCAAACCACAGCGGGAATGGCTGGTGCGTTCGATGCGCGAAAGCGACGCCGATTTTTTCTTCGTCATCTCCTCGGTCCCGTTCATGATTCCCCACAGTGGCGCTGGCGGCTTCGAGGCCGACGAGCAAAACAAGGAGGAGGCCTGGACCGGCTTCTTTGACGAGCGGGAGCAGCTGATCGAGGAATGGGAGAAGCTTGGCAAGAAGGTGTTCGTCATGACCGGCGACCTGCACAACAGCTTCGCCATCAAGGTGACCGACAACGTGTGGGAGTTCTGCTGCGGGCCGCACAACAGCGTCAATCACGTGCCGGCCTTGGACGAGAGCGATCGTCCTGCCACTGGCATTTTTAAATTCGGCCCGCGGGAATGCGATATCCGCTGGAGCAGCTACATCCTGCCAGACCTGCCTCGCTTGGAACGGCTCTATCCGCACTACTGCGTGGTCCAGGTCAACAATGTGTTCAACATGCCACAAGAGCTCGGCGGCGAGCGACTGGTCACCTACCCCCATCCACAGGTCGTTTTTCAGTACTATGATGGCCGCACTGGCGAGCTGGCCTACGCCGAATCGGTTTCGACCGCACGAACTTCTCAAGGAGACTGAGTCATCGTTCACCCACACCTGGAATTGGCCAGCGGACGAAAGCTGCCGAGTGTCGGCTTGGGCTTATGGAAGATCGAGCCGGAGCACACAGCAGAGATCGTTGAACAAGCGGTGGAATGCGGTTACCGACACTTCGATTCCGCCTGCGATTACGGCAACGAGGCTGAAGCCGGCGAGGGGCTTCGGCGTGTGCTTGCTGCCGGTGCGGCGCGCCGTGAGGACTTGTGGGTCACCTCCAAATTGTGGAACAACTACCATCGCGGCGAGCATGTCCGGCCCGCCCTGGAACGAACCCTCGCGGATCTGCAGCTCGACTATCTCGATTTGTACCTGATCCATTTCCCCGTCTCGCTCCGGTTTGTCCCGTTCGAGACGCGTTATCCGCCGGGCTGGACCGATGACCCCGACGCGGAGGTGCCTCGATTGCGTCCTGACCCGGTGCCGATCCAGGAAACGTGGGAGGCGATGCAGGAGTTGGTCCGGGCGGGATTGGTTCGGGAAATCGGGGTCTGCAACTTTGGTGTCTCGCTGCTGCGTGACCTGCAGTCGTACGCCGAGATTCAGCCGTCGGTGCTGCAGGTAGAATTGCATCCCTACCTGACCCAGGAAAAACTGTTGCGGTTTTGCCGGGAGTCGGACATCGCCGTGACCGCGTTTTCTCCCCTGGGAGCCCAGTCCTATTTTCAGCTCAACATGGCCGAGGCCGGCGAGGCGGTGTTGGAACAGCCGCAGATCCGCGAGATCGCCGCCCGGCACCAGCGGACCCCCGCCCAGGTCGTGCTTCGCTGGGGGATTCAACGCGGCACGGCAATCGTTCCCAAGACGAGCAATCCCGCCCGGCTTCAAGAGAATCTGAATCTGTTCGACTTCGAGTTGAGCGCCGAGGAGATGGCGACGATCAGCGGCCTGAACCGGAACCGCCGCTTCAACGATCCTGGCGATTTCTGTGAGGCCGCCTTCAACACATTCTTTCCGATTTACGAATGATCGCGAGCGAGGAAAAAACAATGACCAACACGCTCCGTGTTTCGCCCGCCGAGGTTCCCGGCCAGCAAGTTCATGGCGAGAGCCGGTTCCCGTGGGTGCTCGCGCCCGATCAGCCACGGGTCACGTTGGCCGAGACGGTCGCCTGGGTCGAACGTCACGGTGCCGAGTTATTGCAGCAAACCACCGATCATGGAGCGGTGTTGCTGCGCGGGTTTCCCACAGCAACGGCCGAAGACTTCGACGCGGTCGTCTCGGCATTGGGCCTGGAGAATTTTCCTTATGAGAAGTCGCTTTCCAACGCCGTACGGGTCAATCGGACCGAGCGGGTTTTCTCCGCGAACGAAGCTCCGCCGGAGGTGAGGATTTTTTTTCATCACGAAATGGCGCAGACACCACTATTTCCCAATTACATTTTTTTCTTTTGTGAAGTCGCCCCGGAGGTCGGCGGGGCAACACCGCTGTGCCGCAGCGATGTGTTGTACCAACGGTTGACGGAACGCTGTCCCGATTTCATCCGTGACTGCGAAGAGAAAGGGCTGCAATACACCAACGTGATGCCGAGCGAGAACGATCCCGAATCGGGAATGGGGCGGAGCTGGAAGAGCACGCTCGGGGTGGACTCACCGCAGGCAGCGGAGAGGCGGTTGGCGGAACTGGGGTACGCCTACCGGTGGCAGGAGGACGGATGTCTCCGGGCGACGACCCCGCCGCTGCCGGCGGTGATGGAGGTGAGCCCGGGACGCAAGACATTTTTCAATCAGCTCATCGCCGCCTTTTCGGGTTGGAAGGACAGTCGCAACGATCCTTCCAGCTCGATCCGGCATGGGGATGGCTCACCGCTCGATACGAACGCGGTCCACCTAGCGGGCGAAATTGCGGAACAACTCGCGTTCGACCATGCCTGGCAAGTCGGCAATGTCGTGTTGGTGGACAACAAGATCGCCATGCACGCTCGGCGACCGTTTCAAGGAACGCGAAAGGTGTTGGCCTCGCTTGCGGAAATGCGGACCCATCGCTTCGAGCCGATCGCCAGGTCGGTCGGAACCTGAGAGCCGAGGTTGCCTGAAACTTCAGGGTGCTTGAGACCCGAGATTGAACGAGGGCGCCACGTGCCATTCACACCCACCCTCCTGAGAAGCCCACCCTGCCCCCG
The DNA here is from genome assembly GCA_964462125.1 of uncultured Pirellulaceae bacterium. GTDB lineage: Bacteria > Planctomycetota > Planctomycetia > Pirellulales > Pirellulaceae > JAWLFY01. Next base: position 46 of record CAYWXT010000174.1, on the reverse strand, counting down.
ATGACATCACAGCAAACCCCAACCCCCGCAGGCCCCTACCCCGGCG
>CAYWXT010000173.1:0-12221 GCA_964462125.1 uncultured Pirellulaceae bacterium | reverse complement strand
GCGTCGCCATCGGACCCTATTGAACCGCACCCGCCCGCCTCGAAAAGGCGTGCCGGACTCCAGGGGGTCCGCGCGCTCTCTGCGGTCGGTGTGGTGACGTTGCACGCCGGTGTTCCCTATGCGTCACACCGCATGCCAGGTTTGGCATGGCCCGTTTGGGACCAAACCAGTTCGGCGATCGACGTCGTCTTCTGGACGATCGAGCTGTTCATCATGCCGTTATTTTTGGTGATGGCGGGCTACTTTGCCGCCGGCACCCACCGGCGGCGCGGTCCCCACGGTCTGCTGCATCACCGGTCTCGCCGTCTGCTGCGGCCTCTGCTGTTCGGGGTGATCGTGATTCTCCCGATCGAATACTACATTTGGATGTGCGGCTGGCTGGCCGATGGTTTGATTCAGCCGGTGAAGATCCGCAGTTTGAAATTTGAGCACGGGATCGATCGGAATTTGTGGGGCACTGCCCATCTGTGGTTTCTGCTGTACGTCTTCAGCTATGTCGCGGTCGCGGCCGGCAGCACAGCGCTCGCCGCTTGGCTGTCCCGCCGGTGGGACCGGATCCGTTCCCTGCGCGCTGCCTTCCCAGTGCCTGTCACTGCCGCCTTCCTGGTGACGCTCGCCGTGGCGTCACTCAGCGCACGCCCCGAAGCCGTCTGGGGTTTCCAGCATTCGTTCGTGCCCGTTCCCAGCAAATGGCTCTATTGCGGGACGTTCTTTGCTGGCGGATGGTTGTTGGCGGTACACGACCCCCAGCTGGCATGGTTGCGAAACATCGGAGCCCGCTGGGTCGGCCCAGCCCTCTTGTGCGCCGGCTTTGCTGTGGCGCTCGGCCGCTGGTATCTCGAGGCCGGCGGGGGTCAGGTGGCCCTTGTTCCCCTCGCAGCCCTCACTGTGGCCGCGGCGTGGGCAATGACCCTGGTGATTCTGGCCGTCGCCGAGCGCCGTGTGCGGCGTCTCCCGATGGCGATCGAATATTTGGCGGCGGCGTCCCTTTGGATCTATTTGATGCACCATCCCCTGGTCGCCCTGGTCCATATCGACCTCAAATTCGCCACCCCGACGCTGAGTCCGCCGATCAAGGCGCTGGTGGCAGCAGGGACGGCGACGACGGTGTCGCTGTTGAGCTACGAGGTACTGGTCCGCCGCACCGCCTTCGGACTGTGGCTAAACGCCGCCTCCGGGCCGGCAGAGGTTCCCGAACGGCGATCGATCACGGTGCCTTCCAACGACAGCGAGCCACGGAGTGCGGTGATCCCGTTGCCGGCGAGAGACGAACCGTCCCCGGCCGACCGCCGGCGAGCCGCCTGAGTAGGGCGCCGGTCATCCTCCATCCGGGAGCGTCTGGCTGTATGCCCGGGGCGGGCAACGCCGCGGCGCTCATTTGCGCCTTGAGCTGTCATCCCCTTGGGACGCGTCTGCCGTCCGCTGTTCGGACGGGGAAGGGACGAAGTTGTTGCGGAGCACCTTCCAGTGCGCCGGCGGTTTCTCCCCAATGAAGCTCTTCAGGAAATTCTGAAGCCGCTGCCCTGTCCCGTTGCGGCTGCAATCGGTGAATTCGTAATGATCCTTTTCCGGATTGGTCTTCACGTCGAAATTGGGCGCGTACATGACCAACGCGGTCGGCAGCAGCGTTTGTTCGTCGAGGGCGATTTGGACCAGCCGGTACTGCGCGCGGTCTTCCTGGAATTTCGGCCAGGCTTCGATCAGCAGGACGCCGGAGCTGGGGGAGGCGACTTGGCGGACCCAATAACGTTGCTGGATTTGCTGAGCGTCCAAGTTGAACACGAACGGTAGCGGGCTGTTGAAGATTTTTTGTCCCCGCATCTCAGGCGGGAGCGTCTGGATTCGGCATTCTTCTCGGCTGCGGTTGAACTCCATCAGTTCCTTGCCGTTGCAGACCCACCATTCACCGTACTGCCCGGGTTGCGGCGCGTAGGTTGGTTTGTCGTCGTCGTTCATGCCGGCATAAAACACCTTCTCTTCGACCTTGAATAAGCCTTTGTCGGGTGCGGCGTACTTGATCACGCCGATCGAGGTGTCCTTGGGGACGTTCGCCGGCGCGGCGCCGGGGGAATAGCTCCAGCGTTTGAACTTGCATTCCAGCGTTTTCGTCCCCTGGCTTTGTTCCTCCCAAGCGGCCAGCAGCTTCTGTAGCTGGGTCTGCTCTTCGGCACCCAAGGGCGGGAAGGGGCGTTGCGGGGGTGTCTCCACCGCTGGTTGGCGCGACGCCTGCCCGGCGGAGGAGCTCGCGTCTGATGACCGTTCCGGTGGTTGGGCCATGACCGTCGGCACCAACAGCAAGAATATCCCTAGTGGCAGACCTTGTCGCATCATCCGTGACGCTCGCTCCGGTGAAGGCGCAGTGATCGTGCCCGGGGCAAACGCTTACCCCGGGCGGCGGTGATCGTAGCACCTGGCATCTCCGCGAAGAAAGATCGAATTCGCGGGCATCCCTGCTGGTTATCGAGGCTCTGTTCCGCGCTGCAGGGGATCGGCACGCGGAACAGTGCACTGGTGAAAAGGCACGAAGAACCACGAAAGTTTCTGATGGTCCCGGTCAACGCCACCGATCGCCGGGGTCGTCACCGGCGCCGCGGGGTCCAAGGGGCGTTGGGGGGAGGGTGGAACCTCGGAAGCGGCGCCCGTGGAAAGCCATCCGACGGCTTGTGAAATAGCGTGCTGTGCTTTGTGAAAGCCAAGGATGGTGTTGGAGGCCGGACGGCTTGCGCCGTTCCGTTAACAAGCCGTTAACAATGGGGCAACGGGGGGAGACCGTGGCGCGAGAGGGCCGGTGGATTGAACCCGAACCACACGGGGTGAGAAAGCACTAACGCCGCTTTTTCTTGATCTTTGCCCCACCTTGGCGGACTTTGAATTTCGGGTTGCTCTTGCAAATCACGTACACCCGGCCACGCCGCTTGACGACTTGGCAATCGGGGTGCCGATATTTCAAGGCACCGATACTGCTGACAACTTTCATCGGATCGGTCTCAAGGTTGCAATTTGGGTGGGGTTCAAGACTTCGAGGGGGCAAAGTATACCGGGTGCCGAATCCAATTCAACGGCAAACGGAAGTTCCTCACCGGGGCGGTGACCGCATCTCGACCAGCTCGGGGAGAGAGCCTAGTCTACCGACACCCCCGAACCCTCGATTTCAACCTGAGCCCCTTTCTGATGACCCGAACGGCCTACTTCGACTGTTTGAGCGGGATCAGTGGGGACATGACGTTGGGGGCCCTTGTCGATGCCGGGGCTGATGTTTCCCAGGTGGAAGCTGCGGTCCGCTCGATGGGGCTTCCAGAACTCACCATCACGGGGCGAACGGTCAAGAAGTGCGGATTTCGTGCGATCAAGATCGACATCTCGCATCCCCCCGAGCACGCCCACCGGCATCTTCACCAGATCACCGACATGATCGATCGGGCCAGCGAAATCCCCGACCGGGCGAAGGAATTGGCCCGTCGGATCTTCACCCGGCTGGGCGAGGCGGAGGCGAAGGTGCACGGAACGACGCTTGAAAAGGTCCATTTTCACGAGGTGGGGGCGATCGATTCGATCGCAGATATCGTCGGTTCGGCGGTAGCGATGGAGATGCTCGGGATCGAAACCGTGGTCGCTTCGGCGGTCCCCACCGGCTCGGGGACTGTCACGATCGCTCACGGGCGGGTCGCGATTCCGGCGCCGGCGACTGCGGAATTGCTCCGCGGCATGCCAGTCGCTCCCTCGGAGCAGGCTGCGGAACTGACTACACCCACCGGTGCGGCGATTTTGCGGGCGACGGCCACCTCTTTTGGGCCTCTCCCAGCAATGGAGCTGCGCGCGGTCGGTTATGGCGCCGGGACGAAGGACTTCGACGATCAGGCGAATGTGCTGCGCGTCTTACTCGGCGAACCCCGGCGGGCCGAGGAACCGGCGGGGGGTCCGGAGTCGGACCAGGTCGTCGTGCTGGAGACCAACATTGACGATTCAACCCCCGAACAATTGGCGGACTGCGTCGATCGGCTGTTCGATAACGGGGCGCTCGACGTCTTTCAAATCCCGTGTCTGATGAAGAAGGGTCGCGCCGGGATCCTGCTGTCGGTGATCACCTCGCGCTCCCGGGTCGGACTGTTGGAACGGGTCATTTTCGAGCACTCGACATCGATCGGTATCCGCCGCCACCTCGCTGACCGGCACAAGCTTCTCCGGGAAGCAGTCACGGTGGAGACCAAGTTCGGTCCGGTGCGAGGCAAGTTGGTCCGGCTTCCCGCGGGCGGTCCGCGGTTCAGTGTCGAGGACGACGACGCCCGAGCCGTGGCGGCGTCGGTGGGGGTGACCACTCAAGCGGTTCGCGAAGCAGCCTGGGACGCTTGGCGACGACAACCCTGAACGCCATGAGTTAAAGTATGAGGGGCACGAAGGAGTGGAACGGGATCCTCGTGGTTCTTCGCGGCCTTCGTGGTGATCCATTCGAGCCGAACACGGTTTTGGAGTCTTTCCCCTTGTCACGATCCCTTCGAGCGCCTCTTCCGATGCTGGTGCTGCTGGCCGCCGCGGTGCTGACGCTGGGGTCGATCGCAGCCGCGGAGCGACGGGCTCGGCCGCCGACGTTTTCTCAAGCCGACACGCGGGGCGTCTTCTTCGACGACGTCACCGAAGCGGTCCGCGGCCAACGCCCCGACCTGGCCTCGCTTCGGGAGTCGGGTACGGACACAGGTCAACCAGATTCGAAGCCAAGCGTCGCGGACAGCGACCCGAACAGCGCCGACGGGGATCGCTGGTCCAAGTTGGTCGCCGCGACGGTGCTGGAGGACGAGGTCAAGCGAGTGCGTCTGCAATTCAACGAGCTGGTCACGACCCCGGGGGCGTTCAGCAGCGGCGGTTATCAAGACGCTCGCCTGCAGCTCTCCATCCTCGCCATGCTGTTCGGCGTGATCAACGAATTCGAAGGGGAGGTGCGGTGGAAGGACCAGGCACCGGTGGCGCGAGACCTGATCGCCAGAACCGCCGCGAACAGCAAGGCGGGTTCGACGCAGGTTTACAACGAGGCGAAACTCCGCCAGCAGGACCTACAGGATTTGGTCTCCGGTGCGGGGCTGCAGGAGCGGGCCGCGGAGGAGGAGAACGATTGGGCGCTGATCGTCGATCGCGCGCCGTTGATGGAATATGCCGAACGCTTGCTCGATCGGATGCAGGACGCCAGCCGCAACGAGGCTGCCATGAAACAGGCGACCGACGAACTGAACCGGGACGCCCAAATGCTCGCGGTCGTCAGCAAGGTCCTGCAGTTGGACGGGATGATCAACGCCGACGATGAAGATTACACCTCGCTGAGTCAGGAGATGACCGTGGCGGCGTCGGAGGTCGCAGCGGCGACGCAGCGGGGGGATGCGGAAGCGGTTCGCCTCGGTGTCGGGGCCGTCAGCCAGTCGTGTGTCGCCTGTCACGACCAATACCGCTGACCTTTTCCGCGACTCAGCCGGCACTGTCAGGGCCGCCATGGGCCCTGCTGGGGCCAGTCAAAGCGTGGTTCACGACGAGCGAAGGGGGAGCCGCGATCGATCACGACTTTCGCGTGCTCGACCGATCCGGGAAGCCGATTGCCGGGCTGTACGCCGTCGGCCAAAACGGCCTCGGCGGCCAGATCCTATGGGGACACGGACTGCATATCGCTTGGGCCATGACCAGCGGACGCCTGGTCGGCGAGCAACTCAGCGGCCGGGCTTGAGACGGTTGGGACCGGGGGCTGGCCGGAGAAGGCGGAAGAGGTGGAGGAGGTGGAGGAGGCGGAGGAGGCGCGCGGTGACGGTCCGGCTCGGCGAGCCGGACGTACGAAACGGCCTCGGCGGCCAGATCCTATGGGGACACGGACTGCATATCGCCTGGGCCATGACCAGCGGACGTTTGGTCGGCGAGCAACTCAGCGGCCGGGCTTGAGACGGTTGGGACCGAGGGGTTGGCCGGAGAAGCCGGAGGATGCGGAAAGGGCGGAGAGGGCGGACGATGCGCGCGGTGACGGTCCGGCTCGGCGAGCCGGACGTACGGGGCTACAAGGCGCGGTGGACGAGGAAGCCGGCGATGGCACCGATGAGCAGACTGATCGGGACAGCGATCGCTAGCGCGACCGCGATCGGCAGCGTGTTGCTCGACCGCCGCGGTCGGGCCTCCATGTCAATGCTGTCGGGAATCGGGGGGATCGACGTCGAGTCCGTTCCTGAGACGCTCAAACTGCCGGAGTAGGGGCTATTGGAGCTGGCCGCGTCGATGGACTCTGGCGTTTCCCGGGGCGGCTGCGACTCGCGCGGCGGCGGCGGGGCGGCCCAGGACTGATGCTCGATCGGCCGATCGATGACCTCGAGCGATGCCTGAGACCACGGCTCGAGCCGCTCAGCGACCTCCGCTGCCGAGGCGATCCGCCGGGCAGGGTCCTTCTCCATCATGTCGGCGATCACGTCGACAAAGTCTTCGCTCAGCTCGGGAGCGAACCGCCGCGGGTGCCAGGGCGTTTGCTCGCAGTGCCGCCGACACTTGCTCCGGGAATCGCCGCCGGGAAAGGGGACCTTCCCGGTGACTGCGTAGTACAGGGTGCAGCCGAGGGAATAGAGGTCGCTGGCCTGACCGATCTCCCGCGGATTGCGGATCTGTTCGGGCGACAGGTAATCGGCCGTCCCGACGATCTTGCCCGCCTGGGGAGCGTCATCGAGCCCCATGCTCCAGGCCGCCAGGCCGACATCCGAGAGCTTAGCGTGACCGTCCGGGGTGACCAGGATGTTGCCCGGTTTGACGTCGCGGTGAATCATTCCCAGAGCGTGGGCGTACTGTAGTCCCAAAGCGGCCTGCGCGATGACCACCGCCGCCTGCTCCATCGGCAACGCCCCGCGATTGCGTACGAGCTTCCTCAGGTCGGTCCCTGGGACGTATTCCGTGACCAGGTAGTGCACGTTGCCGTCCCGACCGGCATCGAAGGCGCGGACCAGGTAGGGACAGTCGAGCCCAGCCTGGAGTCGGATTTCCCGGTGAAAGGCAGACCGCGACTCCGACGTCGACTTCTCCCGGGGCAACACTTTCACGGCGCACTCGCGGCCCATGATCTCGTGCACGCCTTTGTAGACCTGCCCCATCCCCCCTTGGCCAATCCAGTCGGTGATCAGGTAGGGACCGAGCGACAACTTGGTGCGGCCCTCGCGAAGCTGCTGAGCCTGGTACTCGGTCAAGACCCCGCTGAAGACCAGACGCTGGCTGACCGCCTCCTCGTCGCTCCCGGCGGCCAATTCCGAGGCACGGCGGTATTGCTCTTCGCTGACCAGGCCGCTGCGGAGCGCTGCCTCATGGAAGCTCAGCCTGGACGTCGAGGGGCGTTTGGTCATGCGATTGGGGGTCAGTCGCTGGAGAAGACGACGAGGATGTCGATGATGCCGTGTCCCCCCAGTGTCCATTTTACCTGATCACCCGCGGCGTCGAGCCGTGACCCGAGTTCCTCCGGCGCGGCATCGATCGCCTCGCGGTCGCCGGTCCAGCGGACGGCAAAGGCTACGTCGCGGCAAAATCGCAAAGTCGCCTTTCCGCCGTTGTTTTGGGTTTGGATCACGCGCACCGCCGCTGCCAGTTTCCCATCATCGCGACGATGCACCTCGAGACCGCTGACGAGCACCCCGGCTGGCGACGCGTGCACGATCCAGCCCTGGCCGGGCGTCACTGCCCCGGCTGGTTGCCCTTCGGGCGTGATCGGTACGACCCCGGGCGGGGAGATCCACGAGCGGGCGACCGCCACGGGGTGCCGCACGTCAAAGCCATAGGCGATCGAAAAGTGGACCTCCGATTCGCCGCGCACCGCCAGCAGCGTATCGAGAAATCGGTCGCCGGCGCGGCGGTGGTACGCCAGCCCCGCGGAGGCCACCAAGGTCTGCCGGTCCGCTTCATCGATCAACAGACCGAGCGGGGCGACCATCCGCTTCCCGCCGCTGCGGTGAATCTTGTCGCGCACCAGTCCTCGGAAGCTGGTGGCCTCCGAGGCGACCGCGACCCGCGCCGCGATCGATTCTCTCCAGGGATCGGAACCAAGCTCGACCTGGGGACGAAGCCGTCCGCTGAGCTCCAACAACCGGCTGCCACGGCGCAGCGTGTAGCTCAATTCAAACTCGGCCAATACGGTCTCATCGGCAGAGGTCAGCACACCAGTGGTCTCAATCACACCGCAGCTGAGTGAGGCCGCCGCGACCCGGCAGGTCCGCCCCTGCATCGCCGGGGCCGACTCCGCCGACATTTTTTCGTCACCGCGGACCAACCGCAGGGAGAAACGATTGCCGCGGACGACACCGCTGTGAACGGCGCTGACGCCGCCGGTCTTCGAATCGATCACCACCTCCATGAATTCGTTCTGCAGTGCGGTCCCAGTCGCGATTGGCTCCGGACCGCCCCACGGCAGACCGAAGCGACGCCGCTTGGCCCGTTTCGCCGCCGCGACCAGCGCGAACCCCAACGCCGGAATGTCGGCGGTCACGTTCGCCCATCGGCCTTGCCGCTCGGAGCCATAGATGAAGCCGCCCGGCTCGGGAGCGGCACCGCGGAGGGTGACCGTTTGACGCCAGCCGGTGCTGCCTGGATTGACGATCAGCGCCGCCGGCGCGTCCGACTTCACCGCCGCGGTGGGAGTTTCGCCGAGCGCTGGGGTCGACCGCGCCCCGGGACAACCGACCGCCAGGGCGAAATCGGTCGCCACCGACTCCGAGACCGGCTCGCCCCGAATCAATGGCTCGCCGCGAATCAACGCGGTCATGCCCCCGAGAAGCTGACGTTGTTCCTCGTGGACTTCGTCGCGAAATCGGCGGGCGGTCGACTGGATCGGGTCCCGGTCGCCCTGCTCCACCCGCTCGACCAAGCGATTGGCGGCGCCGGCCGAGAGGACGCGGGCATTTTCGTGATGGTAGGGGTGTTCGCCCTCGGTGAAATAGTCGTCCAACTTCCAAAACCGACCGAGCGACAACCCCCAGGAGGCGGCGCGACGAAGGTCCTCGAAGCCGTCGCAGGTCGCTCCCGGCCAGTGAGCGAGCAGGGCGGTGGCGATCTCCCCGCTGTCGATCGCTTCGCCGAGTCGGGGGGCGAGGGTCAGGAAGGCCGCATCGGAGGCGGCGTCGATCGGTTTGGCCGTCAAGGCCTCGATCTCCGCGTGCCCCGCTTGCCGGATCACCTTCGCCTCGTCGCCGAAACCGGTCCCGCCAGCGAAGTCGATCGGGATCAAACCGCGGCAACCGAGTCGAATCAGTACCGGCGTCAGATCCGCGGGGGTCGTCCCGCCGAAGCGGGCAAAGACCGTGGGGGGCGTTCCGATCGCCTCGGCAGTCGCCTGCCACGCCTCGGCGAGTCGTCCCTCGGCCGCCTGAAAGGTGGAACTGTCCAGGCAGACCGTCGCTGCCGGCCCGCCCCCCGCCCATCCGAACTCCCCCTTCAAGATCGCTTGCCGGATCTGCCCGGCCATCTCCTCCGGCATCGCAGCGATCGCCGCCGCTGTTTCGGCGTCGATCAGCACGTTCCCGGGAGTGGCCAACCGCGACCTCGCCGGCGGCGTACCGCCAGCTTGTTGCCGCACCAGGTCCGTTGATTCCGGCAGCGACTCAGCCCATGGCCGCACGGTCGAGGGTGCCAGGAGGGTCAAATCGATCAGCGAGGGGTCGGAGGCGAAGTAGTGGTCGCGTTCCTCGGCCAGCAGATCGAACGCGTCGTGGAGGGCCGACGTGGAGGCGTCACGGTCCCCCGCCATGAACGCCCCGGCCGCCGTGATGATCCGCTCCTGGACCCGCAGTTCGTCCAGATTGCTCGTGTAACGCAAACGCCGAGTCATCATCTGGACCTGCAGCATGGCGTAGCCGAAGGCGAAGAAATCCTCCGGCTCCGGCGAACCGTCCCCGGGAGCGTTCGCCGCGGGGGGACCGATCGGGGGCAAGCCGATGCGGTCGAGCATCTCGCTGCGATTCGCCCCGGTAACCCAGCGGCATTGCTCCGCTTGGCGGCAGCGGGTTTCGAAACCGTCGGGGAGCTTCGGGAGACTGGCGGTGGGGACCGTGATCAGCCGGGCCCCGGGCGTCTCCGGCGGTGTATCGGCCCGGTACCATCCCGGCAACTGCTCCGTCTCCACCAGCAGAGCGGGGTGCCAGAGCACCGTCCAGGCCGCCAAGAGGCTGCGGGCATCGGCGTCAGAAGCAGCGGCGGGAAGGTCCTCCAACGCGGAGCTGGGAATCAGAACGCAAGATTCGTCCAATTGGAGCATAGTCAACAAAAATTTGACGCGTCGCGGGAGGCTTCAGTACACTAGGGAACAGCTTCTCTGGTTCCGGCTTCCGTCCAACGGTGCCGGTCAACACTGACAGCTTGGCATTCGATCGAGGCGGCCGGAAGTGATGGGAGAACGGCTGCTGACGGGAGAACGGCTGCGGTGAGCGAGGAGTCAACCGCCAGCGAGCCCATCGGCCGCACCGGGCGAAGTTCCGAATCCTTTTCCGTTTCGCATCAAATTTAGTCGCATGATCCCGCCTGGGATTGTAACTTGAAGACTCGGTCCGGTCGCGGCCCCGCGCCAAGGTCGAGTTCACACCCGCTTTTTCCTGTACCGAAAGAACGTCATGGCAGGCAGTGGTGCTGTTTGGGGAATTGAAATTGGACAGTCGGCGCTCAAGGCGCTCCGCTGTTCACTCGTCAACGGTGAAGTCGTCGCGGACGCCTTCGACTACATCGAATACCCCAAGATTCTGAGTCAACCCGAAGCGGATCCGGAACAGCTGATCGCCGAGGCGATGGAGAAGCTGCTGGAGCGGAACGACGCCTTCAACGAGAAGGTGTGCATCAGCGTTCCCGGCCAGAGCGGCCTCGCCAAGTTCTTCAAGCCGCCGCCGGTGGAGGTCAAGAAGATCGCCGACATCGTCCGCTATGAGGCGCGGCAGCAGATCCCGTTCGATTTGGCCGACGTCGTCTGGGACCACCAGATGATGCCTGGCAGCACGATCGAGGAAGGGTACGCCCTGGAAAGCGAGGTCGGGCTGTTCGCGATGAAGCGAGAGCAGTCCTACCGCCAACTGACACCGTTCGATCGAGCCGGCATGGAGGTCGACGTCGTCCAGTTGGCCCCGATCGCCCTTTACAACATGGTCGCCCACGACCGGCTGCACGACCGCGTCGAACACGAAACGTATGATTCCGACGAGCCGCCGCCGTCGACCGTCCTGCTCTCGATCGGGACCGACTCCAGCGACTTGATCATCACCAACGGCTTTCGGATTTGGCAGCGGAGCATGCCGATCGGCGGGAACCACTTCACCCGCCAGCTGACCAAGGACCTGAAGCTGACCTTTTCCAAGGCCGAACACCTGAAACGGAACGCCCGCGAGGCGGCCGACCCAAAACTGATCTTCCAAACCATGCGGCCGGTCTTCAATGACTTGGTCACCGAAGTCCAACGCTCGATCGGCTTCTTCCGCAGCATCGACAAGCGAGCCCAAATCAACGAGCTGTTGATCACCGGCAACACCGTCAAGATGCCGGGACTCGCCGCCTATCTGGGGAAAAACCTCGGCTTTGAAGTGCATGTGCTCGATCGCTTCAACCGCCTTGGCGGAGACGACATCCTGTCGATCCCCACCTTCCGCGACAATGCGACCACGTTTGCCGTCTGCTACGGGCTCTGCCTGCAAGGACTCGGCGTCAGCCAGGTTCACGCCAGCCTGGTGCCCCAGGAGATCCTGACCCAACGGATGATCCGGGCCAAAAAACCCTGGACACTCGCCGGGATGGCTGCCCTGCTGATCGGGCTCGCCGGCCACTATTGGTTCACCGAACATAGCTGGTCAACGACCCATCCAGACCTCTGGGACAACGCGACCCAAGCGGTCAGCAGCATGTCGAGCTATCACCAGAGCCACACCAGCAAAGACAGCGAGCTGGACAGCAAACTCAGTTACCTCAATACGCTCGGCAAAGAGGTTTCCGGGAACGCGGAACGTCGCTTGATGTGGCTGGAGATCTTGCAGGCGATCAACCAGGCGATCCCCCGCGAAGATTACCCCGACGGCGAGGTGCCCAGCATCAAGGAACGGCCGCTGGATGACCGCGTCGACATCCACATCACCGAATTTGAAACGAAACACTTCGATGATCTCTCCGAATGGTGGACCGAGGAACGGGCACGGCGGTACCGCGAAGAAATGACCAACTGGGAAAAGCTGATGGACCGGCAGCTTCCCGAAGACTTCGACCTG
>CAYWXT010000172.1:0-12253 GCA_964462125.1 uncultured Pirellulaceae bacterium | reverse complement strand
GCTGATGCCCAAGATCCTCAGGACGAATCGCGGCTGGCTCATCCGGAGGTGGCTCAGCGGCTGGACCTCGATGACCAGCAGCGGGCAGCAATCCAGGAGCTGATCCAGCAGCGGACCGAGGCGGGGGCGCTCGACGACGCCGAGGAGAGGCAACAAAGGATGGAGGAACTCGATGAGCAGATCCGGGAGGTGCTCAGCGAAGAGCAGTGGGAGCGTTGGCAGGATGACACCCCCGAGGGGTACTTGGAGTTCCAGTTCCGCGAGCAGCCGTGGGCGGATGTGTTGCAGTGGTTCGCCAAACAGGAGGGCCTGACCCTGGTGATGGACCGCGATCCGCCGGGGACGTTTACCTACAGCGACACCCGGCGTTACACCGCGACCGAGGCCATCGATCTGCTCAACAGTGTCCTGCTGACCCGAGGCTACACGCTGGTGCGGCGGGAAAAGATGCTGACGGTGTTGGAGCTTAGCGATTCCATTCCGATCGAGCTGATTCCCGAAGTGGAGCTTGAGGAGCTTCCCAGCCGCAGCCGGTTTGAGCTGGTCCGTGTCAAGTTCGCACTCGGCAGGCGTCCGGTGGATGAAGTGGTCAAGGAGGTCACGCCCTATTTGGGACGCTACGGACGCGCGTTGCCGCTGGCCCAAAGCCGTCAACTGGTGGTGATCGAAACGGCAGGCAAGATGGAAACGATCAACGTGTTGGTCAATTCAGTCCCAGAACCGAAGAAGTCGGCGCCCCCGAAGCCGAAAGAAAAACCCCCTGAGCCCGTCTTCGCGGCCTATCCGCTCGGACAGCTCGACCCGGCTGCGACGCTGGAAGCGATGCAGAAGTTGGTCGCCAGCGAACAGATCACCGTTGACGAGAGCACCGGTTTGTTGACGGCCTTTCTGATCCCCAACGAACAGGTTGCCCTCCAGAAGGCGATCGAGCAGATGCGGGAAAACCTGGAGGAGAGCCCGGGGGAGACCTCGGTCGCCTACCGAATGGGCGAGGCCGATGCGGAGGTCGTCCGCGAGCAGGTCACGGCGGTGGCACCGCGTGCGGTCGTTTCGGCCGACGCCGACGGTAGGCGGTTGATGGTCACCGCGGCTCCCTCGGACCAAGAAAAAGTCGAAGCGGTTCTGGAAGCGTTGGGGGTCACGCGAAGCGGCGCGGACCATGAAACCCGCGCGTTTCAGGTCGAGGTGGGCCAAGCCGAGACACTGGCGAGGTCGCTGCAGTCGATGCTGTCCGACAGCCGTGCGGTTGGAAACGATTCGCTCGGGACCCTTATCGTTCGCGGCCCCGCCGAGGAGCTGGAATTGGCCGATGAGGTGATTCGGCGTTGGCGCGGGGACGATGGAATCGCGGAGAAGGTCCTGCATGCGTTCTCGCTTCCCCGGCCGGCCTCCAGCGATTGGCTCGAAACGGTGGCCCGGGTGGCGCCCAAGGCGGAACTCTGGCTCGGTCCGGGGGACGATCAACTGGTCATGCTCGGATCGTCGGCCGAACGGGAGCGGATCGAAGGGGCTCTGCCGCAACTGACCACGGCGATTCCCGACGCCCCTTCGCGGGAACTTCGCATCCATGCCTTGAAACCCGCCGAGCTGGAACGCTGGCAGCAACTTGAAAGCGGTCTCGGTTCGCAACTGGACGATGTTCGGGTGGTGGTCGAATCGGATGCCGACCGACGCCCGGCTCAGCTGCTGGTGTGGGCGACGGCGAAGGATCACGACTGGATCGAAGGGGTGTTAGAGCAGATCCAGGAGGCGACTCCGGACGCCGAGCTCCTCTGGCCGCGGCGGTATCCTTTCGACGACCGCGACGCAGATCTGGTCGGCGAGTTGATCGAGACGCGGTTTCCCGGCGTGCGATTCACAGTCGAACCAGCCGCCGAAGAGGTCACGATTTGGGCTGCGCGAGAGGAACATGAGGAGATCGGTGAGTTGTTGGCGGCCGTGCAGGAGGAACTCCCATCGCGGCCGGCGATGACCATTCGGGGATACAGCGTTCCGGAGATGTCGCTGGACGAACTGGAGTCGTTGGTGGAACCGATCGTGGACCAAGATGGCGAGATCACCGTGACCCCCGACCCCAGCCGCCAACGGCTGTTGGTCCGGGCCGACGAGGAGACGCATCGGCGTTTAGAGGAACTGAAGGAAACGTTGCAAACGCCGCCGCCGAGCGATCAAGAAAAGATCTTGATGGCCTACACGCTCGAACATGCCGATGCCGACGACTTGAAGTCGCTGTTGGAAAACGTGATCCGCGGGGTGAATGTGATCGCCGATTCCCAGCGGGGACGGCTGGTCGCCACCGCCACGCTCCAACAACACGGCCGGATCAAGACGGTGGTGGCAGAGGTCGATCAGCCTGGCGACGCCGGGACGGAGAAACAGGTCCGTACCTACCCGCTCGACGAGCTGCAAGCGACCGCGCTGCTGCCGACGCTCGAGTCGATGTGGCCGAAGATGGAATTGTCGGTCGATGAGGAATCCAACCAAGTGATCGCGTCGGGATCAGCGGCCGATCACGAGGCCCTCGGTGCCGCGCTGGACCAGATCGGCGGCGCCGAGCAGGGAGAGCTGCGGGTGGAAACCTATGCGATGCCCGTTGGCGACCTCCGCACCCTCCCCTCGGTCCTTGCTCAGATCGCCCCGGAAGCGGTCATCAGTACGGACCGGGCCAACAATGCGGTGGTGGTTTGGGCGTCCGACGCAGAACACGAGCGAATCGAGAAAGCGATCGAGCAGCTTTCGGAAACCGCCGCGCCGAGTGAAGAACTGTTGCTGTTCCGGGTCCCGCCGGAGGAAGCTTCGAATTACCGGAGCTTGCTGTCATCACTCTATCCCGCCGCCAAGGTGTCCTCCGACCGCGGTTCGGGCCGGCTGACCATCTTGGCCCCCGCACCGCTTCAACAGGGGATCACTGAGTTGATCGAGGAGCGGTTGCAGGCGGGAGAGTTGGAGGACGAGCCGGAGCCGCAATCCTACCGCGTCGACCGTTCAATCCGCGACGCCTTCGTCACGCTGTTGGAAACCACCGCCCCCTCAGCCCGTCAGGTCGACAATGGTGCGGCACGAGGCGACGCGGTGATGGTGGTGGCCCTGCCACAGGATCACGAGAAGATCGCACAGATGCTCAAGCGGTTGGAAACGCAGATGGAGCAACCGGAAGAGACGGAGGTCCGCGTTTACGAGCTGAGCCGCACAGAACCGGCCGCATTCTCAGGGCTGCTGCAGGACCGCCGGCCGGACGCCCGCGTCGTTGGCGGCGAAGGAACCAAGCGGTTCGTCATCGCCGACACCGCGGCAGGGCATCAGGCCGTCGACGAATTGCTGCAGGAGTTGGAGGGAGCCTTCGGTGACGCCGACGAACGCCGCTTGCGGGTTCACCCCGTCCGCGGGGATCTGGCACCGCAGGCCGCTCAGGGCGTTGCAACCGTCGTCCCCGAGGCGACACTCTTGTCGGGCGGCTCCCAGGATCGATTGGCGGTGATCGCGACCGAGTCGGAACATGAACAGCTGGCGGAGTGGCTCGACGAGTTGCGTGAGAGTGTTCCAGAGCCGAGCGCCAAGCGATCCCGCGTCTTCCAACTCCGCAGCGGCGACGCCGCCGCCTTAGCGGAAGCTGCCGCCCAACTCGCCCCCGACGCGAGTGTCAGTGCCGAAGAGTCGAGCAACACGCTCGTCGTGACCGCCGGGGCCGACGCGATCGCCGAGATTGAACAACTCGTTCGCGACGTCGAGGAGGGCGAGACCGGTCCACTGGTTTCGAAAACGTACGTGTTGGAACAAGGAAGCCCGGCCACGTTCCAGGACGCACTGGCCGAGATCTATCCGAATGCCAAGATCGCCGGGGACAGAGGCAGCGGCGGTCTGTTGGTCGCGGCGACGACGGAACAACACGAGCAAATTGCGGAGCTGGTCGAGGATTTGAACGCGGCTCCCGGACGGGCCGAGGGGCTGACGAGCTACCAGCTGAATCATGCCGATGCCGGTGACGTTGCCTCCGCGCTGGAACAGGCCTTCGGACGCCGATCCACCGCCGGGGTCAGTGCCGACGTTGAAGCCGGGTTCGTCTTCGTCGTCGGCCGCCGCGAGCATCACCAGATCGCGAGCGAATTGATCGAACAGATGGACCGAGGGGACGCCGAGCGGGTGCCGCGACGCCTGAAGATCTTCTCCGCCGCCGGGGTCAGCGGTTCCGATGTCGCCGCCTCGATCGAGCGACTGTTCGAGACGGCCCGGCCACCGGTCGACGTCGAATACGATATGTTCAACGAGCAACTTGTCGTCATCGGCAGTGAAGAACAACTGCAGCGGGTGCAGGACACCTTGAAGCAGTTTGAGCCGGCCGAGCGGCAGGTCGAAATCTATCCGCTGATGGCGAACGATCCGGAACCGGTGCGGGAGGCGATCGATTCGCTCTTTTCCGAACTCCCCTACAACGCGGCTCCGTCGGTCCTGGTCGACGACAACCGCCAACAGCTGATGGTTCGTGCGACGACCGAACAGCTGGATCAAATCGAAGCCTTGCTGGGCCGACTCGGCGAATCGGTGGGACGCGGCGATGGGCCAGCGGCTCACGGTCGTGCCGCTGAGGGGCCAGGAGAACGGGTGCGCACGATCCCGGTGGGCGAGGATGCAGAGGCGGTGTTGAGGCGGCTGGAGGAACTTTGGCCATCGGTCCGTGACAATCCGCTGCGGGTCATCCGCCCGAGGGTGAGCGGACCGGCAGCGGCAGGCCCCACGGACGAGGAAGATCCGCCGACCGGACGTGAGGCCGCGGAGGAGGAGGACGTCGAAGATGACCCCGCGCCAGTGCCGGAGCCGGAATTGGGGGACCAGCGACGATTCGAGCCGAGCCCCCGCACTTTCACCCTCGCCCCCGCACAAACAGGAGAGAAGGGAGAGGAGGAATCGCAGACCGCTCCCGTCATCCCGGCCGAGCCGGATAAACTCCAGCCCCCTCTTGTCCCCCCAGAGCCGGACGACGCGGAACCGGACGACGTGGAGCCGCCAAAGGCGCCAGAAGCGGCGGAAACACCACCCGTGTTGATCATTCCTGGATCCGAGAGTTGGACAATTGCCTCGGAGGATCCGCTGGCGCTGGAGGCGTTGACGGAGTTGATCGAGCAGGCATTTCCACGCAGCGCGACGGCGATTCCGGCTGGGTCCAATCACGCCGTCTACGTTTTACGCTACGCCGACGCCTCGGAATTGGAATCCGTCCTGACCAACCTGTTTCGGTCCTCCGGCAGGCGCCGCTCGCAGGACCGTTCGGATGAGACGCGGGTCGTGGCCGATCCCCGCATCAACGCCCTGATCGTGCGGGGATCGCGTTCGGACCGGAGCACCGTCGAAGAACTGCTGACGGTCCTCGATTCCCCGGAGTACGTGGGGGCTTTCCAACCGTCACCGCCGCAGTATGTTCCGGTTCACAACGCGGATGTCGAGCGGGTGGCGCAGGTGCTCGAGACGGTCTATCAGAACGAGTTGACCAGCGGGGGTGGGCGGCCGCCGGTCACGATTCCCGCCGGAATCTCCGAGGATCTGGCCACGATGCTCCGGCAAATCAACGCCGCAGCCAGCGGACCGCTGTTGACAATCAGCGTCGATCGGCTGACCAACGCGATCGTGATGCGCGCCCCCCCGGAACTGGCCAAGGAGATACAGGCGTTCATAAAGCAGGTCGACCAGGAGACCGACGAGCGACGGTCACAGGGTTTGAGGATCGTTCCGCTGACCGAATCCAATGCTGGTCACATGGAGCAGGCGATTCGCGCATTGCGGGCGGCCGGCAGTCGCTGAGCCGGCTGGGACCGCTGCCAATGCCATCCGTTTGCTCTGCTCGGGGCTTGATCCAGGATTTGGGGCTTGATCCAGGATTTTCGGACGAAGCCTCGACGTATTTGACTCAAGTTGCCCCATCGTCTACGATCCAGATCAGTCAATGGTTCCACTGTGCCCTCGGTCCCGGCGATTGGGTGAAGGGCCAGCCCTGGGAAACTTGACCGATGAAATCCATCGGCTCCCAATCGCGGATGGGAGCCGATCCCGCCTAAACATCCCACCTTCCCACGTAACACCACGGATGGTTGTTGCCTATCGAAAGCCCACGCGATGGTCAGTGAGCGTCTGACACACGCACCGTTGCGGTCCGCCCGAGGGAACGTCGGGCGGTGCCGTTCAGACGTCTCCCTGAAAATCGTGGACGTGAACTCGGTTTCCATCCGGCCGACAGTATCCGGTGAACCAACGGAACGAGGGCGGCATCATCGCAACCGGTAAGCAAATCGAGAAACGGATGATCACGAACGTGCAATCGATCGCTCCCTCGCTCGGTCCCGATCAACTGCGTCAGATCGCCGATGCGATCCATGACCCGGCGGCGCTGGCGTCGTTGGCTCTGCAGTGGGACTTTGAAGGTCCCCGGGATCTGCTCGCAGACACCGCTCGCGTGTTGGGGTTGGAGTGGATCGGGACCGACGACATCGAGGTCCAGCCGGAGGCGATGGAAGGGTTCCCGCTGAAGCTGATCCATCGCTATGACGTGTTCCCGCTGGAGCGAACCGACCGCTGGATCCGCTTGGCGGTTGGCAACCCGTTTTCCTTTGAAGCCTTTGACACGGTTGCCTCGGCGGTCTCCTTGGAGGTCCGCCCCGTGGTCGCCTCGCCCGATGCGGTCCGCCAGCTGATCAAGCGTCACTTGGGGGTTGGGGCCGAGACGATCGACGGGCTGATCGCGGCGCAGCGCCAGCAGTCTGGCGATGTGGAGATGCTCGAAGACCTCGACCTGGACGGCTCGGAGGATGCCGAGGAGGCATCGCAAGCATCGGTCGTCCGGCTGGTCAACGAGATTTTGACCGAGGCGATCGAGGCGCGGGCCAGTGACATTCACATCGAGGCCCAGGAAAACTGTTTGAAAATCCGCTACCGCATCGACGGCGTGTTGCAGCGTCAAAGTACGCCGCCGGAGATGAATCAGTTCCAGGCGGCTATTGTCAGCCGGCTGAAGATCATGGCGAAGATGAACATCGCCGAAAAGCGGATTCCCCAGGACGGGCGCATCAAGCTCCGTGTCGCGGGTCGAGAAGTCGACATCCGGGTCTCCATCATCCCCATGCTGCATGGCGAAGGGGTCGTGATGCGGGTGTTGGACAAGTCGAATCTGAACTTCTCGCTGCGGGGCATCGGGATGCCCGAATCGACCTATGAGAAGTTCCAGCGATTGATTCGGATGCCGCACGGGATTGTGCTGGTCACCGGCCCGACCGGCTCGGGGAAGACGACGACGCTGTACAGCGCCCTCAATGAGATCAAGTCGGAAGACACCAAGATCATCACCACCGAAGACCCGATCGAGTATCAGCTCGACGGGATCAATCAGATCCAGGTGCAACAGAAGGTCGGGCTGAGCTTTGCCGCCTGCTTGCGGGCGATCCTGCGACACGATCCCGATGTCGTGCTCGTCGGTGAAGTGCGGGACTTGGAGACAGCGATCAATGCGACCCAGGCTTCGCTGACCGGACACATGGTGTTCAGCACGCTACACACCAACGATTCCGCCGGCGCCTACATGCGATTGTGCGACATGGGGGTTGAGCCGTTTTTGGTCGCCAGCACGCTTGAAGGGGTGTTGGCGCAGCGTTTGGTACGGCGGCTATGTCCCGACTGTCGTCAACCTTATGATCCTTCGCCGGCTGAACTGCCCGAAGACTTCCCGCACGATCGCTTGAGTGGCAACTTGTGGCGCCCGGAGGGTTGCGATCATTGCCGGGGAACCGGTTATCGCGGCCGGATGGGGATTTACGAACTGTTGGTCAGTGACGAATCGATCCGTGAACTGGCCACAGCGCGGGCGGCGTCGAACATGATCAAGGAGGCGGCGATGAAGTCAGGGATGCAGACCCTCCGGGGTGACGGCTGGGACAAGGCCCTGGCTGGCGTCACCACGGTGGATGAGGTCGTCCGTGTCACCAAGGCGGACTGAACCGAAAAGGCGGACCATCGAACATGCCTGATTTCGCGTACGTCGCGAAGACCACCGCAGGGGAACAGCAGCAGGGGATCGTCGAAGCGGGTTCTCGGCACGAAGCGTTGCGTCGACTTCGCCAGCGGCAGCTGTACCCGGTCTCGGTCAACGACGCGGCCCCTGGTGGCGGCGAAGGGATCTCCCTGCAACTGCCATCGCGGATCAAGAAAGAGCAGGTTGCCGACCTCTGCATGCAGCTGGCCGACCTGCTGAACAACGGCGTACCGATGTTGGAGGCGCTCTCGATCCTGGGAGAGGTTTCCATTCATCCGCGATTGCAGGCGGCAATGATCCGCGTGCATGACCGGGTTGCCGAAGGGGCGAACCTGGACGAAGCGATGGCGGCGGAACCGGCCGTCTTTTCCGAACTGACGATCTCCATGGTCCGCGCCGGCCAGGAGGGGGCGTTTTTGGAAGAGGCATTGCAGCGGACCGCCAACTTCCTGCGGAAGCAGGACGAGATGCGGTCGAAAATCGTCGGTGCCCTGACCTATCCAATCATTTTGGGGATCGTCGGGACGGTGATCACCTCGCTGATGATCGTGTTCCTCGTCCCCAAGTTTCAGCCCTTCTTCGATCGGCTGCAGGCCTCCGGCACCGGTTTGCCGCTGGTCACCGTCTTGTTGTTGGACATCAGCCATGGGCTGATGCGGTACGGGCTGCTGCTCCCCATCCCGGTCGCCGGCGCGCTGGTCGGTGCCCGACGGTTGTTGCAATCCGATGGAGGCCGGATGATTTGGGATACCTGGAAATTGAAGATCCCGGTGCTCGGTGACATCTTTCATGATGCCGCCGTCTCGCGCGCCTGTCGGGTGCTCGGGACGCTGCTCAAGAACGACGTCCCGCTACTGAAGTCGCTGCGGATCAGCAGCGAATCGCCCGGCAACCGGTTGCTGCAAAACGTGATGCTGCAGTCGGCCGAAAATGTGACGACCGGTGACACCCTCGCCAAACCGCTGGCCGCCAGCGGGCTGATCCCACCGCAGGTGATGGCAATGATCCGGATCGCGGAAGAGTCCAACACGCTCGATGAGGTGTTGGTGAAGATCTCCGATCGGATCGATCAGCAGATCGAACGGCGGCTGGAGGTGATGGTCCGGATGATCGAACCGCTGATGCTGGTCCTGATCGGCGGCATGGCCATGTTTGTGATCGTGGGCGTGCTGCTGCCGGTGTTCGACCTGAACGCCACCGTTAGTTAACCATGAAAAAGGGGTCAGGACTCTTTTTTCACCCGTAAAAGAGTCCTGATCCCTTTTTTTCCCTACTGTTCGTGAAGGAGACTTCCCATGCAACGACGACAAATGCGTCGCGGTTTAACACTGCTTGAATTGATGATCGTGTTGATCATCCTGGTCGGCCTGATGGCCATCGTCGGACCCCGACTGTTGGGCTCCCAAGAAAAGGCCGATATCCGTACCACCGAGGCTCAAATCGGGAACCTGGAGTCGGCTCTGAAAATGTACGTGGTCGATATGAAGACCTTCCCGACAACTGAGGAAGGGCTGGAGGTCTTGCTGGATCCGCCCGACGACGAGCGGCTGGCGCGAAAATGGGCCGGTCCCTACATCGACGGAACCCAATTGCCGTTGGACCCGTGGGGGAACGAGTTCGAGTATGAATACGACCCCGCCGAGGCAGGAAGCGATGAAGATCGAGCAAACGATCCGCGAATCTTCTCGGCCGGACCCGACGCCCAGGCCGGTACCGACGACGATATTTCCAACCGGCCCGCTGACGGCGAAGAGGATGCCGAAGGCGAGCGGGAGGGGATGAGCGTTTGATCCCGGCACTACCCCAGGGATCTTGATCGACCATGGACCTTGATCGACCGTACCGTCACTCGACCGCGTTCTCGCTGCTGGAGCTGTTGATCGTGCTGGCAATCATGGTCGGCATGGCGGCGCTCACCTTTCCCCGGCTCACCCGGCCATTGGCGGACAGCGATGCGCATCGGGCTGCAAACCGGCTGCGCGACGAGATCGCGGAGTGCCGGCAAGCGGCGATGACCAGCGGCGAGCCCCTGTTCCTTCGGCTGGAAGCTGGCGGTTCTGAAATCGAGTGGGGCGGCTGGTCCGTTTTGATGGCCGGAGAACTCGATGGCGGCAACGCCAGTTGGCAACCGGAGGTCACAACCTCGGCGGACCGCGGTGATGCGGCTGGGGAACTGTCTGCGATAACAGCACCCAACCGGCTGCGGAGCTATTCGATGCCGCCGGAGTTGGTGATTGATTCCGTTCGCTGGGAACCGATGATCGGCCAACCGGAAAGGAGCGACAATGAAAACCGGTCGCCGGGCGCCGGTGGCGATTCAGAACAGGCGGTGGGAGGGGCCGCGAATCCCGAGGCCTCGGAAGCGAGTGTCGGGCGATTGGACGGCGAGCGCTGGTATTTGCCCTTCCTGCCCTCGGGAAGGACACGGAGCTGCGTGATCGCCGTGCGCGATTCTGTCAGCGGAAGCCGGATGGGGATCGAGATCGACGCCGTCAGCGGCATGGCGCGGGTGGTCCGCTTGCCGACGGTCGATGCGGAGGCTGGCCCCGTCACTTCAGAGCCTGGGACTTCGTCATGATTGATGCGCAAGGCATGATCGAAACGCGGGACATGACTGCGATCGATCCGAGTCAACGGCGGAACCGCCGCGGTGGGTTTTCGCTGATGGAGATGATTCTGGCGACTGCGATCCTTGCCGGCAGCGGGGCGGCGCTGTTCATGCTGATCGGACAGGCGAGCCTGTTTGGCCGGAGGGCGGAGGAGCAGGCGACGGCGCTGCATCTGGCCCAAAGCCTGCTGGACGAGTCGGTCGCCGTGCCTGGGGCGGTGGAGGACGAAGGTAGTTTCGACCAGGACCCGCGGTGGTCGTACCGCATCGAGCGCGAGTCGATCGCGATGTCGGAAGGTGCGGTCGATGTGGAGGGCGGTGCGAGTCCGGGGCGTGGACCGACGTCGAGTTTGGTTCGCGTCACGGTCGACGTCTTTCCCGCATCCATGGCATCCGCCAGTGGCGATCCCGACCAACCGACCTGCCGCCTGGTGCGCTGGGTTCGCGGAACCCCCGCATCACAGGCTGCCAGCCTGTAAGACACCCCGAATCAAAACGTGTTTCCACCCCAACCCCAAACGTCATCCAGATATCGAAGTCGCAGCGTCGCGACATCGCGGCGCGGGTTCACTGTTTTGGAGTTGATGATCGCGCTGGCGTTGCTCGGCGCGCTACTCGCCGTCGCCTGGTCGCTTCTCGGCTCCTACAGGCTCGCGGAACAGCGAGGATGGGATCAGGCGTATCGAATGCAGATCGTACGGACGACCCGTGAGCTGTTGGAATCCGACGCGGCCCATTGGGTCGCCGCGGATAATCCCAGTGAGGGAGGGGAAGCGTTTCGCGTCGAGGGATTGGTCGGGGACGAATCAGGCTTCACCATGGTGATGCTTCCCTCGGTCGATCCACTGCCGTGGTTGGAACAGATCGCCGCCCCGGAGAGCGAGCGCGCACTCGGGCCATCGCGGGAACGGGGGCCATCGCGGGAACGGGGGCCATCGCGGGAACGGGGGCCATCGCGGGAGTCGGCGCCGGGGAGCGACGATCCAACGCGCATTCTCGGTTTGCGCGACCGCGTGCGCGTCACGTACCGGCTGTTCGAAGAGCCGGGACCAACCGCGGACGAGGGATTGCGGCACCTTCGTCGACAGTCGACGCCGGCCACGGGCAGCTCCGGTGCCGCGATGTCCGCCGACGGTATCGAAGATCCCGATCGCCTGTTGACCATGGAAGACTTGTATCGCGTCGACGAGTCGGAACGCCGCGAATCGCACCAGGGGATCGAGACGGTGTGGATTCGGAACTTGGTGGGCGCACGGTTTCGCTACAGCGATGGGGAGCAATGGCGATCCGACTGGAGCGGGCAAGAACCAGCGAGGTTGCCTGCCGCGATCGAACTGACGTTTGACCATGCCCAGGCCAGCAGCCCCTATCAGGTCACGCCGGATAGCGTGGCGAGTGTGGAGGCGGGTTCCAACGCGCCGGAGTTGGGTGGGGGGCTGGCGGCCGATGCGGTCGGAGGCGACTCACTGGACAGCGAGGGGATCTCCGGCAGCGTCGAGCGAGACGTGCGGATGGTAGTCCGCGTCCCCGGGGCGATCATTCGCGAGCCGGTCTCGAGGAGCAATCGATGACCAAGGCGAAATGGTCTGCCGGTCGCAGCCCACAGCGACGCATCCGCCGAACGCTGCGCCGCG
>CAYWXT010000171.1:0-12276 GCA_964462125.1 uncultured Pirellulaceae bacterium | reverse complement strand
CACATCTCGCCGGCGGGTTCACCTTCGACGCGTGTCGATTGACCGTTGGTCGACGTTGTTACCGCAGTCGCCCCTCCGCTGGAGGCCGAAGTTACTGGCTAGATCTTCTTCGTAGGACTCTTTCATTCCCTATCTCCAACACGGTTTATCCCGGCACACACTGCCCCCATTTGACCCGGACGCCATTTGACCCGCGTACAATGGAGGCGATGGAAAGCTCCCCGACACAGACAGCGCCCACTTCCGGGAACGCATTGGGCGGTGCGCCGTTGGGGAGGATTTGGCGGCTGCTGCGACTGCTGGTCGTTGTTTACCTGGGAATCGTCGTGTTGATGATTGTGTTGGAACGGTCGATGATCTTCTATCCGATGCCGTATCCCCAGGGGGACTGGGAAAACTTGCCGGCCGGTGTGGAGGACGTCGAGTTCGCCGCCGGGGATGGAACGCAGCTGCATGGATGGTACGCGCCGCATGACGATCCGTTGGCAGTTGTCTTGTACGCGCATGGCAATGCGGGCAACCTGACGCACCGTCGCGACGTGCTACAAACCTTGCACCGAGACCTCGACTGCACCGTGTTGCTGTTCGACTACCGCGGCTACGGGAAGAGCGGTGGGAAGCCTGACGAAGCAGGCGTGCTGCTTGACGGCCGCGCCGCACGGGACCACTTGGCGGAGCTTGCTGGAGTCGATGCGGACGCGGTGGTCCTGATGGGACGCTCGCTCGGCACCGCCGTGGCGGTCGATCTGGCGGCGGGCGAGGGAGCCCGTGCGGTGGTGCTTCACAGCGGCTTTCCGTCGCTGCCCGATGTGGCGGCCTGCCATTTCCCCTGGCTGCCCGTCCGCTGGTTGATGCGAACGCGCTTCCATTCCCTTGCGCGAATTCAGGATTACCATGGCCCCTTGTTGCAGGCTCATGGTGAGTCGGATGAAATCATCCCCGCCGAGCTGGGCCGGCAGCTGTTCGCGGCGGCACCGATGGAGCACAAACGTTGGGTCAGTCTCGGTCCACGAGGGCATAACGATCCGGTGCCCCAGGAGTTTTATGATGTATTGCGAGAGTTTTTGACCGATTTGTCGAATCAACGTGCACGGCAAGCCCATGAAATCAATGGAACGCAAGCGAGGATATGAAGGGATGAGAACAGCGATGATGACGTGCGCGGGAGGGTGGCTTGCCGCAGTGCTCTGGCTCTCGGGGCTGGGCGGGGTGTCGAAGCTGGACGGGGCCGAGATCGCATGGCCGAGCAAAGCCGGACCGACCGCCAACGGGAATGTCATCCCCGCCGCGGTGGACCGGTTGCCGCTGGAGTGGGACGAGTCGAGCGGCCAGAACATCGTGTGGAAGTCGCCTCTGGAAGACAAGGGCCACAGCACCCCGGTGGTGGGCGAGGGACGCATCTGGTTCACCTCGGCCACCGAGGACGGCACGCGGCAGTATGTCGATTGCTTTGCGGAGTCCAACGGCGAGCGGTTGCATCGCAAATTGCTGTTCGAGAATGCCGACCCCGAACCACTGGGCAATCCGATCAATAACTACGCCGCGCCGACACCGGTTCTGGAGTCGGGAGCGGTTTACATCCACTTTGGTACCTACGGGACCGCTCGTCTCGACTCCGCGACCGCCGAGGTGGTTTGGCAACGACGGGACATCAACGCACGCCACTTCCGCGGTCCCGGGTCGTCCCCGGTGCTCTTCGAGGACCTCTTGATCCTGACCTTTGACGGCATCGACGAGCAGTTCCTGACGGCGCTGGATAAGGAGACGGGTGAAACGGTTTGGAGGACCGATCGCACGACCGACTACGGGGACTTGGACGCCAGCGGCCAGCCGAAACTCGACGGAGACCTGCGCAAGGGTTATTCCACCCCAGCGCTGATCGACGTTGCGGGCCGCACGCAAGTCGTGTCCGTCGGCGCCAAGGCGGCCTTCGGCTACGACGCCCGCACGGGGGAAGAGATCTGGACGATCACCCACGACGGGTACAACGCCGCGGCGCAGCCATTGATTTTCGAGCAGACCGCGATCTTGCACACCGGGTCGCGGGGAGCCCATTTGCTGGCAGTCAAGCTGGACGAATCGACTCAGGGAGACGTGACCGATTCGCACGTGGTGTGGGAGCGGGAGCGTGGTAACTCGCGGCTGTCGTTCCCGGTGCTCGTCGGCGACCGAGTCATTTGGCTGACGGAAACCGGGGTCGCGATCGCGGTCGACGCCCGCACCGGCGAAGAGCGTTGGGCGAAGCGACTGGGGGGCAACTTCATCGCCTCGCCGCTGGTGGCCGACACCCGCGTCTATTGCTTTTCCAGCGATGGCGAGGCGATCGTCGCCGAGGCCGGGGCGGATGAGCTGCAGGTGCTCGGCCGCATCGAGATCGACGAAGGGATGACCGCCTCGCCCGCGGCCTCGGACGATGGCCTGATCCTGCGGACCGGTAGCCACCTTATGAAAATCGGTGGCTAAGGTCCTGTTTTCGGAGAGGCAGTCAGCCCGATTCCGATGATTCCGGCAGCTCGCGGACCGATAGGTTGCGGAATTCGGCCGGGTCATTGTGTCCGGCGAACCCGAAGTAGCCGCTGGCGCGATCCTTGCCGGGATGGGGGCGATCCCCCATGAATTCGGTCACCTCGTCGAGGTCGGCATCGAGGATCACGTTGCCATTGAGTTCCACCTTGATCCGGCTGCCATCGACCGTGACCTCTTGAAAATTCCATTCGCCCGTCTCGCGCAGGAATCCCCGTTCGGCTGCCACCATTCCGTAGGCGCTCCCGTGGATTTGACGTGGGTCCAGGTCGGCGTACTTGGGGTGATCGTTGTCGAGCACCTGCAGTTCCGTCATCGCGTCGTAGGCGACATGCCCCTGAACGGGTGAACGGATCGCCAACCCGTTGTTGCCACCGGGGGGTAGGCGAAACTCGAGCCGGGCGATGAAGTTCGCATACTCCTGTTCGGTAAGCAGGGTTCCGCCGCGGCCTTCCTTGCAGCGGATCGCCCCGTCGACGACTTCGTAGTCATCGACGGCGCCCTGCCAACCACTCAGGTCCTTGCCGTTGAAGATCGCCGCGAACGCTTGGCCCTCATGGTTTGCCAGCACGTCGTTGGCCTGTTCGGGGGCCAGTTCCCGAATGAACAGATTTCGCCAGCGGATCTCGCCGCCGTGTGTTTGCAACGCGATCGGCCCTTTGTGAAACAAGGGGGAGTCGCGATCCCAGTAGTTCTCCATGATCGCGTTATCGACGACCAAATGATCGTTGAGATAAATGGTCGTGCGGGCACCGACTTGGATGATACGGAACGCGTTCCACTCGCCGAACGGTTTGTCGGCGAGCACCAGCGGGTTTTTCCCCGGGGCACCGTCGCTGTTGTTCCACAATCCACCACTGCCGAGATTGGCGTCGATCCGGTACTTCGCCGGGTCGGTGTAGTCCCAGATCTGAACCTGCGGCGTGGCCTTCAAGTAAATCCCGCTGTCAGCCCGCGGCACTGTCTTGTATTCGATCAGCAATTCATAGTCGGTGAATTCATCGTCGGTGACGAGGTACGCCCCGGCCCCGTCATTGACCAATTCGCCGTCCTCCACGGTCCAGTGCTGTTTGGCGTCCTCGGTCCACTCGTCGATTTTTGCGTTCCGCTCCTCGTCCGACATTTCGGCGAGTTCGATCGGGTCGAAATGGGGTCGGCCATGCCAGCCATCGAAATTTTCGCCATTGAACAGGGGGCGAAACCCATCCGGCGGCTCGACGGCAGCAGCATGGGGGAGGAGGCAGGTGAGTACGAACAGGCAGGCCGGTAGTTTCACGTGGTTCATCAGGCGGCTTTTCGCAGGGAAGGGGTGGGCAGGAAACGAGGTTCATGTGTTGCGGCCCGCCGTCGACCGTTCGTCTCGGTTGCGAAACAGACGAGAGCGGAGGGGGACGGCAAGGCGGGCACTCAAGTTCCGCCTAGAATAGCCGCCCGACGCCTGCTTCTCCACTGTCGCCGATGGCTCAACGGCCGCGTCGTCCAACTCGCAGCGCGTTTGCTGCGTCCCCTATTTTTTCTTCGCCTTGCGTTTCGCTTCCAGCAGCCGCTCGGTGTAGGACATCGGTGGCGGAGCATCGCCCGGTTGCGGCGTTTCGCGGCTTCCCTGCTCCGCTGCCCCCCCGGCGTCCGGTTGGTTCCGCCCGGCAAACATTGCGTCGAGCTCATCGTCGGAACCCGAGGAGCGCCCGCCCTCGATGCTGGGTGCAACCGGATCTGGGGACGCCGCTGGCCCTGGGGAGATCGTCGGACGGCGCCGTTGCAGATCTTCGGCCACCTGACCTTTCGCGCGGGCCAAGCGATCGAGCCGCTCGACGGGCTGGCTTGTATCGACGGGCCGACGTCTCCATCGGTTCCATAGAACGCCCAGACGCTCCAAGCCAAAATCGATCCGGCGCACCATCACGTCACCGACAAACAGGCAACAGCCGATCAACACAAGCCAGGGCCACACATCTTGGGCGCTCCGGACACGCTGCAGCCCTTCTCGGAACGGGTTGTTGTCCAGAAGGCCTTCGAAGTCGTGGTCGGTAAGTGCCGGAAGCCGCTCGCCCCGCTCGCCCCCCTTGGGCTCGAACGCGAGGAGCTGCTCGATCAGCGGCTGGTTGATCTCCCGGACGCGGTACTCCTCGTTGAACGGGACGTTCACTCCGGTGGTCAGCGGCGCGGCCCCCGGCTCGGGAATGACGTGCACGAAATAGTTGCCGGACTGCTCGACCGGGAACGATCCGACGTACCGTCCCGGGGCGGTTTGGCGAATGTTCATCTCGACCGGATTCAGTTCTGGGTCGAGCACCGACGCGTTCATCTCCAGCAGGTTCCGATAGTCCAGGTCCTCATCGAGAGCATTGACAACGACTTGGACCTCGCCTTCCTCGACCTCGGTGGCGAGTGAGAAACGATCCCCCGAATCGCTGGAGGCCCGCATCAACCACTGCGTGAGTTGGGCGTACAGCTTGCCGCCGCCCGACCACTCCTTCCAATCCTTCGACCAGCGTTGTCCGCCGTCGGTGGTTAGCACCGCGGTCCTTCCCAAACCATATTGCCAGGCGGCCAGGATCGGGTTTTCGGCCCGTTGTGGCATCGGGGAGGTCAACAGGGTCTGGACCAGCGGATTGTCCTTGGGCGTCGTCATCACATAGCCGAAGATGGGAGGCGGCGCCCCGACGCCCTGGAGGATCGCGTGGGGCAGCGCAACCATCGGCTCAAAGCCGCGGTCATCTTCAAAGATCAACGGCCGCGAAACCCGCCGCGATTCCCGCATCACGATTTGGGGAACCGCCTGCGGGGAGAGGACATGATAGAGTTTACCCCCGCCGATGGTCGCGATCTGCCGCATCAGGTTCACATCCGCGTCATCGCCGATCGCGACGGAGGTAACCGTGATTCCCCGCTCCTTCATCCGCCGGGTCAGCCTCGAAAAATCGTTGTCGGGGGTAATACCATCGGTCAGCACAATCATGTGTTTGACCGCCGCGTCGTTCCGCGACAAGCTGGTGAAACCCCGTTCCATGGCCGGATAGAGGTCGGTCCCGCCACCGACGCCGATCCGAGAGATAAGAGGCAACAGGTGGGTCCGCTCGGCGACCGGCTGGAGCGGAATCACCTCCTGAGTTTCGGTGTCGAAGGTCAATACACCGACCGAGTCACTCGGCCGCAGCATCTTGACCGACTCCCGAGCCGCCGCCTTGCACATCTCGATCTTTTCTCCGGCCATCGAACCGGAGACATCCATCACCAGCATCAGCGCCCCGACCGCAGAGACGAGCGAGTTTTTGATCTCAAAGTCGACTGGCATGGCCCGCTCGATGGGCGTTCCGGTCCAACCGCCTGCCCCGAATGAATCGGGACCGCCGATCATGAGCAAGCCAGCTCCCAATTGCTGCGTGTTGCGGACCAACATCTCGATCTGGGCGTCGCTGATCGTCACGATGGCGTTGCCCGAGTCGCCGCTAACTCGCGGCACGTTTGCCAGGATCACCGAGTCGAAGGCCTGCAATTCGGCCAGCGATCCGAACGTGTTGTCGCTCGACTGCACGACAACCTCGATTTTTTCATCGCGAAGTTGGTCGGCCAACCAATCCCACTCTCCCGATCGGTCATGCGGTTCGACCAATAGTACGCGGCTTTTGCCCCGCACATTCGCAAAGCCGGTCACTCGATTGTTTTGTTCCCGCGCGTCGTCGCCTGGATCGTCCGGCGTAAACGTCGCCTCGAAGGTATAGGGGAACGGGCGGTCGATGGTGTGCCGAAGGGGGATCACTGTCTTGCCGGGAGGCAGCTCGACCGCTGTATCGATCAGCAACTCATCCGTTCCTCCGGAGCTTCGCGTCACGCTCAAGCGGCCGCGCAGCGGCTCGACGGAGTCCCCATCTGGGTACGCGGTCAACACGACGCGGGCGTCGAACGGTCGTCCCAAACGGATCTCCGTCGGCAGGTCGATCTTCTCGGCCAGCACATCCGCTCCCGCCTCGACGGATCCGGGAACGAGATCCAATCCGATTCCAGCCTCGGCCAACCGCTGCATCACAGAATGGGCCTGGCCTCGGGTTTCGTTGCCGTCGGTGACCAACACGATCCGCCGCCGCGTGTCGTCGGGCATTGCCGATCGGGCCAGTTCCAGTGCGGCGGCTAGATTCGTCGCGTCGCTGCGAATCTCCGAGCGTTCCCGGTGTGACAACCGCGGCAATTCGTCCTCCAACGGCGGCACCTCGATCGCCGCCTCCCTGCCGAAGGTGACCACCCCTGCCAGGTCATTCCGGCTGCGGTTCCGGTGCCGCTCGGCGCTACGGATCGCATAGTCGAACATGGGTTCGCGAGTCTGGGCCGCAATGCTGTCGGATTGATCCAACACGTACATCACCGCCATGCGGTCGTTGACCCACACCAGTTGGACCCCCGCGATTGCCGCCACGACCGCCGCGACAACCAGCGACCGAACCAGAACGGCGAACGGCCCGCGAAAGCGCCCCAACGCAGCGAAGCGGCGAAACGCGATCCACCACAGGAGCGGCAGCAGCGCCAAGAGCCACAGAAACTCCGATTGCTCAAACCCCAGTCGCACGGTGTCCCCTCTCGACCCTGGGTCGGCACCAAGTGATCCCGGTTTGCTGCTGGAAGATACGCTCGGTCATCCTTGCAAGACCTCGTGAACCACCCGGCCGTGCACATCGGTTAGCCGGAAATCACGCCCTCCATAGCGGTAGGTGAGTGCGGTGTGGTCGAGGCCCAACAGGTGCAAGATCGTGGCGTGCAGATCGTGGAGATGGACTTTGTTCTCCACCGCGTAATAGCCGTAATCGTCGGTTGCCCCATAGGAGACCCCGGGTTTCATGCCACCGCCGGCAAACCACCAGGTGAAGCCATGCGGGTTGTGGTCGCGACCGTTTTTCCCCTGCACCGTCGGCGTCCGGCCGAATTCCGTGCCCCAGATGACCAGGGTCTCCTCGAGCATGCCGCGCGCCTTCAGGTCTCGCAGCAGTCCCGCGATCGGGCGGTCGACCTGACTCGCATTCTCCGCGTGCATCTCCTTGAGCTCCGAATGCTGATCCCAGTAGCTATGGCTGCACTGCACGAAGCGCACACCGGCTTCGGACAGCCGCCGGGCGAGCAGACATTGACGGCCAAAATCATCCGTCGGTTTCTGGTCGATTCCGTACCGTCGCAGCGTCGCGGCTGATTCCCCCGAAATGTCAAACACCTCGGGCGCTTCGGCCTGCATCCGAAACGCCAGCTCGAACGATTGCATGCGGGCCTGCAGTTCCGCATCGGGACCGCTCCTCGCCAGTTGCTGCTCGTTCAGCTCGCGGGACAGCTTCAGTTGCTGCGTCTGCTCCGCCGGTGACACCTCCGAGTTGGTGAGGTTACTGATCGTCGTCTCATCGATCGGCGATCCCTTGCTGCCCACGCGCGTTCCCTGGTTCGCCGCCGGCAGGAACGCCGAGCCGAAGTTTTGGATGCCGCCGTGGCCGAGCGTCGGCGCGATGGTGATGAAACTTGGCAGGTTTTCGTTCTCCGTCCCCAACCCGTAGCTGATCCACGATCCCATGCTGGGGCGAACGAACGTGTCGGAGCCGGTGTGGATTTTCAACAGGGCCCCGCCGTGCGCCTCATTGGAGCCATGCAGCGACTTGATGAAGGTCAGGTCATCCACCAACTTCCCGGTTTCGGGGAACAGCTCGCTGACCCAAGCTCCCGATTGGCCGTGCTGACGAAAACGCCAGGGACTCTGTAGCAAATCGCCCGTCGTGCCGAACTGCACTCGCGGCTTATCAAACGGCAAGGGTTCTCCATCGTCGCGTTTCAGCAGCGGTTTGTGGTCGAAGGAATCGACCTGCGAGACGCCTCCGTGCATGAACAGGAATATCACCCGTTTCGCTTTGGGCGCGAAATGCGCCGGCTTGGCGGCCAGCGGCGAAGCTCCCGCAGGCCCACCGCCGGCGAGGGCTGCTCGGGCCAGCAGGTCGGTCAGCGCCAGCCCGGCCAATCCGGTACCACAGTGCCCCAACAGCTGCCGCCGTGAGCAACACCCCGCCGATCCCTCAGCGGCCGCTGGATCCGGCTCGGTTTGCTCGCTTGCCGCCTGAGGTTGCTCCCTGAAGATCATCGGCTTGGTCCGGCTGGTCATTCGGTTCAACTCGCTCGATCAATTGACGTACAAGAACTCGTTCAGACTTAGCAACACCCGACAGAGACTGGTCCAGGCCCTTGCCTCGGCGTCGCCCAACTCTGTGTCGGGCAGCTCTGTGTCGGGCAGCTCGCCCGACTTGACGTCCCCGGCAATCTTGCTCAGGTAATCCCTTGCCGCCTCCCGTTCGGCGGGGCGTACCGGCCGAGCGAACAGTCTTAGGTAGGCCTGTTCCAAACGCCGATCGGGATCATCGACGTCGAGCAGCTGCTCGGCGAGCGTTTCGGCGCGGCTCATCACCCAGGGGTTGTTCATCATGAACAGCGCCTGGTGGGCGACGGTGGTGGTCGGCCGCTGCTCCAAATGCACGCCGGCATCGAGATAGTCGAAGATGGCGAACATCTCGTGGGTCCGGTTGCGGACGATCGGCAGGTGAATGGCCCGACGCGGCAACTCAAACGGCTCCTCGGTCGTCCGCGCGTACTGGGCGTCGTGGGGGGTGTCTTCCAAATTTCCTCCCATCGTCAGGTCGAGACCATCGGTGATCGCGAGCAGTGAATCGCGGATCGGTTCAGCGCCGAGTCGAACACGATTCTGGCGCCATAACCAGCGGTTCTCTGGATCGACCTCCGCCCCCGGGCCATGGTCGCTCGCCATCTGATAGGTGCTCGACCGCATGATCAGGCGGTGCAGTTCCTTGATCGACCAACCTTGTTTGATGAATCGTGACGCCAACCAATCAAGCAGTTGCGGATGGGTCGGCGGCGAACCCCGAAGGCCGAAGTCGGAGGGGGTGCGAACCAGCCCTTGACCAAAGTGATGTTGCCAGATTCGATTGACCATCACGCGGGCGGTCAGCGGATGGTCCGGGTCGGTGATCCACTGGGCCAATTGCAACCGGCCGCTCTGCGACTCCGGGATCTCCGGCGCCGAGACAGTATCCTCCACGACTTGCAGGAAACCGCGCGGGACGGGGTCCTCGGCGAGGTTCAGATGACTGCCACGGATGTGCACGGGGGCGTCTTGAACGTCCCCCTCCTCGACCGC
Organism: uncultured Pirellulaceae bacterium; assembly: GCA_964462125.1. Classification (GTDB taxonomy): domain Bacteria; phylum Planctomycetota; class Planctomycetia; order Pirellulales; family Pirellulaceae; genus JAWLFY01. The sequence goes on along the minus strand of CAYWXT010000171.1, from coordinate 2,582 downwards.
CATCGCCATGGCGATCTCCGCCCGCTGCGCTTCCAGCTCGGCGATCTCGTCCTCGATCGCCTCCTTCTCCGCATTCATCTCATCGTCGAGGTCCTCGGGAAAGCCGTCGCGCTGTTCACGCTTCTCGCCAATCTGTTGTTTCAGATCGGCCAACCGCTGGCGGTTTCCGTTTCCTGGAAGCGGTCGCTCCAGCCACTCGGAGACATGTTCGAGGTGATCCATCGTTCGCGTGCTGAGGAAGATGCCTGCCATGGCGTAGTAATCACGCGTCGGAACTGGATCGAACTTATGGTCATGGCAGCGTGCACATCCCAGGGTCAGCCCCAGAAACGTCTTGCCCACCGTATCGATCTGCTCGTCGACCAGATCGACGACCAGCTTTTCCTTGTCCTGTTCGGCCAGCATTTTCGGTCCCAGGACGAGGAACCCGGTTGCGGTGAGTTGGTCGTCGGCCGCCTGGGAATCGGCGGGGCTGGGGAGCAGGTCCCCCGCCAGCTGCTCGGTTACAAAGCGATCGTAAGGCTTGTCTTGATTGAACGCGCGAACGACGTAGTCCCGATACCTCCACGCATGGTGATAGACGTAATTCTCATCCGCTCCGTTGGTGTCGGCATACCGGGCCAAATCCAACCAGTGACGCCCCCAACGGATGCCATACTGGGGTGACGCCAGAAGCCGGTCGACCAGGCGTTCGAATGCGTCGGGCGAGGAATCATTGACGAACGCATCGACCTGTTCGGGGCTCGGTGGCAACCCGGTCAGATCGAAGCTCGCCCGGCGGATCAATGTGTAGCGGTCTGCCGGGGGTGAAGGCTTCAGGCCGGCGGCATCCAACCGGCCCAGAACGAAACGATCGATCGGCGTCTGTCCCCACCGGTGGTCGCTTGAACGTGGCGGGACCGAAACCTGTTTTAGCGGCTGAAACGCCCAGAATTCCTGGGCCTCTTCCAATTCGAGCGACTCCGGCTCCGAGCCCGCTGAGTCGCTTGCCGGGGCCGCCGCGCCACGCTGAATCCAATCCTCGATATCGGCGATCAGCGGCTCGGGAAGTTTGCCGTCAGGCGGCATCTGGTACAGGTCGTCATAGTGCAACGACTGGACCATCAGACTGTTTTCCGGATCGCCGGGAACGATCGCCGGTCCACTGTCGCCTCCGGTCAGCAACGCCTCGCGACGGTCGAGACGCAGACCCGCCTGGACCGCGTCGGCCTCTGCGGAGTGACACTCATAGCAGTGCTCGACGAGCACCGGACGGACATTCTTTTCAAAGAATTCCAAGTCCTTCGTGGCGAACTCGTCCGCAAACGCCAAGCTGGCGCTCCCCACGATGCAGGCAAACAGGAGAGCCGTTGAGCGAAATTGCATGTTGGAATCCACACTGACGTCCAGAACACTTAGCATCGGTCGGCAAATAACTGACGTCTTTGTTGCTGTACCTAGGGTATCGATATCCCGAAGAGCGGTCAAAACGGAGGCCACTCGGCTCAATCGGTTCGCGTGAACTTGGCGATTTCGCGGTCCTTGGTCTGTTCCATCTCCCGAAGCCGTGCTGCCAGCTCCTGGACCGACGTCGCGGCGGTGGATCCCGCCAGACGATCGATCAAGTCGAGTAAAACCGCGTCGGATCTCAGCGCACACTCCAGTGCATCCTCCCAGCTCGGACCGTCGTCATGCCGGCAGCTCGCCAGCTCCTCGAGCTTCACATTCACCGTCGGCCCGAAACTGAGGAATGTCGACCGATCGGGGTCCATTGTAGGCGATCCGGTGGAAGCTTGACACGAACGTGCCGCTGTGCCAGAACGCGCAGCAGGCCGAGGCCCGTTTCCTCGGCGATCCGTTGGGGCTTCCACCAAGCGAGTACCATGGCCATTCCCCACGGCGCCCCGGCGCATCCGATCGACATCCGTCCGCTCGCGGATCAGCTTGGCGACCACCGCACGACGACCCTGTTGAAGACCGATTCGCTGGAGGTGATTCGCTTGGTCCTTCCCTCTGGCAAATCGATCCCGTCGCACCAAGCCGCCGGGGATCTGACGCTGCAATGCATCGAAGGGAGTGTGGTGCTGAGCGTGGACGACTCCGAGGTCGAGCTTCGGGCCGGCTACCTCACCTACCTCGAAGGCTCCACGCCACATGCGCTGCGGGCGCTGGAACCGAGTTCCGTGCTGTTGACCCTGCGAATCACGTCCAAAAAGAACGGCGAGTCGCGGAGCTAGGCGACCAGCGGGCGGATGACGTTCCCGTGCACGTCGGTCAGCCGGAACGGGCGTCCGGCATGGGTGAAGGTCAACCGTTCGTGGTCGATGCCGAGTTGGTGGAGGATGGTCGCTTGGATGTCGTGGACATGCACGGGCGAGTCGGTGGGATGAAACCCCAGTTCGTCGGTTTGGCCGAGGGTCTGCCCGGGGCGGATGCCGCCGCCGGCCATCCACATGCTGAAGGCTTGCGGGTGATGGTCTCGGCCGAGTGACCGTCCCAGCGCCGCGCTTGCCTCGACCATCGGCGTCCGCCCGAATTCGCCCCCCCAAACCACCAGTGTCTCCTCCAGCATCCCGCGGCGGCGGAGATCGTGCAGCAGGGCC
>CAYWXT010000170.1:0-12376 GCA_964462125.1 uncultured Pirellulaceae bacterium | reverse complement strand
GGCATGGATGAATTGCTCGAAACCCTGCTGACCGTCGCAGAACTCCACGAGTACAAGGCCAACCCGGAACGTGCCGCCATGGGCGTTTGCCTTGAGGCCGAGCAGCAGGGAGACCGCGGAGTGGTTACCAAATTGGTCGTGCAAAACGGAACCTTGAACCTCGGAGACATCCTCGTCTGTGGTCCCGCCCACGGCCGCGTTCGCGCGATGAACGATCCCCTGACCGGCAAACCGGTCGATCACGTCGGCCCCAGCACCCCGGTCAGCCTGACAGGACTCGATTGCCCCCCCGGTGCCGGCGACCGGTTCCATGTGCTCGATGATATTGTCCAAGCCCGGGAAATCGCCGCCAGCCGCGCCGAGGCGAGCAGCCGCGAGAACCTCTCCGGGATCACCACCAAGGTCTCCTTCGAGAACTTCCAAGAGATGCTCCTCGGGGGCCGCTTGGGCAAGTCCGAAGACAAGGTCAAACTGAATTTAATCGTCCGCGCCGATGTCCGCGGATCTCTGGAAGCGATCGACAAGGAACTCCGCAAGTTCTCCCACCCGGAAGTCGAATTGAGAGTGCTGCAACGCAGCGTCGGCGGCGTCTCCCTGGCCGATGTTACCCTCGCCAGCGCCTCCGATGCGGTGATCGTTGCGTTCAATGTCATGCCAGATGATCAAGCCCGGTCCCTGGCCGATGAGCGCAACGTCCAGATCCGACGCTATGACGTGATTTACAAACTGACCGACGATATCAAAGCGATGATCGAAGGCCGATTGAAACCCGAACAACGGGTGGTCGAACTCGGTCGCGCCATCGTCAAACAAGTATTCTCCATCAGCCGCGTTGGAACCATCGCCGGTTGCTATGTCGCCCAAGGGGTCGTCCGCCGAGGGTGCCGGATCCGCGTCAACCGCGACGGGCGGACCATCGGAGACTACAACCTCGACACCCTGCGCCGCATCAAAGAAGACGTCCGGGAAGTTCCCCGCGGGATGGAATGCGGAATCCGGTTGCAGGGCTTCAATGACGTCAAACAAGACGATGTGCTGGAAGCCTACACGATCGAAGAGGTCGCCCGTACCCTCGATTGATCTGTCCGGAACCATTCCCTCTCCCGCACCCCTGCACCGATCCCGTGTCCAGCCGCCGCTTGCTCAAAGCCGCCGAGGCGATTCGCGAAGTCGTCGCCCAAGCGATCCTCACCGAGCTCCGTGATCCCCGCGTCCAAGATGTGACCGTCGTCGGCGTTCGTGTCAGCCCTGACATGCGCGAGGCCAAGGTCGCCGTGAGCGTCATGGGAAGCGAACAACAGCAAAACCTCTCCCTCCGTGGTCTCCAAAACGCCGCCGGGTTTCTGCAGAGCAAAATCGCCGACCGGATCGAAACGCGCTACACCCCCAAACTCCAATTCACGATCGACAAGGGCCAACAAAACGCGTTGGTCGTCGGCGAACTGTTGGCCAAAATCCGGCGGGAACGGGAGGCGGAATCGGGCGAAGATCCCCCCTCCGATCGTTCGCACGGACCCGGCGAACCCGGTCAGCGCGACGAACCAACTGGCGAGGGGCCGTTACCAGAGTCTGACGAATGAATCCTCGCGGTTCCCTGACGCCCCCGCCAAGCCGGCCCTCACATTTTCCACCCTCCTGTCCTGCAACCAGATGTCCGTAACCAATCGCGCCACACTGATTGGCAAACTCCATGTCGCACTCAAAAAACACTACAAGGTCCCCCCGGCGCAACCCGCGCGGCCCCTGCTCGAACATGTCCTCTACGCATCGCTGTTAGAAGACGCCCCATCCGACTTGGCCGACGAAGCACTGGCGAAATGCGAACAAGAATTCTTTGATTGGAATGAAGTTCGCGTTACCACGGTGACCGAGCTCGCACAGGTCTTCTCCCGCCTGCCCGATTCCGCCAAAGCCGCACAGCGACTGAAGGGAAACCTGCAAGGAATCTTCGAAGAGTTCTACACATTCGACCTCGATCACCTCAAAAAAGAAAACTTGGGGAAAGCCGTCGCAAGGTTCGAAAAAATGCCGGCAATGACGCCGTTTGTGCTTGGCTACACAGTGCAACACGGATTGGGCGGACATTCGATCCCGGTCGACTACTCCGCCATGGTCATGATGCTCGTCCTGGGGATCGCTTCTCAAAATGAAGCCGCCTCCGGTCGCGTTCCTGGCTTGGAACGAGCCGTCCCCAAAAGCAAGGGGATCGAATTCGCATCACTCCTCCATCAAGCTGCCGTCACACTGAACGTGAACCCAAAAGATAAGACCGGGCGAACTGTTCTGGAGGCAGTCGCCAAGGGGTCCAGCGACCAGCTCGACGATTGGCTCAAAAGTAAGGCCGCCGCCAAAAAACGGGTCGCCCGCCGCCGCGCCGATGAAAAGGCCGCCAGAGAACGAGAGCTGGAAACGGCCGAACCCGAAGTGGCTTCCCCCAAAACTAAGGCGGACAAGAAATCATCCCCCAAGAAAACGGCGGCCGGAATCACAAAGCCGACGGGGACCACAAAGCCGACGGGGACCACAAAGCCGACGGGGACCACAAAACCGACGGGGACCGCAAAACCGACGGGGACCGCAAAGCCGACGGGGACCACAAAGGCAACGGGGACCACAAAGGCAACGGGGACCACAAAGGCAACGGGGACCGCGAAGCCCGTAGCCGGCACGAAGAAAGAAGCGGCCAAAAAGTCGGCTGGGAAAAAAGGGGCGGCTGCGAAGAAAACCGACAAAGGAACGAAAACGCCCCCGCCAACCAAATCGCCCCCCACCAAAAAAGCACCCAAAAAGTCAGCCGCCCCGTCCACAAGCGGCAAGGCGAAGGCTGCCAAGAAGGCGACCAATCGTAAACTGACCAAACGTAAGCCCCGCTGATCGCTTCATCCCCTCCATTATCTCCGAAACCATCATGGCAGGACATTCCAAGTGGGCCAATATCCAGCACCGAAAAAACCGCGTCGATGCGCAGCGCGGGAAAATGTGGAGCAAACTTAGCAAGGCAATCATGGTCGCGGCACGGATGGGAGGAGGTGACCCCACCGCCAACCTCCGACTTCGAAAAGCGATCGACGACGCCAAAGCGCTCAGCATGCCCAAAGACAATATCGAGCGTGCAATCAAGAAAGGAACGGGCGAACTCGACGGGGAAAACGTCGAAGAAGTCGTCTACGAAGGATACGGCCCCGGCGGCGTCGCCGTGATGGTCGATGCGATGACCGATAACCGCAACCGCACCGCACCGGAGCTCCGAAGCCTGTTCGGCAAACATGGCGGGGAACTCGGCAAGACCGGCTGCGTCTCCTACCTGTTCGAACGCAAGGGCCTGATCCTGCTCGATGAAGGATGCGACGAGGAACAGGTCACCGAGATTGCCCTCGAACATGACGCCGAGGATATCGAACCGACCGATGACGGAAAGTTGCAAGTCACCTGCGCTCCGGAATCCCACCAGGAACTCTCCGAGGCGCTCACCGCCGCCGAGCTCCCCCTCCTAGTCAACGAAGTCGCCCAATTGGCGCAAACCATGGTCGATGTCGATGGCCCCACGGCCAACCAAGCCCTGAAATTGCTCGAGGCCCTCGACGATCACGATGATGTCCAAAACGTTAGCACCAACCTGAACATCACCGTCGAGGCGCTGGAAACCTGACATCCGGCCGCGCTATCCCTGACCCGACCGCTTACCAGTTGTATTCCGCCCCCACATAGCCGCCGTGCAGCACAATCGAGTCTCCCGCAAACACCTCGCTGTTCGGCTCAACCGACGCGAAGTCCTGGGAAATCGAACCCACACTTGTCGCGACCCCTGTCGCCCCAAGGATGCGGTAACCGCCGCGGACCGTCCAGGCGCTGCAAAGCCGATAGCCGAGTCCGAAGTCCAGTTCGCCCAAGGTTGACAGTACCGTCTCGCGGCCCTCTCGCCGTACCACCTCGTCCCCGTCGTTGGCATAGGTCGCCAACACCGACCTGGTTCCAAGCCGCTGCCGGTATTCGACGTCGTTGCCATAGATACCGGCTTTGCCGTTGATGGACACGTTGATCCGGTTGCTCAAGCAATAGATCAGACGTCCGCCAAACTGATACCCATAAAGGTTGTTCTCGGTGTCGACATCATAGAACAGGTCGTCGGACTGAAACCCCGTGTTCCCGTCGACGTCAGCGTCCAACCCGAATGAGTCCCGGAACTGAAACCAGCGGAACCCGTGACTGGCGACCATCTGCAGCCGCCCATGGCGGGGACGTTTCAGGGGCCCCGCTGCTCCGCCGAATCCATACTTCGCCCCGCCACGTGCCTGCGGGCCGCTGCCGTACCCGCCGCCGCCATGCAGCCCCATGCGACGGCCCAATTGACTGAACCCGTCCAACAACCCATGGCCGCCGCTGGACGCCGCACGCTGAGCCCCCATGATGCCGAAGTTGGAAACATTCAACTCGATTCCCTGGAAATCAACATCGCGGCGGCTACGGAACGCCGCGGCGGAATCGTAGTAGTTGAAAACCGAATCAGCACCGCCGTCGGCGACACCGGCGGGATTGGTTCCATCGCTCGGGTCGACTGACAAATCGTTCCATCCCTGAATCGCTGGCTGGTAGTCGCCCGCCACCCCAGGCGTCACCATCACCGACTCGCTACTGGGATCGAATTGAAAGTACGTCACTCCCAGAGCATAACGCCCGTCGGCAAAGTACCGCCCAAAGCTCAGATCGTAGCCAACCGACGCCGAGGGGTCGGAGTCCGACGTCCAGAGTCGAGACACGCTCGGGTCGGCGTCGTCGTATAACAGACGCACATTCCCTTCGTTCTCCACATTCAAGAACAATAGGTTGAACCCGCCGAACCAGGGCGACAGCGCAGGCCGACCCTCCATCAAACCGACCTCGGCGCCAGCGACGGCCGGGCCACCGATGGCCGCGCCACGGCTCCACGCCCCAGGCGCCGGGACCGCCCCCCTCGCTGATGGCGCCTCCCAGACCCGACGCCCGCTCCCGATCACTTCTGACGCCGCGCCCCCTTCGTCCTCCGCCGCCGATTTGGCGACGAGCCTCAATCTCGGTGATTGCCCTCGTCCGGATGGGCTCGATACCGGCTGAAACAACCTGGCGTTCGACGTGCCACTCGAACTCTGCAGCCCGCTCGAATCCTGTGGACCACTCGAATCCTGCAGCGCGCTCATACCCTGAAATCGACTCCACTTCGCCGGCGCATCGTACGTCGCGGGCGGCTCCGCCTGCGCCCCAAGGTTTGGCGCACTGGAGTCCTCTGCCAGGGCTGCCGTGCAGGCGCCCAAACTGAGGCCCAACGCGAAGTTCCGCAGAAGATTTGCATTCACAACTCGACTCCCTTCGAGATTTCCCATGACCGGACGTTCTATTGCATCGACCGTCACAGGTCCTCTCTAGGGGACGAATCGGTAAATCCAGATCGATCGGGAACGGGGGACGAGCACATCTGGCATATCGATCACATTCGTCACCAATGGCAGAGATCCCTCGCAGGATACAACCCGCACAGCCCGCACAATCGGCCTAATCCGCGTCACCGCTCGTTCATTTTTCTTCGCGGTCTCGCACCACCGCGGTCACCAGAGCATGTGCCGTCGCCGACTGCTCATCCTGGGCGTTCATGCGGATCACGACCTTGACCTTTTGAGGGCCGCTGGCGTCAACGGGCGTGAACCGGGTCTCCAGAATATGCAGCTTCTTAGCGGAACCGGGCGGCTCGAACGCGACCTCCCAGCCCGCGCAGTCAATCCCCTCGATCTGAAACGGTTCCCGGCCACGGACCACGAGACGCTGCGCAACACTCTCCCCTGGTTGCAAGCTCCCCAGCGAAATCAGCTGCGGTGAGACGGTCAGTGCCGCCTCAACGTTGCCCGAAACCCGGAGCGGCACCTGGGGCATCGCGCGGTCATCGGTGGTGATGACCAGCTCGTCCTGGAAGGCCCCGGCAGGAGCATCTTCGCGGAGCGTGACGGTCAATTTGTAATTCACCTTCCCCCCGCCCCGCGCCGTTGGCTCGAAGTCAGTCCGAATCCAAGGATGGCTGCTGCGGATATCCGTGATCTTCCAGTCGTCCCGCCCCGCGTAGTAAACCGTTGCCGACTCGGTCGCCGCTGTCCCCGATTCGACCTTGCCGAATTCCAACGCCCCAGGATCGAACACCATGTCTTTGCGGATGAAGCCATCGACCCGCAGCCGCGCTTCGCGATAAAACGGTTTGTCAATCACCACCGTCACGGTCGCCCCACGGCGGCCCCGAAAAGTGTCGGTGTTGAAGCGCGCCAGGATCGATCCGGTCTCCCCCGACGCAATGGATTCCGTCTCCACCAGCGGCGTCGTGCAACCGCAGCTGGTTCGCACCGCCCGGATGTGCAACTCGCTGGAATAGGGGTTCACGACGGGAAAGCGAAACTCCGTCTTCGAGGCAACCGCCACGGTGCCAAAATCATGCTTCTGGATCGGGAAGACTCGCTCGGCCCAATCAGCGGCGGTCGCCGGAGCAGAGACAAACGGGTGAGCAACGGTAACACCGGCGATCGCCGCCGCGGTCACCAACCATTGTCGCGGAATCATCAAAGAGTCCCCCCGGACTTGAGTGCAGATGCTGGGCGTCAATCGGGGCTGCAAAACCACGACCAACCGTAGCTTGCGGAACCACCGGCGTGACACCGAGGGCACGAAAAAAGCGAGGTGAGTCCGAAGTTTGGACCCACCCCGCTTCGCTGTCGCTAACGTCCTGAACCGAATGGTTGATCCCGCCGCGAGGGATCAATCAACCCGCATCTCAGCAGCCGCAAGCGGGTGCGGTGTCGCAGCAGTCGCGATGGCCGAACAAGCGCTTCAGCAGGCCGCCCCGGCCCAACGTCGAGCGGGGCGCCGGGCAGCAGTCACCCCCCAGATCCGACGCTGACGGAACGCAGCGCGGGGTCGGGCAGCACACTTGCACCGGAACTTCCTTGCAAACCACCCGCGGCACACACTTGGTCACGGTGTAAGGCTCGCAGACCTGGCGGCACTTGGCAACCTTGACCGTCTTGGTGTAACGCTTCGGGACACAAACCGTGTAGCAGACTTCCTTGCTGCGGCACTCCGGAACCATCTTGCAGACCTTATAGGTGCAGGTCTTGGTTCGCTGCTCCGGAACCATCTTGCAAGTCGTGTACTTGCAGACCTTCTGCCGGTCTTCGCAGACCATCTTGCAAACCTTGTAGGTGCAGGTCTTGGTCCGCTGCTCGGGAACCATCTTGCAAGTCGTGTACTTGCAGACCTTCTGCTTCTCTTCGCAGACCATCTTGCAAACCTTGTAGGTGCAGGTCTTCGTGCGCTGCTCGGGGACCATCTTGCAAACTGTGTAGTCGCAGGTCTTGGTGCGGCACTCGGGGACCATCTTGCAAACCGTGTAGGTGCAGGTCTTGGTCTTGCATTCCGGAACGCGCTTGCACACCGTGTAGGGAACCTCACGGACCCGGCGTTCACGGACGTAACGGGTGCAGGTGACCTCCCGTTCCTCGCACCGCGGCACCCAGACCTTCTTGCAGATCGTCTTCGGCGGGCACTGCACACACTCGACGCGGCACTTGCCCGGGCAGTAGACGCATTTGCACGTCACCGGATCGAAGGTCCAGGTCCCAGGCTCGCGGACCACCCGACGCATCACCGGTCCCGGGACCGTTTCCTCCCGGGTCTCCCACGAGCCAGTCTTAACCTGGATCGTCTTGGTGTAGGTCTCAGGAACGCACACGGTGTAGTGCTCCTTGCGGACCTTCTCCTCGTGCACCGTGTTGTAGACGGTGTAGTTGATCTCGCGGGTCTTCGTCTCGCGTACCGGCTTCATCACCGTGTAGTTGATCTCCCGCTGCCGCTTCTCATACACCGGCTTCATGACGGTGTAATTGATCTCACGGGTCTTCGTCTCGTACACCGGCTTCTTGACAGTGTAGTTGATCACCTTCTCATGAGTTTCATACACCGGCTTCATGACGGTGTAGTTGATCTCACGGGTCTTCGTCTCGTACACCGGCTTCTTGACGGTGTAGTTGATCACCTTCTCGTGAGTTTCGTGCACCGGCTTCATGACGGTGTAGTTGACCTCACGCGTTTTCGTCTCGTACACCGGCTTGTTGACGGTGTAGTTCACCGTCCGGGTCCGGGTCTCCGGCACCATGCGGGTGCACTCGACCTCTTTGTCTTCGTAATAAACCTCGTTCCGCGTGCGGTAACGAGTTTCTTTGACTCGGTCATAGACGACGTCGCGGACCGTACGCATTACGGTGTGCGACCCGCCGTCAATCCCCGCGTCTTCGTCGATCGCTCCCTCTTCGACGACCGAACTTCCACATCCGCCACAGCCTTCATAGCTGATCGCGCCGCTGTAGGCGGCGCTGGCGGTCTTTGCTCCCGAGACGATCGAAATGACCGTCAAGGCGGGCAACAACCACAGCCTTTTCATCTTCAAATTCTCCACAAGGAACAACACGGTGTTGCAAGGACGCAGCTTTGGATGACCGCCCCGGAACCTCCAGGACCGCCTGCGATCGAGACCCGCGATGCCGAACCGCCGTAGCCGCTCTGGCAAGCTTCCCCCCGTGCAACGACGCCGCGTTTGTGGAGGAGTGGTAGGGATGGGAAACCCATGAGCCCTAACGATACAGATCTCGATACACTGACTACATCGACTACGGAGCAAACGTTGAACACGCAAAGAGCGATGCCAAGGTAAAAGGCGGTGTTTGGGGGGTCCTGATAAACGGTCCGTTCGTGTTTTAACGATTGTTTCGGCCGCGGCCCATTTAACCTGATCTGTCGCGACCCAATCGTGACCGCCCCGACCTGCAAGCCCGCGGAACCGCGCCAGCCCGTAGAATCGGTAGAGTTGCCCCGCAGCGGCGCACCGTCTTGCCGTCTTGTTTTTCGCCCACAGCCGCTCTGGTGAACGCCATGGTGAATCGAACCGATCGGGAACAGCCCATGGACCGCTCGAGCGAAGATGCAGGCCAGACCGCCTCGCACCGACTTCCCAAGGCCGCCATCGGCCGGCTGAGCCTCTACTTTCGAGAACTGCACCGCATCGCTGATGCCGGGGCGACATCGATCAACAGCCGCGAACTGGGGCGACTGGTCGATGTCTCGCCCGCGGTGGTTCGCCGAGACCTGAGCGTGTTGGGAACGATTGGCCGGCGAGGCGTAGGGTATTCGATCCCGACACTGCTGGAGCAACTGGGGCAGGTCCTCGGCAGCGGCGTTCACTGGGGAGTGGTACTCGTCGGCGCCGGTCCGTTGGGCAACGCCCTGCTCCGCTACCGCGGCTTTTCCCGACTCGGTTTCCAGCTGACCGCCGCCTTCGACATCGATCCCGAAAAAATCGGTTCCGACATCGGCGGTGTGCGGGTGCAACCGCTCAGTGAGCTCCGCTCCACCGTCACTCGCCAGAGGCCCGAATTGGCCATCCTGGCCGTGCCCGCCGAGGAAGCGCAAGAGGTCGCAATCAACCTTGCCGCCGCCGGGATTCGCGGGATCCTGAACTTCGCCCCCACCACTCTGCGTGCCGACAGCACCACGGCGATCGTCAACGTCGATCTGGCCAGCGAGCTGCAGCGACTCGCCTTCTCCGTCCGCCACCTCCCCGGCTAAACGGGTGCCCGGTCACCACGACCAGACACTGGCAAAAAACGAGAACAGAGCTCGCGGAGCGACCCCTCATGGCATCCCCGCCGCCGCGCAGGGGATCGCGGGAGAAAGGGGCCCTTCAGCTCCATTTGCCAGTTTGCTAGACTTTGAACAACTACCCCGTGGTGTAATCGGCAACACTACTGATTTTGGTTCAGTCATTCCAGGTTCGAGTCCTGGCGGGGTAGCTTGCTTTTTCCCTCTGAACGACGCCTGGAACGACGCCTACCGCCTATGATTCGGTTTTCCGACGCCTACACGGAGACCGAGACGATGGCCAAGAAACGAGCGAACGATTGCCCCCTGTACCAGCACGGAAACGGCCAATGGTGCAAACGGATCAAAGGCAAACTGCACTACTTCGGGACCGACAAGGACAAGGCCCTGGAGAAGTGGGCCGACGAGCGGGACTACCTGCTGGCCGGACGGGTGCCACCGAAAAAGGACGCATCCCCTGCCCTGTCCGAACTGGGAAACCTGTTCGTCGCGAGGTGTCGCGAGCGGGTGTCGGCTGGCGAAATGGAAGCCCGCACCGCCAAGGATTACGAAAGCTGTGTCGGCCGACTGATTCAGATCCTCGGCCGCGACTGTCGGCCGGAGCACCTGCGACCCATCGACTACGGCAAGGTTCGCGCGGAACTGGCCGAGCCGGTGGAGCGGAAGCGGAACGGAGGCCGCACCGTGGAGCGTCGAAGCCCTGGGAGCGTAGGGGGCGACATCCGCCGCTTGCGGGTGTTTCTCAACTGGGCTACGAAGGCCGAGTTGATTCCCCCTCCCAAGTTCGGCGATGAGTTCTCTCCGCCGAGCCGGAAGCTACAGCGACGGAAGCGGGCAACCGACGGCCGCCGCGACTTCAGCTCCGAGGAACTGCGGGCGATTCTGGCGAATTGCCGTCCCTCTCTGCGGGCAATGGTCCTGATTGCGGCTAACGGTGGCGTCGGCAACCTGGACCTGGGCAACCTGCGGTTCGACCACATCAAGGGGCTGGAGACGGCCGACCCGTGGATTGATTACCCGAGGGGCAAGACGGGAGCACCGAGGCGGTTTCCGCTGTGGGAGGAAACGGCGCAGGCGATCCGCGACTACCTGGAGGAAAGGCCGCACCCGCGATCCAGCCGATTCGAATCGGTGGTGTTCCTGACCCGCGGCGCCCACCCGTGGGTTCGGTTCAACGGCAAGACAACAACCGATTCCATCGGGTTCGAGTTCACCAAGGCAAGACGAGCCGCTGGGCTGACCAAGGGCAGTTTCTACGATCTGCGACGAACCTTCCGCACCGTTGCCGCCGGAAGCCGCGATCGGGAGGCTGTGGACCTGATTATGGGCCATGCCGATTCAGCCGATGACATGGGAGCCGTTTACACCCAGCACATCGACGACGAGCGGCTGGGGGCCGTGTGCGAGCACGTCCGGGGGTGGTTGTTCAGTGAGGAGAGGGTATGACCACCAAAGCGACCGTGGAAGTTTGGCTGGAGGAATTAAGTGACACCATTAAATGGGGAACGCAAAATCCACTGCGGTCGAACGACGAACGGATCGTCCGGCTCTGGGAGGCGTTGGTAGGTTTCGTGGGCGAAGCGGTATTGAAGGGACACTATGAACGTTTCGTGGACTCAAAGCCTGGAAAAGAACCCAAAGAGTCGCTGGGCATTGCATTCCTAAGGGACGCGTACGACATGCAATGGTTCAGCGAAGAGCACAAACGCAGAGTAAAGAATGGGCAGGATGTCACCGATTTGCTCGATGACCCTCGCTACGTCTTTGCCCGCGAGGTGTGGCGGCGTGGCACAGTGCGGAAGCAAATAGTGTGTGCTGTGCGACTGGTAATTAACGATGAGTCTGCGTCCGCTGAACGGCCGGTGGATCCTGAAATCCGTCTGCTGCTTGATGAAGTGGTTCAGGTGCGTCAGTCGATGGCCGTGCTGGCAGGAGATCGAAAGGAGGTGCCAAATCAAAAGGAGATCCGAGCCGCCGAAACGAAAGAGCCACCCTCACCATCACCCAGCAAAAACGAGATCGCCATCTTGTCCGAAATGCTCGCCGTCAAGGCGTTCGACGAAGGTTCAGCAATCAGTCGTCCCGAGATGCTGAATCGGTTGCGATGGCCAACCGAAAGCAAACGGATGTTCGACCGACTGAAAAGATTCGGCTACGTCGTTACTTGCAACAGAGGCCAGTTCCTCACCAAAGCGGGGAAAAAACAGGCTGAATCCTATCGGTAGCGACCGGTGCGCGCACCGGTGCGCTGTCGGCAAAATGGAATCTCCCGCAAGAATCCTCAGCGTTGCCTAACTAAAGCATCGCTTAGAGGATTTTTTCATGTCTGTATCTGCTGAAACGGTCCGCCGATCGGTTGCGGACAAGCAGTATCTCACCACCGGTGAATCCGCCAAGTTGAGCGGGTTCACCATTCAGAAAATCCGCCGTCTGGTCGAGCTCGGCCGCATCCCCGCGACCAATACCAGCACAGGTGACCGTCCCCGCTGGACCATTCGCCGAGCGGACTTGGAAGCGTTCCTGACGCCAACCAACGTTCGCCGCGATTCTCCCCGACCGACCGCGACCCGCCGCCGTCAGCGGTTGGATGCGAACGTTCCGCAGGTTTTCTAGTCGCGCAAGAAAAGGCCCCCGGCCGTGGCGAGCGACCGGAGGCATTGGATCACACACAGAGGCAAGGAGATCCGACCCCTATGTTACACCAATCTTCTCT
>CAYWXT010000169.1:0-12518 GCA_964462125.1 uncultured Pirellulaceae bacterium | reverse complement strand
CCGCGGCTGTGGAGCCGGTCGATGATCTGCCCGGCGGCGTTCCCCGAGGCACCGGGGGTCGCATAACGGGACCGCAGATCCGAAAGCTCCTCGACCGTGCGGCGATAGTAGTAGGAATCTCCGAGCATCGCATCGATCGAGGCCGTCAAGAAATCGACCGCCGGGGCCGGGTCACCGACCGAGACCATCTCGGGGAAGATCTTGCGACCTGCCATCAGGTTCGGGAGCGTCATTGAGTCGACGCGCACCGCCAGGTGCGCAAAGGCGCGGAGCAGACGGCCGACGCGATAGAGCACCACGGCAGGGGTCCCCCGAGCCATCAGCTCCAGGCTGACCGAGCCGCTGACCATCATCGCACAGTGGGCGACCTCGATCACCTCGCTGGTGCGACCGACGAAGAACTCCAACGCCAGGGCGTGATCATCGGGGCGGAGCTGATCGCGGCACCACAGGCAGTGTCGATCCCGGTAGGCTGCAACCAGGAAGCGAGTGCCGGGGTATTGCCGCTGCAACCGCCGGATCGACTCCAGCATGATCGGCCAGTTGCGCCGCACCTCCTGGTCACGGGAACCGGGCAGCACCGCCACGAGCGGGATTCCCGCACGGACTCGGTCGCCGAGCCGTTGCATCAGCGACGCGTCGAGGGGAACTTGGTCAACAGCGTCGAAGAACGGGTGACCGACATAGGTCGTGGGGATGCCGGAGGCGGAGAAAAAGGTCTCTTCGAACGGCAACACGGCGAGAACATGGTCCACGTACCGCCGCATTTTGCGGATCCGCCAGCGGCCCCAAGCCCACAACTGGGGCGGACAGTAGTAGTGCACGGGGATCCCGTGGCGGTGGGCTCGCTTGGCGATATGCCAGTTGAATCCGGGGAAGTCGACCAGCAGGACAGCATCGATTTCCCCGCGTGCGAACGTCTGTTCGGCCTCGTCCGCAAAGCCGAAGAAGCGGCGGACCTTGGGGATCGCCTCCAACAGACCGACGACCGATTCGCCGGTCAGATCACGATCGAGTTGGCATCCGGCCGCTCTCATCGCCGGCCCGCCGAACCCGCGGGTGCGGACGGTGCTGTCGAGATGCCCGATTTCACGGATCAGCCTGGCGGCGTGCTGGTCACCGCTGGGCTCTCCCACCGAAAAGTAGATCGTTTTCGCCATGTCGGTTCAGATAGGCCAATGGCCAACCGCGGGTCAAGAGTGACCGCAGGGCCCCAATAAAAAACGACCCGGCGGGGTTTCCCCCATCGGGTCGTTTTGTCGTCACGTCTGCAAGGTGATCAGCAGGTCCTGTTACGCACTGTTTCAGCGTACATAGACGGCGCTGGCCTGAATGACGCGACGCTTTCTCGAAACGTTGGCGCTCGGATCGGCCACCGGTGCCGGAGGCATCGGTGCGGCCGCGGGCTCCGCGTCATCGTCGCTCGGGGCGATCGCGGGCCCGTACCCGTCACAGCCCACGCAGCCACCGTCGCAGTGGCTCGAGGGGCGATGCAGGTGCCCGAACAGCCGGGACAGCAGCCCCGGCCGCTTGTTGCCGCCGCAGAGGCCGTCGCAGCCGGCGACATCTTCGCAGCCGCAAGCCGGTCCCCCGGCGCCGCAAGGGTCGCAGGCGACTTCGCTGCCACAAGCCGGCTCGCACCCGGCGTCGCACGAGCCCCGTCGGTGGTGCGAGAACAGCCGGCTCAGGATCCCGCCCCGCTTGCCGCCACAGGGGCTGTCGCAAACGACGTCAACGCCGCAACCCGGCGCCGCTGGACCATAAGGGCCAGCGGACGCCTCACAACCACAAGCCGGTTCGGCGCAGCCACAGTCGGCTGCCTCCAAGCCGCAAGCCGGTTCCGCCCCAGCGCAAGGGTCACAACCACAAGCGCCGTCATGGGATTCGATGCCGCAACCCGGATCGTACGACGGAACGTCGCCGACCGCATCGCAGCAGCTCGCAGAGCTTCCGCAGCCCCGCATCCCCAACATCCTATCCAACAGATCGAAACCAAAGGTTTGGCTACAGACTGAGCTAGCCAGCACCATGGTCAAAGTAAGTAATGTCCGCTTCATTGGAGCCACGTCTCCCTATCTCGCGAATTCGCGGGTTGACTTCGTTGAGGGTCTGGAGCTGGATCCGACACCGATTCGAATTCGGCCAGGCGGCGCCAGGTGCAGTCGCCGGACGAAGTCGCCGGCGAGCACACCTAAACCAACCGACAAGCACGTGCGGCGCGGCACGAGCGCCTCGACCGCGGACTTCGTTCAGCTTGCTCGTCCTGGCTCCAACCGATGCCTCCGAGGAGGCGTCGGCTGGTCTCGAAGCTGCGTCGGCAACTCGATTCAGACCACCAACAAGACTCTGACATCCGATGTCAGCGCCTCTGGGTCTCTCTCTCCCGCAGGTCCCGGCAGCCACGAGCGGCCGATTCCCAGCGGGCGAAACAGTAACGGTATCGGCCCCGCACCCCGTGGCGATCAATCTTCCAACCCATTTTCCCCTGCTTGCTAAAGTTTGACGCCTGGGCGATTCCCCCTTATTTTCGGAGTCAAACGTGATCTGCCGAATCGGCGCGTGGAAAACATTCGACGATCGGTATAAACTACCAACGGAGCGCTTCACCCCTGCCACGTCCCTTCCCGAACCGAACTCCAGCGACCTGCTTTCCTCATGCTGGAATTCATCCCTTCCCCCTCCCGCGACGAATTCCTGAATGACCCACGCGGCCGAATTGGTTGATCTCCCCAGCCTTCCGGCGGTTGAGTGCCCTTGCGGATTGGCTCGCCGCGCGCTGGCCGACCGCCCTGAGTTCCCCGGCACGGTTCACCTGACGGAGATTTCGCGCGATGCTCTCTGCCACTACCACCGGGAGCACACTGAGGTCTACGTGGTCTTGACGTGCGAACCCGGGGCGGCGATCGAGCTCGATGGGAAGCGACACGCGGTGCATCCCCAGATGTCCATCTTGATTCCGCCGGGCGTTCGTCATCGCGCCTGCGGACAAATGACGGTTTTGATCATCTGTACCCCGAACTTTGATCCCGACGACGAACATTTTGACTGAAGTTGCCCCCCCGATGAGCACATCCATGGTGACCCATTCGACCCCCTCTTTGAATCGTCTTGCCGGCGCCCTGGGCTCGCTCGGGCGAGTCTTGGCGACACTCTCCGTTGCCGGGATCCTGGCCGGAATCGCGTCGGCCCAGTCTGCCGATTGGCCCTATTGGCGGGGTCCTCAATTTGACGGCACAGCCTCCGCCAGCGGCCTGCCGGAGGACTGGGACCCGCGAGGCGGGGAGGGGAGCAACCTGCTTTGGTCACGGGAGGACATCGGGGGTCCCTCGACGCCAATCGTGATGAACGGACGCCTGTACACGGTCCAGCGGGCCGAACCGGGCACGCCCCGCGAAGGCGAAAAGGTGGTCTGTCTCGATGCCGCGACCGGCGAGACGCTGTGGGAGAACCGTTACAACGTCTGGATGTCGGACGTCCCGGCCGAGCGCATCGGCTGGAGCAGCGTCGTCGGCGACCCCGAGACCGGCTACGTCTACGCCCTGGGCGCCTGCGATCTTTTCTCGTGCATCGACGGCGAGACCGGGGAGACGGTTTGGAGCCGGCCGCTGCACGAAGAGTTTGGCATGCTCAGCACCTACGGAGGGCGGACGAACTTCCCGATCGTGCATGAAGATTTGGTGATCATCAGTGGCATCATCATCAATTGGGGCGAGCGGGCTCGGCCCAACCATCGCTTGATCGGAATGGACAAAGAGACCGGCGAGATCGTCTGGTTCAACGGCACCCGCGACCTGCCCCACGACACCACCTATTCGGCACCGAGCCTGGTCACGATCGACGGCCAGCGGCAACTGATCATGGGAGCCGGCGACGGGGCGATCTGGGGATTTCAGCCGCGGACCGGCAAACCGCTCTGGCATTTCGACCTCTCTCGGCGGGGGATCTACCTGACGCCGCTGGTCGTGGGCGACCGCGTCTTCGCCGGCCACAGCGAAGAGAACGTTGACAACAATTCGATGGGGGCGATGGTGGCCCTGCAAATCAGCGGCACCGGCGAGGAGACCGAGGTCGAGGAATTGTGGCGCCATGAGGAACTGATGGTCGGCTACAGCGAACCGGTCCTGGTCGACAATCGACTCTACGTCCTCGATGACCGCTGCAAGATGTGGGTCATTGACGCGGACACCGGAGAGCTGCTCGTCGAGCGGCAGGGCTTCGCCGGCAACCGCCAACGAGGGTCCCTGTTGTACGCCGATAGCAATATCTATGTGTTGACCGAAAATGGTCCCTGGGCGGTGCTCGAACCGACCGAGGACGGCTTCGAGGTGCTCCAGCGGGGCCGGCTCCGCAACACCCAGTTCGCCGCTTCGCCAATCGTCGCCGACGGCCGGCTTTATTTCCCCAGCACCTCCGCGATGTACTGCGTCGGGACCGGCGAGGGCGAACAGGAGGCCGTCTCGATCACCGACGCGATGGGCGAGGAGTTGCCGGTGGAGGAGAACTCGGCCGTCACGCAAGTCCAGGTCGTTCCTTGCGAACTGCTTTTGGAGCCGGGCGAGTCGGTGGAATTGACCACCCGTGTGTATAATGCCCTTGGACAACGGCTCCCCGATCCAGACCAAGTGACCTGGGAGGTCGAAGGGGCGGGGTCGATCAGCGGCAACACCTTCACCGCTGCCCCGGATGCCGAGCACACCGCAGCGTATGTTACCGCTCGTGTCGGCGAGGCAGCCGGGACCGCTCGCGCCCGGGTCATCCCGCCACTCCCTTGGAAGTTCACCTTTGACGAATCCAGCGACGCCCCAGTCTCCTGGGTTGGTGCCCGGTATCGGCATGTGATCCGTGAGATCGATGGCTCCCCCGCCTTGGTCAAGATCACGACGATCCCCAAAGGGGCCCGGAGTTCGGCTTGGATGGGCCCCAGCGACCTCTCCGATTACACGATTAGCGCTGACGTGCGGGGAGCCCGCATGAGCCAGCAGCTCCCCGATATCGGGATCACCAATCACGGATATGTGCTCGACCTGATGGGAGAGAGCCAAGAACTACAGATCCGGACCTGGTCCGCTCAGCTGCGAATGGCCGAGACGGTCCCGTTTCCCTGGAAGGAAGACACCTGGTACCGAATGAAGCTCCGAGCCGACATCGAGAGCGAAGAGAACGCCCCGGTGGCAATCCTTCGCGGCAAGGTGTGGCCACAAGGAACCCCCGAGCCGGAGGAGTGGACGATCACCGCGACCGACGAGTCACCCGTTTTAAACGCGAGCCCCGGGCTCTTCGGAAACGCCAAGGTAGCCGAGATCTACATCGACAACATCGAGGTCGTTGCCAACCAAGACGAGCCGTAGGCCGACCTCCAGCTCCGTGTCAACGAAACCCAAAACCACCGACACTCATTTCCCCGCAGCCAAATCTTCCTTCTATGCAAAATCAAGAACTCTCCGCTTGGACCTTTCTTTGCGGCGCGTTGCTGTTGGGCAGCCTCGCGACCGCCACTCTCAGCGGATGCAATCCACCCGGCGTTGGTGCCCTTGGAGTGACCGCCGAAGCGGAACCGGTCTCGGAACAGTTGACCGCCGCCAGCGTGGAGCCGGATGCGGCACCGGAAGAGGTGATCGCCGCCGGTGCCGATTGGCCCCAGTGGGGCGGCACCCGGCTTCGCAACAACACCCCGAATGTCGATGGGCTTCCCGATAGCTGGGACATCGGCAAGTTCGATCGGCGGACCGGAGAATGGGACGACAGCACCGCTGAGAACGTCCGCTGGTACGCTGACCTGGGAAGCCAAACCTATGGCAACCCCGTGGTCTCTGGCGGCAAGGTTTTCGTCGGCACCAACAACGGGGCCGGGTATCTGAAGCGGTATCCCTCCGATGTCGACTTGGGCTGCTTGATCGCCTTTGACGAAGAGACCGGCGAGTTTCTCTGGCAACACAGCAGCGAAAAGCTGATCACCGGCCGGGTCCATGACTGGCCGCTGCAGGGGATCTGCGCGGCACCGCTGGTCGAGGGGAATCGGCTGTGGTTCGTGACCAGCCGCGGCGAGGTCCGCTGTTTGAACACCGATGGGTTTTACGACGGCGAAGACAACGGCCCGGTACAAGAGGAAGAGGCCCGCGTGGCCGACATGAGGAACGCCCCCGATGCGGACGCTTACGAAGCGACACTCGCAGCGCTTCGGGAGGGCAAGCTCACCGCCGCCGCCCGCGATCTGCTGGCCGAGGCCGGCGAGCCGACCGAAGGAGACCCGACGATTGAAACCGTTACCGAGGACGAGCTCTGGAAGGCGACCGGCAATTTCGGTGGCGTCGATCGCGAGTTGACGATCAAACAGTCCGGCTCCCGGCTGAGCTTCTTCAAAACGCTCGGCGTGCACGACAAGCGTGACGCCGATACGATCTGGGTCTACGACATGATGGGCCCGGAGATGGGCGTCAGCCAACACAATATGGCCTCGTGCAGCGTGACCAGCTACGGAGACCTGTTGTTCGTCAACACCAGCAACGGCCTGGACGAATCCCATATCAACCTGCCCGCTCCCGACGCACCGAGCTTCATCTGCATGAACAAAAACACCGGTGAGGTGTTATGGACCGACCAGTCACCGGGGCGGAACATCTTGCACGGCCAGTGGTCGAGTCCGGCGGTCGGCGAGATCGAAGGGGTTCCCCAAGCGATCTTCTGCGGCGGGGACGGCTGGGTTTACAGCTTCCGGGCCGACGAAGGGCAAGATGGCGAGCCCGAACTGCTCTGGAAGTTCGATGCCAACCCGAAGGAGACCAAATGGGTTCTCGGCGGGCAAGGAACCCGGAACAACATCATCGCGACCCCGGTGATCTACAACGAACTGGTGTACGTCGGTGTTGGCCAGGACCCCGAGCATGGCGAAGGGCAAGGGCATCTGTGGTGCATCGACCCGACCAAGCGGGGCGACGTCTCGCCACAGTTGGCGGTCCGAGTGGAAGGCGAAGAGCGGGTTGCGATTGCTCACAAGCGGATTCAAGCGGTCGAGCCGGAAAAGGGCGAAGCAGCGGTGGACAATCCGAACTCCGCCGTGGTCTGGCATTATCATCAGCAGGACCGAAACGGCGACGGTGAGATCGACTTTGAAGAAGAGATGCACCGCACGATCTCGACCGTGGCGATCAAGGATGACCTGCTGTACGTCGCCGATTTCTCAGGCCTGGTGCACTGCCTGGATGCCAGGGGGACCGGGGACGGCCAACCGCTCGTCCACTTCACCTACGACATGTTCGCCCAAAGTTGGGGCAGCGCGCTGATCGCCGACGACAAGGTCTACATCGGCGATGAAGATGGCGACGTGGCGATCTTCGAACTCGGGAAAGAAAATTCCGAACCGATCAAGGAGATCAACATGGGGACCAGCGTCTACAGTACGCCGGTCACCGCCAATGGCGCGATCTTCATCAGCACCAAAGACAAACTGTTCAAGATCAGCCTGGACAATTGACCCCCGAGATGCCGAAAACACTGCTCGATTGTGGTAACTGCGGTCCCGATTTCAACGCGATCCGCAGGATGGCCAAATCGTTTTTCGGCGCCACCGTGGTCCAAAGCCACGGCGCCGAGGACACGTTGAAGTTGCTGCGCACCCGGCCGGTCGATCTGGTCACGGTTAATCGCAAGTTGGATCGCGACTACACTGACGGCTTGGAGGTGGTCAAGCAGATCAAGGACGACCCGGACGTCGGGTCGGTCCCGGTGATGCTGGTGACCAACTACGAGGAGCAGCAGCAGGTCGCGGTCGAGTTGGGGGCGGTCCCCGGGTTCGGCAAACTTGCCCTGCAGCAGGAATCGACTCGCGAACGATTGGCACCCTACCTGGGCGATTGAGCTCGCTCGGATGAGAATGGGAGCATGAACGCCGCGTTTCGAAAGCTGTTAGCCGCCAAGATCCACCGGGCCACGGTGACCGCCGCCGATCTCAATTATGAGGGGAGTCTGACCATCCCGCCGCATTTGCTGCAGGCGGCCGGCATCGCACCCTATGAGGCGATCCAGGTCTGGAACGTTAGCCGCGGAACCCGCCTGGAGACCTACGCAATCGCGGGGCTGCCAGAGTCCGCGGATCTGTGCGCCAACGGGGCCGCGGCCCACCTGGTTTATCCCGGAGACCGCGTAATTTTGGCGACGTTTGCCTACATTCCGGCCGACCAGGTGCAGCAGCATCGTCCGCGGCTGATCTTTGTCGATGATCAGAACCAGATCACCCATACCGGCCCCGAGATCCCCGGCCCCCAGCTTCCCGGCGGCCGGATTCCCGTCCCCGAGCGCCCTAGCCCCGAGCGCCCGCTCCCCAGGCCCCAACCCCGGATTGCGTCACAGGGCGGATAGGCGTGGCATCCGGTTTCGAGAAGGGAAAGAACTACGGTTGAGGCAAATTTGAGGGGAAACTATGGTAGGGCCGCTTGGTCGACCGCTGAAACGCGTGCTTCGGACCTGCCGGCTCGCGACCCTTCGTCGTGACGCGGTGGGCGAAGACGCCGATATCCTGTGCGGTCGAGATTGGAAATGAAGTATCGCCAAATCGACCGAATCCTCTCACTCGAACCCGGACAGCGAATTGTCGCGGAACGGACGCTCCGCGCCGATGAGGAATACTTGCGGGACCATTTCCCCCGGTTCCCCGTGATGCCCGGCGTGATGATGCTCGAGGCCCTTCATCAGGCAGCGATGTGGATGATTCGCAGCGGAGACCATTTTGCCACCCCGCTCGTCTTGCTCAGAGAAGCTCGGGGTGTCAAGTTTGGCGAATTCCTCGCCCCTGGCGAGACGCTCCGGATCACAGCCTCCGTGCTCAAACAGAAGGACTCCCTCGTGACGGTCAAAGCGTTCGCGGAAAAGGGAGAAAGGGTGACCGTCTCCGCCCGTCTGCAGTTCGAATGCCGTTGCAGCGGCGACCCTGAACGACTCGGAACCGACGATGAACTCCGACGGGGCACGAAAGCACAGTTTCAGGAATTGTTCGGCGAACAACTCCTTTCGATCAACCCTTCCAAGTAGACACCCCCAACGAAGGATTACTCATGGGTCTGTCCTCAGCCGAGATTTACGAAAAAGTTCAAGAAGCCCTGGTCGATGCCTTGGGCGTCGATGAAGACGAGGTCGAGCGGGAGGCTACCCTGGTCGGTGACCTGGGAGCGGAGTCGATCGACTTTCTGGATATCGTGTTCAAACTCGAGAAGGCCTTCGACATCACCATCCCCCGCGAAGAACTTTCCCCGGAAGACATTCTGACCAACAGCCAATACGTCCAGGACGGGATGGTCACGGCCGAGGGGATGGCAGAACTGAAACGCCGCATGCCTTGGGCGGATCTGGAGGAGTTTGAGCAGAACCCTCGGGTCCAAGATTTCGGCAACCTGCTGACCGTCGGTGACCTCTGCAGTTACGTCGGAAGCAAGGTGGGTGACTGACGGCGATGCGCTGGTTTTGGGTCGATCGGGTCACCGAATTCGTCAGCGGCAGCCACGCCGCAGGGATCAAAAACGTCGCGCTCGATGCGGAAGTCCTCGACCGCTACGTGCCCGGATATCCCATGTTGCCCCCTACCCTGATCATCGAGGGTCTGGCCCAGTTGGGAGGGATCCTGGTCTCGGAGCAATTCGAGTTTCGCAAACGGGTGGTGTTGGCCAAGGTGAGCAAGGCGGTCTACCACCAACCGGCATTGGGGGGCGACCAATTGGAATACCGTGCCCATTTGGACGGGGTTCAGCCCAACGGGGCGACGGTCAGCTGCACCAGCCACTGTGCCGGGGCGTTACAAGCCGAAGTCGAACTGATGTTTGCGTTCTTGGACGAGGGGCACCTGGTCGATGGCCCCCTGTTCGAACCAGGGGACCTTCGCGGCATGCTTCGCCAAATGAAATTTTTTCACGTTGCCGTCGACGCCGAAGGCAACCCGCTCCCAGAATCTGAAAACCTGTGAAGGCATCCTCCATGCGTCGCCGTGTCGTCGTTACCGGAATCGGCATGATCAACCCCATGGGCCACGACGCTGCGACGGTCTGGTCCGGGCTCCAGGAAGGGCGGAGCGGCGTCGCCGCGACGACCCTGTTCGATGCCAGCGGTTTTCCGACCAAGATCAGCGCCGAGGTCAAACACTGGGATCTTGCCGACGCTGGCGAGGCGCCCGAAGACTGGCAGCACGCCGGTCGTCATACAAAGTTTGCAATCGGGGCCGCCAAGCAGGCGGTATCCGACAGCGGCGTGCTCGATGCGGTCACCGATCCGTGCCGATTCGGGATCTATCTCGGAAGCGGCGAAGGAAATCAGGATTTCGACACCTTCAGCCGGATGATGATGGCCGGCTTGGCCGACGCAGAATATGACGTCGCCAAGTTTGTTGCCGCGGGATTGGAAATGCTCGACCCGGCCAAGGAACTCGAGCAGGAACCGAACATGCCCTCGGCCCACCTGGCAACCCTGCTCGGGGCCCAAGGACCCAACTTCAACTGCCTGACCGCCTGCGCCGCCAGCAGCCAAGCGGTGGGGGAAGCGACCGAGATCATCCGCCGCGGCGAGGCCGACGTGATGCTCGCCGGGGGCACCCACAGCATGATCCATCCCTTTGGCGTCACCGGGTTCAACCTGCTGACGGCGCTGAGCGAAAGCAACGACGAGCCGGCCAAGGCCAGCCGCCCGTTTGACCTGAAACGCAACGGATTCGTTCTCGGAGAAGGCTCCGCGATGGTCGTCCTGGAGGAACTCGAGGCGGCCAAGCGGCGAGGGGCGACAATCTACGGCGAGGTGACCGGCTACGGCACCACCGCCGACGCCTACCGGATCACCGATATCCCACCGGACGGTCACGGCGGGATCGCGGCGATGCGGATGGCGATCTCCGATGCCAGGCTGCAACCGTCCCAGATCCAGTACGTCAACGCCCACGGCACCAGCACCAAAGTCAACGACAAGGTCGAAACCAAAGCTTGTTACGAGGTCTTCGGGGAGCACGCGCCGAAGGTCCCCGTCAGCAGTACCAAGAGCATGATGGGACACCTCATCGCCGCAGCCGGGGTGACCGAAATGATCGTCTGCCTTCTGGCCATCCGCGACTCGGTGCTGCCACCGACAATCAACTACGAAAACCCGGATCCGGAGTGCGACCTGGACTACGTGCCCAACCAAGCCCGCGAAGCCGAGATCCGATACGCGCTGAACAACAGCTTCGGCTTCGGCGGCCAAAACGTGACCCTCTGCCTGAGCCGATTCGACGGCTGAACCGGCCCGCCGCGGGACTCCACCCCTGTTTCGGCTACGATGCGGGTTGGGAAGCGACTCACGGCGCGTTGGAGGAATCAAGATGAGCGACTTCACCGATCACGAATTGGCAGCCTTTCTCGAAGAGGCACTCGCACCGGCCCGCTCCGCAGAGCTGGAACACCGTCTGCGGTCAGATTCGACGCTGCGCCGCCGACTTGTGGAGATCCGCGGCCGCGAACAGGCGGGGCTGCATACAATCGGTGCCATCTGGCGGCGAGCCCGGTTGTCCTGTCCCAGCCGCACTGAGCTCGGCCAGTTCCTGCTCGGCACCCTGGAACCGGAACCAACTGACTACGTCCGTTTTCACATCGAGGAGGTCGGCTGTCGGTACTGCCAGGCGAACCTGGATGACTTGCGAGCCGCCGCGGACGCCGCGGAACAACCGCCGACAAGACGAACGCGGTTCTTTCAGACCAGCGCGGCTTACCTGCGGAAGCCCGACGACCCAGCGGCCCACCCGAGCTAGCCGAAGTCACAGGACATAGACGAAGTCTCAGCGACTTCGCGCCCCTGGCATCGACTCTGTCAAGCCTCCACAATCGGGCGTGAACTGTCGATACGGCAGATACTAGGGGAGCCAGTTTCATTATCTGTTCGAAGCAGTATCGAGTCAGACCGCACCAATGAGTCGCTCCGGATCCGCGGTTGCAATGGCCGTCACTGTCCGAGTTGCAGAGGCCAGAAAGGGAAATTGTGGCGAGAGCAGCTGGTCCAGTGGAGCCTCGACTGCGATTACCAGCACATCCTCCCCCCGCGTTTGGCCCGGATCCGTTGCTCGGCGCTGTTTCGCGCCCAAGGCCGTGCGGTGAGGTTGCCAAAGAGTCAGCGTTTGATCGATCAAGCCGGCCTGGCACCGCGGGCGTGCCAGTCGGCCACACGGCTGCTGGGGGAAGAGTACGACCAGGATCGTGAGGAGAGCGCGGAGGAAACATCGCTCGGGGACAACCCCAACGATTGTCCGCCGTGCGACAAGGAGCTGAAGACCAAGACGTCGCAGTGGCTCGACCGCTGGCAGGCGCTGAAGTTGGTCAAGATCGTCGCGGGCATCGTGGTGGGGCTACGCCACGACGGCGAATCGCTGCTGACGCAGGTCGTGACCGCGATGCTGGAACTTCGTTCGCGTCGAGGGATCTACCTCAGCGGCAGGGAGCTTCAGCTGCTGGAATCGATGGTCATGGAATGTTTGGAGGATCCCCGGCCGCTGCTGCGTCGCTACTTGGGGCGTCATCACC